>JBEKWL010000031.1:0-25511 GCA_049513095.1 Terriglobales bacterium
GAGATGCCCATCAACTCGGCGGCTTCGCGGTTATCGGCGACGGCGCGGATGGCTTTGCCCGTACGTGTGTGATAGAGGAACAATTGCAGCGCCAGGGCGATGACCACCGCAGAGATGGCGGCAGCGATGTGGTTTCCCGTGAAAGTGTAGGCTCCTATGGTGATGCCGGGAAGAACGAAGTTGACATTGTACGGACTGGTGCTCCACACCGCTGTGCCGATGCCGATTACCATCATGTTCACCGCGAACGTGGAGAGCAGGCTCATCAACATGGAGCGGCCCACCACCCAGTGCACCGCCATCCAGTAGACGATGAGTCCGAGCAGCAATCCGACCCCGATGGTGGGCAGCAGCAACACATATGCGTTGATCCCCGTTGCGGCGAACAGCAGATACATGCAGAACATGCCCAGCGCGATCATGGCGCCGTGAGTGAGATTGATGACATCCATCACTCCCCAAATCAGGCTCAAGCCCATCGCCGCGAGTCCGTACACCGCTCCGACGAGCACGCCGTCGATCATGGAAGCTAAGACGCCCGACATAACTCACTCTCCGCCTTTATGGCTTTCGACTCCCGCATGGCCAATTTCCGCCCGTTACAATCCCCAGAGTTGGCAAGATCGGGTGATCGGGCGATCTGGTTCAAAAATCAAATTCAGATCACCCGATGGCCCGATTTTCACATTCCGCGTCTGCTTGGGACCGACAACAGCAGATTCCTCGCTTCGCTACGGATTACAATCGCCGGATAACAACTGTGACCAATTGGGGAACTCGCCCTCAGTGGATCGGATACATCAGGTTGGCGCTCTTGCCTGCCAGTGGCCACACAACTTCCTTTACCGGTTTACCGGACTTGTCCTTCTGCCATTGCGCCAGCACCATGGAATGGCCCACCTGCAAGCCGTGTTCGTTGGCGGCGGTCGAGAACTTGGTCCGCCCGTAAAAGGTTGTGACATCGGTGGCGTTCAACGCCTGCGCCACCTTGGCCGAGTCGACCCCGCCCGTCTGTTCGATGGCGCGCTGCAGGATGAGCCCGCACCCGTAGCCACCGGCGGACTCGTAGCTGGGCGGCGCATTGTATTTCGCGGTATATGCCTTGGCGAAATCGGTGCCGCTCGGCCCGTACTGCTCCTTAAACGCCGACTGCGGTTCCCACTGTGACGGTACCATGACGCCCAGCGCCGCATCGCCCAGTTCCACCCACTGCGGACTGTCTGGCGCCACCAGCAACGTCAGCATCTTCAGAGGAACTTTGTGGCCGTAGAGCTGCCGCGCCAGCGTCGATCCGTCGGCATAGTGGCCGCCGCCCAGAAGCACGGTCGCCTTGGACGCAATCACCTTGTCGATGATGGCGCTGAAGTCGGTGGTATTGGGAGCATAGGCTTCGGTGAACACTACGTCGAACCCGAGCTGCTGCGCATAGGCCTTGGCTGGAGTCACCACCGCTACCGAGAACGAGGAGTCCTCGTAGACGAAGGCGACAGTGGCTTTGGGGTCCTTGGCTTTAAGGGCGTCGAGGGCCACCTTCAGATATTCGGGAGCGGGCGCGAACATCTGGAACAGGTCCTGGTTGCCCAGAGTGTAGGTTTTTGGTTCGGCCGCGCCGGTGGTGAGCATGATCTTGCCGTACTGCTCCGTCACTACGGCCGCGGTGGCGGTAAGCGGGGACGAGTAGGGACTGAACAGGAAGTCCGCCTTGTCCTCCAGTATCATCCGGCTGTAGAGCTGCTGCACGCGCTTGGAGTTGGATTCGTCGTCGTAGCTAGCGAACTGCACTTTGTAGCTCTTGCCGCCAGCCTTGATGCCGCCGGCAGCGTTGACTTGGTCGCGCCACAGTTCAAACCCGCGGTATTGCTCCAGGGAATCAACGTTCAGGGCGCCGGTCTTGGAGACGGTGAATCCGATGGTGATCGGTTGTTGAGCGAATCCCGAGATAACCAAAAGAACCAGAACAACTGCGAGCAGAGTCAGTTGCTTCATAATCCACCTCATCGGTAAGACATTTTCAAAGCGCATCGCTACCGGGAACAAAAGGGAAGATCGCTTCATGTCAAGCTCCTTTTTGTGTGGGGGGCCTCGCGTTCGCCACCGAACAGCCACCAATTTTATCGCGAAGCGAAATCTCACTGCCGCGTTCGACGGCCCTCAGCCAAGTATAACTACACCTGGACGAGCGCCTTCTTTGGTGATCCCAGTCACAGTCCTGCGTGATCGACACCTCATCGTATCCCTGCCGCCGACCGCCTACACTCGGTCGCCCCACTCATTCGCGTTTCTTGCGAATGAGTGCGCGGCTCTTCGCGGGCGGCCTGGGCTTCGCGTCCATCCTAAACTCTCGGAGGGCAACCCGTCCAAGCTCTCTGCTTAGGAAGGTGTAGGAGAACGCATTCGCCATGGCGGATGCGGCGGCGGATGACTTCTCCGATTGCTTCGATTTCAATCAGACCCCGTTGCAGTTTCAGACGATCCCGTCGGTTTTGAACGCCCAATACTTTCCCAATGACAAAACGCCGCCAACCGACCCGGACGACGATTGAACTCAGGGCGCTCCTTAAGCTGAGCGGCGGGAATGCTGCGATTCGATTCCAGCCCTGCGGCATGCAGGGCGCACCAAAAGAAAGGGGGCGCGGAACCTCTCCGCGCCCCAAAATTACAAATCAGCCAACTACAAAAACGTACCCTAGTCTACGACCAGCGTCACCTGCTGCGACTCAGGAGTAACGCCGCCCTCGGTCGCCGTTACGGTAACCTTGTACGTCGCCGGCAAAGCCCCGTTGCCAGTCGGGGTCAGGATGTCGACAGTGCCCGATCCCGGCGTCGTCGCCGCTGTCGACGTGGCCGTCACGGTGACCGTCGCCGGGCTCGGTACGGTTGCCGGCGACGTGTAAAGTCCGGCGGAAGTAATCGTCCCATTCGCGCTCCCGCCCGTGACCGCCCAGGTCACGGTCTGATTGCTGGAGTTGTTGACCGTGGCTGAGAATTGTTGTTGGGTTGCACTCGTGGGCCAAGCGTTGCCCGCTTCGTCGGCATAAAGATTTACGGCTGTTCCCGGAGTGACGGTTACGCTAACTGGCAGCGTCGACGAGCTTCCTCCGCCGCAAGCGACCATGAACCCGAGAAGCGCGAGCGAGAAGCACAGGACGGCGATCGCCGAATGCTTCGATACTTTCCTGCTTACTTTCCCGCGCATTAGGCCCAGCATCACCACGCCCGCGATGGGCAGCGTCCATGGGAGCCACGGAGAGCGGTTGTCAGCTCGGCGGCGCAGTTCTGCTCCCGTGCCGGTGTTCGGGCCTGCGGTCGTTATGGTCATTGAAACCGGAGTCCCGGTGGAGGGCGTTCCAGCCGCGATTGACGGCGGATTGAAGGTGCAACTGCTGTTCGTCAGCGTCGTGTCTGCGGGAGAGAAGCTGCAACTAAACGTCACCTGAGCGGTGAATGCAGACGGCGCGGTGGGTGTTGCAAGGAAGTTATACGCGAGGGTCGTCTGTCCCGCCAGGACCGTGTGCGAGGTGCTGGTGGTTGTCCAGGTGAAGCTGGGGGCGGCCACAGTCACGACTGCCGGCGTGGTGGTTGTGGATGGCTGGTTGTAGACATCGCCGACGTAAGTAGCGGTAACGTCGTCGGTGCCTACGGGGAGACTGGTTGTGGAGAGAGTGGCGACACCGCTGCTGTTCAGGGTACCGGTGCCAAAGGCGGTCGCGGAGCCATTATTGAAGAAGTTCACCTGACCAGTGGGAGACGAAGCAGACACCGTCGCAGTGAGAGTTACGCTTTGGCCCAGGTAGATGCTTGTCGGCAAGGCCGTTATCGTGATGGAGGATGCGCTCTTCGAGCTCTCCCATACTGTGGCGAGTTCGTTGAGATCGACCGAGCCGAGGCCGGTCACTAGGTTGTATCCCGTGGCGTGATCGGCGTTCGCGGAAAGGTAGCCGAAAAGCCCCTCCGTCGCCGGCGCCACCGCAAGACACTGAGGCAATCCGGGCGGAACCCCAGGAGTGCCGGGCGAACAATAGACTTCATTGCTGAGCGGGGTGGGGGCGGCAGCGGGATAATCGGTGAAGGTTAATTGGTGAAACGCGGCGGGATTGGCGCTCGCGATCTGATACAGATTGGGGTTGATATTGCCCAAGCCAGGCGCGCTTTGAACTCCGTTCTTCACCAGGTACTGGTTCAATAGGACCACCATGCCGCCAAAAATTTGCGCGGCGGCGGACGTGCCGCCGGCGAAACTGCTAATGGGGAAGAGACTGAGTGCATTGACAATGCCGTTGGCGCCGCCGGGAGCACAGCTGCTTCCGGTGCCAGTGTCGGGGGAGAGCTCCGACAATTGCGTGCAAAAGATGTAGCCGGGCAAGCTTGGTGAAGCCAGCAAAGAGACGTCAGGCACGAAGCGCGCACTGGCCTGGCTGGGGATGGTCACGGTTTGCCACGACGGTTGCGTAAAGCCGCCCGTGCAGTCTCCGCTGGTGTTGAGTGTGGTGCAGTTGCTGGGGCCGCCGCCGGTGGAACCTATGCCAAATTCTGCCTGTGCCGTCTGGGCGTTCGTGACCCCATAGTCAGTGCAGAACGTATCGGTGGGGTTGGCGGCGCAGAAGGCGCCGATTTCAAAGGCGTCGTTCCAGGCGCCTTCGGGAATGTACTTAATGGCTGAGCCCCCATTGCCATTGGCGTTGTTGCTCGTGTTCCAATACGTGCCGGTGTACTCGCTGTAGGGAATCATAGTCCCACCAACGCCAGTGACTTCGGGGCTGCTGGCGGGATAGCTCACAGCCAGGCCGCCGGTGGCCAGCGTTGCCGGTGTCGGATCGGTAGGGTTCGGATCACATCCGGCCGCGCCGCTGTCACCACTCGAATTCACGAATGTGATGCCTTCGCTGTTGGCCTGCTGCAGTTCGGCTTCATCGGAAGCGAAGGTCCCTTCGTTTGGTTTGATGGTCCCCTGGCCGCCGGGGGTGAGCGCCTCGAAAAGTTCGCAATTCCCGTAGCTCATAGCAATGACCGGCGACACAATATTATCGATGGCGTAGTACGCGGAATCGAAGACGCCGTCGCCAGTGGGATCGGGAGCGTTCACATAGATGATTTGCGCATTTGGAGCTGTTGCGCCCGACAATTCGATATCGGCATCGGCTTCGATCAAATCGTCCTGGATGGAATTGGGTAGCCCCGTCGTGTCGGTGCCCACCAGGACGTACTTGAAGTTGGTGGCATCGCAAGCGGTGATGACGCCGCTGGAATTGGTGGCGCAGCCGGGGCTGATCGCCGAAAGTCCGAAACCGCTGCGGAAGTTAGCCAAGTCGTCGAGGTACACGTCGGTCTGACCCATGACTGCCATTGTCTGTCCCGTGCCGTCGATGCCCGCTGTGTAAAGCGGGCCGATGTCGTAGATGGTTTCGATGTCACCGGGTGCGAGGAAGATATTATCCGAGCTAACGGGAAAGCCGGGGAAAGTGTAGGCGGGCTTCCTGCGCTGGAGATGCGATTTCAAAGGAAAATTGCTCAGCCCGCGAATTCCGGTCACCACGCCGGAGAGCGCGGCGGGAATCGAGGCCGGAGTGGTGTTGGAGAAGCGCGCCTTTCCGTCGACCGCGAAGTTGTGTATCTCGGTCTGGAAGGTGTTCTCGGCCTGCGCGGCGGTTCCGCTGAAGACGATCCAATTGCGGCCGCGCGCCACACTGTGAACGCTGAAGCCCTGCGACTGGAGCCAGGTGGTGAGCTTTTGAATGTCGTTGGGGCTGAGGCCGAAGCGGTCGGCATACTGCTCGGGGGTGAGCCACTTGTGATAGAGCGGCGAGTGGGGATCCTGCTGCTGCGCCAGAAGTTGGTCGAGCGCTTTCTGCTGGCTGGCCGAGGGCACGGTGAGCAGAGTCATATAGTTGAGCTTGAGCGACGGCTCGACTCGGCCCTGATCGTACTGCGGCTGCGCCCTCATCGGGACGCCCGCCGAAAGCCTGATGAGCTGGCTGGAGACGACGGGGCTCGTGATGCGGTCAGGCGCGGCAGCGAAGCTTAGAGTCGTGAAGATCAGGATGCAGAGGATGGTAATCAAAAGTTTGAACGTCGAAGAATTGCACAAGGACAGCAAGGCCGATGGCGAACGTCGCATGGTTACTCCGGGCACAACAGAATTATTGGGGGACTCAGAGCATTATCTATGCTTCTCCTCGTCAGATCAAGATATTCCGCTCGGGGGTACATAATTATGAACGGTTCGGTTACTTCGGTAACCATGCTCACGGCTGTTTCGCCTCAGCGGCTGGCGGACGGGCCTGCCCTGAAGTCGAAGGTAGGGTCCGCCCCACGCGCACGGGCTAGACTTCGGCTAGTTCTTCTTCTAACAACTGCTTGTTGTAGAGATCGGTGTAATAACCGTTGCGGGCGATGAGTTGGTCGTGGGTGCCCTGTTCCACGATGCGTCCCTGGTGGAGGACGGCGATGCAGTCGGCGTTGCGGACGGTGGAAACACGGTGGGAGATGAAGATGGTGGTGCGTCCGCGCATGATTTCGCGGAGATGGTTGAGGATCTTGTCTTCAGTGTGGGTATCGACGCTGGAGAGCGCATCATCGAGAATGAGGATGCGCGGGCTGCGGAGAAGAGCGCGGGCGATAGCGGTGCGCTGCTTCTGGCCTCCGGAGAGTGTGATGCCCCGTTCGCCGACCATGGTGTTGTAGCCTTCGGGGAAACTGGCGATGTCCTGGGCGATGTTCGCGGCTTCGGCGGCGGCTTTGATCCGGTCGAGTGTGGCGTTGCCGGGTTCGTCCGAATCTTCCTCTGACATTCCGAAGGCGATGTTTTCGCGGATGGTGTCGCTGAAGAGGAATGTTTCCTGCGGCACGAAGCCGATGTGGCGGCGCAGGGAGTCGAGAGGGAATTGGCGAACGGGGCGGCCGTCGAGGAGGACGGAGCCGGGCGCGGCGTCGTAGATGCGTGGAATAAGGTTGACGAGCGTCGTCTTGCCGGAACCAGTGGGGCCCACGATGGCGAGGCTGGAGCCGGCGGGAATGCGCAGGTTGATGTCCTTAAGCACGGAGACGCCGTTGTAGGCGAAGTTGAGATTGCGGAATTCGATTTCACCGAGAAGATCGGGTGATCGAGTGATCGGGTCTTTCGATGACCCGATGGCCCGATCACCCGATGGCCCGATTATCTCTTCATCGGCGATCTCGGGCTTCTGCGAAAGGATTTCTTCGATGCGCACCATGGATGCGGTTCCGCGCTGGAAAATATTGATGACCCATCCGAGCGCGATGACCGGCCAGGTGAGCTGCATCATGTAAGTGTTGAAGGCGACGAAATCGCCGACGGACATCTTTCCGAGGAGGACTTGCCGTCCGCCGAGCCACAGCACGATGACAACGGCAGCGCCGAGCATGAGTTCCAGTGTGGGCCAGAGCATTCCCATCAGGCGGACCAGGCCAAGGCTGCGGCGTATGTATTCCCGGTTGGCGCCCTCGAAGGCGGCGATCTCGGCCTGTTCCTGCACGTAGGCGCGGATGACGCGGGCGCCAGAAAAATTTTCCTGGGCGCGGGCCGAGATGTCCGAGAACATGGCCTGGATGCGTTCGAAGCGCTCGTGAATGCGGCGGCCGAAATACTGTATGACGATGCTGGCAATGGGCAGCGGCAGAAAAGCGTAGAGGGTCAGCTTGGGGCTGATGGCGAGCATGAAGCCGAGAGCGCCGGCGGTGAAGACGATGGTGTTGGCCGAGTACATGATGGCGGGGCCGAGCAGCATCCGGACCGCGTTCAGGTCGTTGGTGGCGCGGGCCATAATGTCGCCCGTACGATTGCGCTGGTAGTAGGAGTAGGAGAGGCGCTCAAGGTGCGCGAACAGGTCGTTGCGCAGATCGAATTCGATATCGCGCGAGATTCCGATGACCACCCAGCGCGTCAGAAACTGGAAAATACCCTTGGCCAGCGCGATGGCGATGATGAGCAGGGAATAGGTGAGAAGCTTCTGGCGGGTGACCCCGGAGTGCAGATCGTTGACGGCGCGGCGGAGAACTTGCGGAAACAGTATCCAGATTCCGTTATTGAATAAGACGCAGAGCCCGCCCCAGACGAGACCACCGCGGTAACGCTTCAGATACGGAACGAGCGGGCGTAGTTTCTTCGGCACCATGAAGCTTTGTAGATGAAATTGTAGCAGTGGTGGGTGCGGATTTTCCGAGCGAGGGTGCGAGGGCAACGAAGGTGGCAGTGAGCAGCAGCGCGGTCCACAGCGACAGCATGCCCGCGGCGAACAATCCCGAGTACAGCAGGTCGGCACGTTCCATCGGTTTCTCCACAAGTGAAAAAGCCGGGCGGAAAGGAGGTTGGCGTTCCCTTCCCACCCGGGGAGAGAAACTCTAGTAGAGACGCGGCAAGCCCCGTCTCCACACCAATAGCTAATCCGCGGGTGGAGGCGCCATGTGCTTACTCATGCGTGCCTCGCGATTGGCCTCCAGTTGAGCCAGTTTGGCTTTCTGATCGGCGGTCAGAATTTGCATTATTTCGGACTTGATCCGAGCATGCTCCACCTGGAACTGGATCATGGTCTGCGAGTTTTGCGTGGCGAGCGCGGTCGTCTTAGCTTCATCGAACGGTCCGCTAGCCTCCAGAGCTTTCATGGCGCTGTGATTTTGGCGCATCTGCTGCATCAGCGGCTGCAGCGTTGGCTTCTCTTTTGCCCAGATCGCCTTAACCTGGTCCTGTTGCGCGCTGGTCAGATCGAGCTGCTTGAGCATGTGGTGGAAGCCGCCGGGGCCGCCATAACCGTGCCTGCCTTCCGCAATCGCGGCTGCCGCCACCAGTAGCACAGCAACGCCGATGGTGAGAATGCGAATATGAGTCGATTTCATTGGATCTCCTTTTGACCTTGTTGATCTCATAGGGCCCGGGAGAACCCGAACGTCTATGCAGATAAGAACACTATTCTCGAGAAGATTCGGTAAAGAGTCGGTCAATCAGGGTAAAGTTTTGTAAAGGCGGCTACTGGCTGCTGGCTGAATCGGTTTGCCAGAAGCTAGTAGCTAGAAGCCAGCAGCGCTTCAGTAATCACAAATCTTTACCACGTGGAGGCCAGCAAGGGTGTTAGATGATTAAGAGAATGGATCACGTACTGGTGGTGGATGACGACGTCGAATTATGCGCTCTGGTGCAGGAGTACCTGACGGCCGAAGGGTTCAGCCTGAAGGCCGTCCACGACGGCGAGCAGGGACTGCAACAGGCGCTGACCAATGAGTATGCGCTGGTGGTGCTGGACGTGATGCTGCCGGGGATTAATGGCTTCGAAGTGCTGCGCCGGATTCGCAGCGTGTCGAAGATTCCGGTGCTGCTGTTAACGGCGCGCGGCGAGGACGTGGATCGCATCGTGGGATTGGAAATCGGAGCGGACGATTACCTTCCGAAACCGTTTAACCCGCGGGAGTTGGTGGCGCGAATCCGCGCCATACTGCGCCGTACCAAGCCCGGCAGGGTGGCGGACGCGGTACAGGAAGTGCTAATCGTGGGCGACGTGGAACTGGATCCGGCGACGCGCAGTGTGTCGCGAGCGGGGCAACCGGTCGATCTGACTTCGGTGGAATTCAATCTGCTGGAAGTTTTGCTGCGTGAGGCGGGACGAGTGGTGACGCGGGAGCGGTTGGTGAATGCCGTGCTCAGCCGGAAGTTCATGCCCTTTGATCGCAGCATTGACATGCACGTCAGCAAAGTGCGGCGGAAGTTAGGCGACTCCGAGGAAGACGGAGACCACATCAAGACGATTCGAGGAGTGGGGTACATGTTTGCGCGGCCGGCGGCGAAGCCGAAGAAATGAAAAGCCTTTTCCTGAAGATCTTCCTGTCGTTCTGGGCAGCTCTGGCGCTGTCGTTGGTGTTAGCGATTGTGGTGACCATTGCCCTGCGTCCGACCCGGCATGGAATCGAGAACCAGGCGCCGCAAACCTTGGCGGAGGCGGTGAATGCCTACCAAACTGGTGGACAACGCGGCGTCCACGACTATCTGGAAGAACTTTTTCGCACGCAGCACGTGCGGGCCTTCGTCTTCGATCCCGCGGGCCACGAACTCTCTGGTCGGCATGTGCCATCCTGGATCGAGGATTCACGGGAGGGCGGCCCAGCTCAGGGCGGACCATCTCAGAGCGCATCGTCGCCAACTGGGTCGCCACCGATTGGGTCGTCGCAAGGTGGACATCCGCGCGGCGGATTACCCCGTCACCATAGTTGGATGGACAATCTGTTGCCCGACCGCATCCTGCGGCAGGCTCTGACGCTGGATGGAAAACGGTACACGCTGGTGTTGGAGCTGCCGCCGGGACCGAGGGCATTTTTCGGACCGAATGACATTCCTTTGCTGGGCATCGCGGTAATTTTGTCGGGACTGGTGTGCTACCTCCTGTCATGGTCGGTGACCAGTCCGGTGACGCGTTTGCGCAAGGCGGCACAGAGCTTGGCAGCGGGCGACTTGAGCGCGCGCGCGGGCGCACCGTCGGGTGGCCGACGCGACGAACTCACGGAGTTGATGCGCGATTTTGACCGCATGGCCGAACGGATCGAGCGGCTGGTGGATTCGCAATCGCGGCTGCTGAAGGATGTTTCGCATGAACTGCGATCTCCGCTGGCCAGGCTGAGTGTGGCGCTCGGGCTGGCGCGGCAGCGGGCCACGCCGGAAGTCGCGCCCGAACTTGACATTGCGCTGAACCGGATCGAACTGGAGGCCGACCGGCTGAATCAACTGATCCAGCGCCTGCTAACCATTTCGCGGCTGGAGTCGGGCACCGACGGCCTGCGAAAGACCAGGTTGTCACTGCGTGAGTTGGTCGAGCAGGTGGCGCACGACGCCGAGTACGAAACTCCGGGGCGGCGCTGCCGCGTAACCACGCCGGCCGATGCCACGGATACGGGTGAAAACAAATATGACGAATTTCTGGTGGAAGCCGACCCAGACCTGCTCCGCAGCGCGGTGGAGAACGCGGTGAGGAACGCCACGCGGTATACTGCCGAAGGTACGACGGTGGAGGTACGACTGGAGCGGCAGCAGGCGCCGAATGGCAAAGAAGGAGAAATTGTCGTTCGCGTGCTTGATTCCGGTCCCGGCGTTCCAGAAGAAGCGTTGCCAAAGATATTTGAGCCCTTTTATCGACTGGACGATGCCCGCAACCGCCAGACCGGAGGGGCGGGTCTGGGCCTGTCGATCGCGGACCGGGCCATCAGGCTACATGGCGGTCAACTTCGTGCATCCAACCGCAAAGAGGGTGGGTTAGAGATTGAAATCCGGATTCCGGCTGCTTCCGGGTTTGCTCTTTAAGATTTGCTCTTCCCGCCAGTTCCTGATAAACAAATATATTTCAGCCACAAGCTTCAGTCTCCGTGACGGCTGGCAGGGCATCGCCGGCCGACGGGAAGCGGCTGACTACTCCAATCGGCGAAAAGCGCGCCGATAGGGGACCCCTTGGGAGAGTAGATGTTGAAGAAAATAGGCGGAGCGGTTGTATTCGTAGGCATTTGCGCCCTGAGTGTGCTTCTGCTCAACTGTGGCAGTTCCTCGTCCCGGCCCTCGGGAGTTTTGTATGTGCTGGTCCAGGGGAGCTACGGTCTTGGGAACAACGTGGCTTCTTTTGGCGTCGATCTTTATGATGGGAACTTGTCGCTGATCAATTCGTATGCGACCACGTGCCCTACACCTGCGATTCCCACCAATACCAACCCGTGCGGACTGCCCGTGGACATTTTGCTCGACCCGACAGGCAACGTGGCGTTCGTTCTGGATCAGGGTGCTCCTGCGTGTCCCTCCTGTACGCCTGCCACTAATTATCCTTTTGCGCCTGCGATTTACCCGTATACGGTGAATTCGGATGGGAGCCTGTCACAGCCTGGGAAGGCGATAAATTGGACCTGTACCAACGTGCCGACTCCCCCTGCCACCTGCGAGGACACCGCAGTGGCGATGGTGCGCGACGCCGCAGGACAGTTCTTGTTCGTGATCGATCAGGGCCTGTCTCCTTCGCCGACGAACTGCCCGGCGGTTGGAACGCTTAATCCGAGTGACCCGCAGTATTACGGCTGTCCGTCGATATCGGTGTTTGCCATGCAGCCAGGCTCGACCACTCTGACACTGGCAAGTGGAACAACTGCTGGCGGAAGTCCGTTCTACTTAAGCAAAACTCCGACCGCGCTCTCGGCTATTAAGTTCACCCCGCCAGGGTCCACCACGGCCCAGGAACTTCTCTTCGTAACCAACAATTATGACCTTTGTACGATCGGGTGCAGTTCCCCGTCAACGCCCAATGACGATACGGTGAGCGTTTATGCTGTGAACTCAGACGGCACACTGGCCGAGCAACCAAATTCGCCGTATCCCGTTGCCGCAGCCGATCCAATCTCGGTGCTCGCGGTCAATACCAGGCCGGCGGATGTAAACGCCATCGGCGGTCTGTTTGTTTATGTGGGCCAGGGGGTTGGGGGCGGAGCGATATATCCGTTCCAGGTGTGCTGGCTGCCAAGCCCAAACAACGATCCCTGCTCGCCGCAGGATGTGACCGATCATCTGTTGCTTCCCCTGACAACGTGTCCCACGCTATCTTGCCAGGTACCGCCCTCGCCGGCGGGGAACAAACCGGTTGAAATGCTGGCGGATCCGACAAACAATTTTCTCTATGTAGTGAGCGAAAACTCGAACCAGGTTTTTGGATTTGGCATCGGCACGACGTCTGGCGAGTTGATTCCGCTACCAACACCGTACCAACCGACCGGAACGCTGCCGGTGTCGATGGCGTTGCACCCAAGCGTAAACAACACCGGCCAGTTTCTCTACACGTCGAACAGCGCGTCGAGCAACATTACGGGCTTCACGCTGAGTACGACGAGCGGAACAATGTTCAATCCGATCACGGTGATCGCCCCGGAAGCGCCAAGCGGCATGGCCGTGCACTAGCTTGTGTGGAAGCGGGGCTCCGCCCCGCTTGGACGGGGCGAAGCCCCGCTTCCACACTCGATCCCGCTCAGGTTGGCATTCGAAGAATCAGATAGCCTCCGATGCAACCGAAGACCAGGTCTGGAGACCAGGCAGCGACCGCCGGCGGGAGCTGACTCAAATTGCCCATTGCCTCGAACAGGCCAGAGATCGTCCAATAGACAACCCCGATCCCGATGGCGGTCGCAAGCCCTGCGACCGCGGAGCGCTTGCCGGCGGAAAGCGCGAAGGGAATGGCAAGCACGGCCATCACCAGCGTGATCAGCGGGTAGGCAATCTTCTTTTGCAGTTGCACGCGCAGGCGGACCACGTCAAAGCCGCTCTGCTCGAGATCGTAAATATAGCGGCGTAGTTCGTCGTAACTCATCTCCGACGATTGTTTGATTTCCTTCTTGAAGTAGGCGGGCGCTTCCGGAAGCTCGGGGTAAGTAGCGGCATCGAACTTGTGATAGCTCTCGATGGCGGAGCCGCTCAGGCTTCGCTCCCATCCTTCCTCGTAAACCCACCGGCCCATGGAGCTCGACCAATGCGCGCGGTCGGCGGCGATGCGGTGCGTGATCTGGAAGGTGTGCGGGTCGAACTGGAACACCGAGACGCCGCCGAAAACATCGCGGTCGGGATCGAAGAATTGATAATAGTAGATATCCGAGTGCTGGCCGAAGATCCACTTGCGGTCGGGACGAAGGTAGGTTTGCGCGGGCTTGCCCTTGATTTGGTTGCGCAGCGCGTCCTGACGCTTGTTGGTGTAGGGGAGATAGAGCTGGTCCGACAGGAACAGCACGCCGGCGACCAGCATGGAGGCCATCAGGACCGGGACGATGATGCGGTAAAGGCTGATGCCGGTGGCCTTGATCGCCGTGATTTCATTCGACCGCTGCAGCAGGCCGAACGTCACCAGCACCGCCAGCAGCATGCTGAGCGGCGTGGTGGTGTAAAGAAAGAAGGGTGTTACGTTGACCAGGTATTCGCCCACGGTGAGCGGCGACACCTGATTCCGCATGATGTCGCCCAGCAACTCGAACAGGGTGAACACCAACAGCAGCATCAGGAAAGCGGCAACGATCATGGCGAGGTAGAGCACAAAGCCCCGCAGCACATAGTCGTCGAGGATGGTTGGGAAACGAAGATTGAACAAGCGCCGGCGCCTGGGCCGGCGGAAGGCAGTGCCTTCGCGAAGGGCCGGGCGGGACGACTCACCGTTCAGTTGCAGACCTGGCGCCGGCAGGGTGGGCGTCGAAGATGGGATGCCCGAAGCCTTAAGCCTCGAACTCTTGAACCAGGAGCGCAACAAAGCCAGCTCAATCGGGCGGCGTTCCGATTGCCAAAGCAGAAAAACTCCTCCGGCAAGAAACACGAAGTCGGCGAGCCAAACCCCGGCGGCGGGAGAGAGGCGTCCCTGGCGCGCCAAAGACACTCCAATCACAGAAATCGAATAGTACAGAAAGACCAGCAGAATGGTCAGGACAAATCCGCTGGACTTGCCGCCTTTCTTCGACGAGAGCCCTAGAGGAATACCGACCAGGGCCAGGACGATGCAGGCGGTCGGTAGCGCGAGACGGTTATGGTATTCGATCAGGTGCCAGCGGCGGGTGATGGGGTCGGCGGTCCGTGCGATACGCAGGAGGTCGGCAATTTTGAGCTCATGGAGTGATGTGGGTTCGTGTTCCTGACTGCTTTGTGTCGTGGGCACCTGAATCGGGATGTCAGTGGTCTGGAAGCTGGAGATCTGGTACTGGTCCGGATTCTTGGGATCGCTTTCGTGTGTGGAACCGTCGGTGAGATGCAAGTCCAGAGTATCGGGCCCCTGACTGACGAGCAGGCCCTGGCGCGCCAGGGTGATGCGCGGCGCGGCTGGGTCCGTCAGATCGGCGAGGAACACGCCTTTCCACAGGGCTCCGCCAGACATCGCCTTGGCGTCCTGCACGTAGAGGATGATCTTCGGGAAGCCCTCGTAAAACACACGGGGCTGGACTTCGAAAGAAGCCTGGGAAGACTTGAGGTTGTCCTGGAGCTGTCCCAGGGCGGCGAGCGAGCGAGGCGCGAGATAGACACTGTTACCGAGAGCGAGCAGCCATGCTACCACCACGAAGATTGAGATCACACGCAGGAAGGTCCATACGCCCAAGCCACTGGCGCGCATGGCAGTGATTTCGCTGTCCGCGGCCAGACGGCTGAGTCCGATGAGGATGCCGACGAGCACGCCCATGGGAATGGTGTAGGTGAGCGCGACCGGGACGGTGAAGAAAAAGATTTGTGCAACGCTGGGCAGCGGGGCGCTGTTGCGCACCACGAGTTCGAGGATGCGGCCGAGATCGCGGGTGAAAAGAACAAAGGTGAAAACGGCCGCGCCGATCAAGGCGTGGGAGACCACTTCTCCCAGAATGTAGCGGGTGAGGATGCGCATCCGCAAAGGTGTTTGACCTTTTGCGAGTCTAGCATGAGAGCGGGAGCGAAGGAGAAATTGGTAATTGTGTAATTTGTAATTGAAACCCATCGGCCTTAGGTTTCAAATTACAAATTTGAAATTACAAATTACCAATTCTCTCCCCGGCTACGCCCTCTTCAGAAACAGCGCCCCCAACGGCGGCAACGTCAGTCGCAGGGAATAGGGGCGGCCGTGGGTTTTTTCGGGCAGCGCTTCAGCGCCTCCCATGTTGCCGACGCCGCTGCCGCCGTATTCGCGGCCGTCGCTATTGAGAAGTTCTTTCCAGTAGCCGCCCGACGGCACGCCCACCATGTATCCCACTCTGGGCACAGGCGTGAAATTGCACGCGATGAGCACAGGGTTCTCGTCGGCCTTGCCCTTGCGCAGCAGCGAGACGACGCTCATGGGCGCGTCGTTGCAGTCCACCCATTCAAAACCTTGGGGATCGTTATCGAACCAGTGCAGCGCAGATTCGCTGCGGTAAACGCGGTTGAGCTGCTCGACCCAGTTCATGAGCCCACGATGCACCGGGTATTCCAGTACGTTCCAGTCGAGGCTGCCATCGTGCGACCACTCGCTAACCTGCCCGAACTCGCAGCCCATGAACAGCAGTTTCTTGCCGGGCTGGGCGTACATGTAGGCCAGGAGCAAACGCAGGTTGGCAAATCTCTGCCACTCGTCGCCCGGCATTTTGCCGATCAGGGAACCTTTCCCGTGCACCACCTCGTCGTGGCTCAAGGGCAGGACAAAATTCTCATGGAACGAATAGAGCATGCGAAAGGTCAGTTTGTTGTGGTGATACTGGCGGTGAATCGGATCTTGGCTAAAGTACTGGAGCGTGTCGTGCATCCAGCCCATGTCCCACTTCAACCCGAACCCCAGTCCACCGAGATAGGTGGGCCGCGAAACCATGGCGTAGGCGGTCGACTCTTCGGCGAAGGTTTGAATGTCAGGATGCTCTTTGTAGGCCTCGAGGTTGAATTGACGCAGGAAGTCGATGGCTTCCAGGTTCTCGCGTCCTCCGTACTTGTTGGGAATCCATTCCCCCTGCTTGCGCGAGTAGTCGAGATAGAGCATGGAAGCGACCGCGTCCACGCGCAGCCCGTCGACATGATATTTGTCCAGCCAGAACATGGCGCTCGACATCAGGAAGCTGCACACTTCACTGCGGCCGTAGTTGAAGATGAACGTCTTCCAATCGGGATGGAAGCCCTGCCGTGAATCGGAGTGCTCGAACAGGTGGGTGCCGTCGAAGAAGGCGAGCCCGTGGCCGTCGGAAGGGAAGTGCGACGGAACCCAGTCGAGAATGACCGCGATGCCGTGCTGGTGCAGGTAGTCCACAAAATACATGAAATCCTGCGGCGTGCCGTAACGCGACGTGGGAGAGAAGTAGCCAGTCGTCTGATATCCCCAGGAACCGTAGAAAGGATGCTCCATGATAGGAAGCAGTTCGACGTGGGTGAAACCGAGCTTATTGACGTGATCGGCCAGGCGGGGCGCGATCTCGCGGTAGCTGAGCGAACGGTTTTGCTCTTCGGGGACGCGCATCCAGGAGCCGAGGTGAACCTCATATATGGACATAGGCGCGTGCAGCGAGTTTACGGCTGCGCGTTTCTTCAGAAAGGCAGCGTCAGCCCAGGTGTAGTCGAGATCCCAGACGACAGAAGCCGTGCGCGGCGGCTTCTCCGTGAAAAGTCCCACCGGATCCGTCTTTTCAATCTGGTAACCGAGTTGGGTAGAGTCGATGTGGAACTTGTACAACCTGCCCTTTTCGATGCCGGGGATGAAACCTTCCCAGATTCCCGACGAACCGCGAGACTGCAGGAGATGGGACTGCGGGTTCCAGCCATTGAAGTCTCCGATCACTGACACATGCCGTGCGTTCGGAGCCCAGACGCTAAAGACGGTGCCCGTGGTCCCGTTCCGCTCCACCAGGTGTGCACCCATTTTGTCGTAAATGCGATAGTGGCTGCCTTCGTTGAACAAATAAAAATCTTCGGCAGTCAGCAGGGAGACGTCGTAGCGGACCGGAGATACTTCCTGAGTTGTAGGCGTGTTCGTCATAATTTCGCTTCGGCTCTAGTGTATTCCAAAGTTGAGGGACGGATTGTGTGGTGGCGGGGCTTTGCCCCGCCAGGACGGGGCAGAGCCCCGTCGCCACACTAACTCCACTAATGACGCTTTTCTTTCTCTGCTTCGCGCTTCTCCCGTGCCCAGCCCTCTTTCACGCTCTGTCGCGAACGCCCGAGCGCCAGCGCATCCGCCGGCACATCTTCCGTGATGCAGCTCGCGGCCCCGACATAGGCTCCCCGTCCAATCTTTACCGGCGCGACCAGCGTCGAGTCGCTGCCGATGAACGCGCCATCTTCGATGACCGTCTTGTGCTTGTTCACGCCGTCGTAATTGCAGGTGATGGTGCCCGCGCCGACGTTCACGCCTTCTCCGATTTCCGCGTCGCCCAGGTAGCTGAGGTGGTTCGCCTTCGAACCCTTGCCCAGTTTGATTTTCTTCGTCTCGACGAAGTTCCCCAAGTGGGCGCCTTCGCCCACCTCGCTGCCCGGCCGCATATGAGTGTACGGTCCAAGCACAGCCCCCGCGCCCACCCGCGAGTCTTCCATGATCGTCCCTGGCCTCACCGTGACGCGATCGCCGAGCACTGAATTCCGGATCACGCTGTAAGAACGGACGCGGCAATCCTCGCCAATCTTTGTCTTGCCCAGCAACTGCACGAAGGGCTCAATCACCGTGTCCGCGCCAACTTCCACGTCGCTGTCGATCACGCAAGTGTGCGGGTAAAAGACCGTTACGCCTGCCTCCAGAAGTTCCCGGCACTTTGCCAGGCGCAGCCGCGCATCCAGCATCATCATCTCCGCTCGCGTGTTGCTGCCCAGCACTTCGCCCGCATCGGAGGTCTTGAGCGCGACCACCTTCTTGTGCCCCCGCTGAAACACTTCCGCCATGTCCGTGAGGTAGTACTCACCGTGCGCGTTCGCGGTGGAAAGACTGCCGATGTACTCGTATAAGGCGGGCCCATCGAAGGCATAGAATCCGGAATTGATCTCGCGAATTTTCTTCTGCCGCGCGGTCGCGGACTTTTCTTCGACAATTGCCAGAACCCGCGCGCCTTTGCGAATCACCCGACCATATCCGTAAGGATTGTCGAGATCGGCGCTGAGCAAAGTCATGGCCGCTTTCTGAGCGCGGTGGAACTCGCTGAGCGTCCGAATGGTTTTGGCGGTAATCATCGGAGCGTCCCCGGATAGCACGATGACCTGGTCGTAGGTGTTGCCCGAGAGCGCTTCGCGCGCCACCATGAGCGCGTGTCCGGTGCCGCGCTGTTCGGCTTGCAGCACGAAGTTCACGCCCGCGCCCGCAACCGCCTCACGCACCCGCTCCGCCTCATGGCCGATGATCACAAAGATGTCTTGCGCAGGCACGACCTTTTCCGCCGTAGCAATCACATGCGCCAGAATAGGCTTGCCGCCGATTTCGTGCAGAACCTTGGGGTGTTTCGATTTGAGTCGTGTACCCTTGCCCGCTGCCATGATCGCGATGGCGATACGCGGGCGCTGCGGAATTGGTGGGGAAGATTTCGCCTTGCTCTCCGGTGCTTTAGCCATGCTCAGCCAATATACCGCGAATCCCACCGTAGAGACGCGGCGTGCCGCGTCTCAGTTACCGCTGTCCATCCTATCTCGCCGAGGGAGAGCCGGCCGCCCAACTGGACGGGCGAGACGCCCGTCGCTCCACCAATCAACTACGGATCGTCTGCCGATCCGGCGCTTGCGCCATCAGCGCCATCAGGTCGTGCGCCACCCGATCGGCAGCGTGCCGAGCCACCTCGCCCTCCTCCAGATAATCTCCCAGCACCGGGCACACGCCCAGCGCCTCGATCGCTTCCAGATCGACTACGATCTGCGAAGCTCCCTCCAGAGCGTACTTGGCCTTCATCTCTGGCGACGCCGTCTTGCGATTGATCAGGGTGTAGTCGAACAACTGCACGCCGGCATGGTCATTGAGTGCCCGGATGTGGTCCGCCGCTGTTAAACTAAGACTTTCATTTACCTGCGTCATCAAATTGCAAACGAATACCTTGACGGCATTGGATTCAAGAATCGCCTCGGGAATTCCGCGCACCAGTAAGTTCGGAATCAGGCTGGTGAAGAGCGATCCCGGACCGATCGTGATCAGGTCGGCGCTCGCGATTGCTTCCAGCGTCTGGGGAAGCGGCTCGACGTCGGGAGGCACCAGAACCAGTTCTCGAATCTTGCCTTTGCTCGCCGTGATCTTCGTCTCGCCGCGCACCCGCGTTCCGTCTTCCAGTAACGCTTCCAATTCCACGCTCGCCATGGTTGCCGGATAGATATGCCCGCGCGTCAGCAGAATTTCCGAGGACAGCCGCACCGCCTCCGCGAAGTCTCCGGTGATCGAAGTCAGCGCCGCCAGAAAAAGATTTCCGAAGCTGTGGCCTTCCAGCCCGGAGCCCTTCTGAAAGCGATGCTGGAACAGCCTCGAGAGCAGGGCTTCGTCTTCGGAGAGCGCGACGATGCAATTGCGCACATCGCCCGGCGGAAGCATATTGAATTCTTTGCGCAGGCGGCCGCTCGATCCGCCATCGTCGCTCACCGTCACCACGCCACTCAGTTCGTGAATGGTTGGCTGACCGGAGATGGCCAGCGCCGGCGTCATGACGTAGCGCTTCAGCCCCTTCAGCAGCGTGGAGAGGCCGGTGCCGCCGCCAATTGCGACCACGCGCAGTTCGGGGCCAGCCTTGCCGGTTTCGGATGAGTTCGTGCGCATTTGGGGGAGCATACCGCCTCGATGGCAGCTACTGCCTTCTGGCTGCTAGCTAGAAGCGAGTAGCTGAGAGCAGATGGTACGTATTAGCCTCTGGGCTCGAAAAGACGGCCTAGCTCGTCCTGTTCTTCCTGCGGCTCCGATTCGGCGCCCGGATCCGGATAAAGCAGTTCGGTGAAGCGCGGATCTTCCGCCAGATTCTGGAAGTCGCCATCATTCCGCGCCTGGAAGCGCAGCGCCGGTTTTGCCTCAATCGCATCGTTGAGCGTCTTGAGCGATTCCTCGACGTGACCGGTCAGGCAATGCAACGCGGCCAGCCCGTACAGAACGTAGTCGGCCTTGGGCTGCTGCTTCAATAGCTTGTCGAGGTGCTCGCGCGCCGCCACGTAGTCACCCGAGTTGATCAGCCACACTGCGTAGTCGTAATGCTCTTCCGTCGTTTTGAACTGCAACGTGGGTTCTTTCAGATGATTGTCGCAGGTGACGATATGCACCTGGGCCCGGTCGACCAGCGATTTGTCAGGTCCGCTCAGTACTTTCTGCAGGTGGCCTTTGGCTTTCTCGAACTTGCGCTCCTGCAACGCGCGAAGCCCCGACTCGTAGTTCTGCACCGCCTGTGTGTGTCTTGGATCTTCAGCCGCTTGTTTCTTGGGAGTTACCTTTAATGGCATCAAACCGCCTTTGTTTCAGAATTGAACTGGAAAAGCTCAAAATCGGACGACGCGAAAATCCGCGTGCGCATGACGCGCAACCTCAACCTTATATTTTACCTGAAGGCGCGCGATTGGCGAGTCACTGGCCGGGTTCCAGGCAAACCGCATCGAGCGGGAATCGAGGGTCATGCCAAACAGAGTTCGACCACTTCCCGAACGCGTCCTGGAGCCAGCTCCGCTCTACCCCAGCTTTTCAAAGAACAAACAAATCGTTTCAATCCCGTGATGGAAATTCGGGATATGAAATTTCTCGTTCGGAGCGTGCAGGTTGTCGTCGGGAAGCCCAAAACCCATCATGACCGATGGAATCTTCAGCACGTCCTGGAAATCGGTCACGATCGGAATCGACCCGCCGGAGCGAATAAACACAGTCTCCTTCTTAAACGTGTCATGCAGCGCCTCAGTCGCCGCTTTGATGAACCGGTTGTCGGTGCCAACCACGCCTGCGGGACCCTTGCTCCAAACCTTGATCTTGATGTCGATCCCCTTGGGCGTGAGTTTCTTGACGAACGCCGTGTAACGCTTGAGGATGTCATCCGGATCCTGGTTCGGCACCAGGCGCATGGAAACCTTGGCCGACGCCTTCGCCGGAATCACCGTCTTCGCCCCCTGAGTCACAAATCCACCCGGCATGCCGTGCACCTCCAGCGTCGGACGCGCCCACGTACGGTACAGCACCGAATATCCCGGCTCGCCGGTCAACACCTTCGAGCCGACTTCCGTTTTGCGATAATGTTCTTCGTTGAACGGCAGCCGCTTCCAAGCCTTCAGCTCATCTTTGCTGGGCACTTTGACGTTCTTGTAAAAGCCCGGAATCAGCACCTTCCCCTTCGCATCTTTCAGCTTGCTGATGATCTCAATCAGCGCAAACAGTGGATTCGGCGCCGCGCCCCCATAGATGCCGGAGTGCAGATCGGTCTTCGCCCCGACCGCCTCAATCTCGGTGTACACCAGGCCCCGCAGGCCGACGCAAAGGGTAGGCAGGTCGGGCGCAAACAATTCCGTATCGCAGACCAGCGCGAAATCCGATTTCAGCTTCGCCTTCTGTTTGCGGACGTACTCGGCAATCGCTTCGCCGCCCACTTCTTCCTCCCCTTCAAAAATAATCTTGACGTTGATCGGCAGCTTGCCCCCATGCGCCTGCATCAGGGACTCGAGCGCCTTCACTTCCATCCAGAGCTGCCCTTTGTCGTCGACCGCGCCGCGCGCGTAAATGTTGTTATTGCGTTCGGTCGGTTCAAACGGCGGCGTGTGCCATTCGTCCAAAGGATCGGGCGGCTGCACGTCGTAGTGCGCATACATCAGCACCGTCGGCTTGCCGTGCGCATGCAGCCAGTCGGCGTAGAGCAGCGGATGCCCCTTGGTCGGGATGATCTCGACGTTGTCCATCCCAATGCGGCGCAGCTCAGCGGCCACAAATTCTGCCGCCTTCAGCACGTCGCCTTTGTGTTCATCGAGCGTGCTGACGCTGGGGATGCGGAGAAGGTTCTTCAGCTCGTCGAGAAAACGCGGCTGATTCTTGCGGGCAAAAGCCACTGCGGGAGAAGCCATAGTCTGTTGCCTTTCTGGCGCGCTGGGCGCATAAACTTGATCGCCGAAAACGGTTCAGTATATACCGGAATTAACCTTAGCAGGCCGCGAGTGCCCCACCCCACTGGGCCGTTCCCCCAACATTCCCCCAATGACGATCGCATCCCGGCTCTTCGCGACTGCATTCGAGCGGGTGGCCTTCGTTTCGCGTATTTCGAGACTGGGGTGTTGCGTCCGGCCAAGAACCTGAAACGCAATTGACAGCAACCCGTATCTCACAAACAATAGGCTCTACAGTCCACATTCAACCGGAGACCCCCTTATGTCTGAAGGCGAGCAACCGACCGTCTACCACCCTGAGCCGCAGAGCGGTGTCGGCAAATGGATCCTTATCGTGCTGGCCGTTGCCTATGCCGGCGCATCGGCGTTTTTCATTTACGACCAGCACGGCAAGCTCGAAAAGGTCACACAAGATCAAGCCGCCAGCCAAAAACAAACTGCCGATCTGACCAAGCGCATGCAATCCGCCGAAGCCGATTCTGAGACCCTGGCCCACCAGTTGGGCATGACCAAGAAAGAATTGGCGACGCGTGCTGGCGAGTTGCAGCGTCAGCAGCAAGCCGCAGCCGCGAGCATTGCAGCACAGGCGGAACAAGAGAAGAAAGATGTGAGCGCCGTTTCCGGAGAAGTGGGCTCCGTGAAGACCGACGTCGGCGGCGTGAAGACCGATGTGGCTGCCACCAAGGCCTCGCTCGAGGCGACCATCGCGAAGCTGCAGAGCACCATGGGCGATCTCAATGTGCAGAGTGGACTGATCGCCAACACGCGCAACGACCTGGAAGCCCTCAAACACAAGGGCGACCGCCAGTACTATGAGTTCACCCTGTTGAAGGGAGCCAAGCCGCAGGCATTCTCGACCGTGGCCTTGCAGCTCAAGAAGACCGATCCCAAACACGGCAAGTACTCGCTGGACGTCAGCGCCGACGACAAAACCATCGAGAAAAAAGACAAGAACCAGAACGAGCCGGTACAGTTCTACACCGGACGCGATCACATGCTGTATGAACTCGTGGTCTGGACGGTGGACAAGAACAAGATCACCGGCTACCTGAGCACGCCGAAAAATGCGCCGGTGCCAGTCACCGCGACGCCAAAGTAGCAAAGCGACCGCGTGGTGGCGGGGCTTTGCCCCGCCAGGACGACGCGGAGCCCCGTCACCACACAATCTCTATGGATGCGTCATCTTCTCCGGCTTGACCAGCTGATCAAATTCCTCACCCGTCAAATGTTTCAGTTTCAACGCCGCCTCGCGCAGGCTCGAGTGCTCGACGTGCGCCACGTGCGCAATCTGCGCCGCCTTGTCGTATCCCACCTTCGGAGCAAGCGCCGTGACCAGCATCAGCGAATTCTTCACGTACCAGTCCACCTTGGCGCGATCGACTTCAATGCCCTTGAGCATGTACTCCACGTAGCCGTGGCAGGCGTCGGTGATCAGCGTGACCGAGTGGAGGAAGTTGTAGATCATCACCGGCTTGAACACGTTGAGCTCAAAGTTGCCCTGCGATCCGGCAAATCCCACCGCAGCCGTGGCCCCGTGCACCTGCACGCAGACCATCGTCATCGCTTCGCATTGCGTAGGGTTGACCTTGCCCGGCATGATCGACGATCCCGGCTCATTCTCCGGAATCACCAGCTCGCCCAGCCCGCACCGCGGACCGGAAGCCAGCCAGCGAATATCGTTAGAGATCTTCATGAACGAAGCGGCCAGAGTTTCCATAGCGCCCTGAGCAAACACAATCTCATCGTGCGCCGAAAGCGCCGCGAACTTGTTGGGATGGGAGCGGAAGGGAAGTCCCGTCAGTTCGGCGATCTTCTTGGCGGCCCGCTCGGCAAATTCCGGATGCGTATTCAGCCCCGTGCCCACCGCGGTCCCGCCGATAGCCAGATCGTAAAGCCCATCGAGCGCCTGCTCCAGTCGCTTGATGTCGCGATCGAGCAAACTGGCCCAGCCGCCCATTTCCTGTCCAATGGTCAAAGGCACGGCATCCTGCAGATGGGTGCGGCCAATCTTCACGATGCCGTCAAATTCCTTAGCCTTGGCCGCAATCGCATCGCGCACCGTCCTGATCGCCGGAATCAAAGCGTTCTTCACCCGCTCCGCCGCCGCGATGTGCATCGCCGCCGGAAACGTGTCGTTCGACGACTGCGACATGTTGACGTGATCGTTCGGATGCACCGGCTTCTTCGATCCCATCTCCCCGCCCGAAATTTCAATGGCGCGATTCGAGATGACCTCATTCACGTTCATGTTGGTCTGCGTGCCGCTGCCGGTCTGCCAAATGCGCAGCGGAAACTGGTCATTCAGCTTGCCGGCGATGACTTCGTCGGCGGCTTCGACGATGAGCTTAGCCTTGTCGGCAGGCAGTTTGCCCAGGTCCTGATTCACCAGCGCGCAAGCCTTCTTAAGCGTGCCAAACGCCCGAATCAGCTCCGGAGGCATGACGTCGCGCCCAATAGCAAAATGCAGCAGCGAGCGCTGCGTCTGTGCTCCCCAATAAACGTTGGAGGGGACTTCGATTTTCCCCATGCTGTCGGATTCAATGCGGGTTTTTACTTGGGTCGGGGCGGCGGGTTCGGTAAGAGTGGCCATGATCGGATCTCCTGTTATGAGGAACTGATAATTATACGGCGCGAACCTCGCACAGGGACGAGGGCCGCGCTTCCGCTTCACGTTTTACACTTTTTTATTTTGGTTTGCGCTGTTGAAGAGGATAGTTACTGGCGGGTGGCCCACTCAAGCCGTGTGTTGGCTTGAGTGGGGCAGTAACCGTTCCCGTCACTTGCTCGTCAGCCCGTCGCGCCAGGCCATCACTTCGAGTTCCGCTCGGACTGCGTCCGCGACCGCAATTACCGGGCGTGCCTCCATCGTAAATGCCGGGAGCATCGAACAAAACTTGTGAACAGTCAGCGGATCGTCGCAGTCCACCAGCAAGTGCCCGCCCCAATCGCCCACACGAACCACGAAGAACTCGATCTTGAAATTCGCTGGCGCCTTCCACTGACCAAATACCTCCAGGATTCGCTT
>JBEKWL010000032.1:0-24731 GCA_049513095.1 Terriglobales bacterium
CCTTGCATGCCCTCGGCTTCCGGGGTGCGGGTCACCTCGGCGCCGAGGGCCCGCATGATGATGACCTTTTCCTCCGAAAATTTTTCCGGGACGAACAGCCGTACTTTGTAGCCGCGACTCACGCTGATCAAAGCGAGGCCGATGCCGGTGTTTCCGGCGGTGGCTTCGATGACCGTACCTCCCGGCTTGAGCTTGCCTTCGCTCTCGGCGCGCGCGATCAAGCCAATGGCGGCGCGGTCTTTCACGCTGCCGCCTGGATTCATGTATTCGAGCTTGGCGAAAATGTCGGCCGCCCCCGGGGGAGCCAGCTTCTTCATTTGCAGCATCGGCGTTTCGCCGACGAGCTTCGAAATATCGTCGCTAAGGCGCAGGCAGGAGCGGGTTGTCGATGTGGCCACTCTACAGAGTAAGGAACGGGAAGGGGAAGCGTCAATGCAAGGAATTGGCTATTCAAACCTTGTCATCCCGAGCATAGCGAGGGATCTGCAGTTTCGCCGCGAGTTGCAGATCCCTCGCTTCGCTCGGGATGACAATTCACAGCAGGACTCTACTGCGCCCCTGAAGGGGGCTCGGGTCCAGCGTAATAGCCGCTTTTCGTGCGGACGGTGAGTTTGCCGCTGTGCGAATGGGCATCCACTTTCACTTCACGATATCCGCCCTGGTTTTTCGGCGTCGTCGGTTTGTATCCAATGATGTACTGGGTGCGAATGTCGTGGGCCACCGTGCGGCTGATGCCGTCAACTTCGTCCAGCGTTTTGGGGAAGAAAGCGAGACCGCCAGTTCTCTCGGACATGATTTGCAAAGCACGTTTAGCGTGCTTCGGGTGCTCTTCCTTCTCCAGGATGCCAATGGCGTAAACCGTTGGTCCGCCGTCCACCTGCAGACGCCGTACCGCCTGCTCCAGAGTTTCTGCGCTCTCGTTGTCGTCTCCGTCCGTAACCACAAAAATGACTTTCTTTTCGCGCCTCGCTTCTCTTTTCAGGTGGTCGGCGGAGGCTACGACCGCATCGTAAAGCGCCGTGCCGCCGCGAGCCTCGATTTTTTCCAGTCCCTCTTTCAGCTTGTTGATGTTGGAAGTGAAATCCTGGTCAAGGTAGTACTCGTCGTTGAAATTGACGATGAACACCTCGTCATTGGGATTCGACGAGCGCACCAGATTCAGGGCCGCTGCGTTCACCTTTTGACGCTTCTCGCGCATGGAACCAGAGTTGTCGACCACGATGCCCATGGCGACGGGGATGTCTTCCTGGCGGAACGAGGTGATGGTTTGGAGATGCCCGTCCTCGTAGACGTTGAAATCGCCCTTCGCGAGGCTGGTGATGATGCGTTGCTTGTCATCGACGACCGTGGCGTGCAGCACGACTTCTTCAACATCCTTGCGGAAAACGAAGACGCCGCTGTCGGTGGAATCCGGATTCTGTCCGGCATTCGGAGCGACGACCTGCCCCGTGGAGCCTGGCGGAGGCTCGCTGCCGGACGGTGCCGAGGGGGAATTCGCAGGCGATTGGGAACCAGCAACCGGAGCCGGAGGCGACTGGTTCGGGGCTCCGCTTTGCGCTTGAGAGTTAGCCAGGAACAGCGTTGTCAGGAAGAAAAAGAAGAAGATCAGTAGACGAACGTTATTCCGTCGGCGCATAGTAACCCGTCTTGGCGTAGACCTTGAGCGGCGGCAATCCTCTTGGCGGTGAGACCTTCACTCTTATTTTACGCCATTTGCCGTCGCGCACTGGGTTTTTTGGACGGTATCCGAGGACATATTGGTTGCGCAACTCGATCCCAATTTTTGTGGAAACGTCCGCCAGGTCGTTCGGGTTATCAATGGTAAAAGCCCGGCCACCGGTCAGTTCGGTGACATCGTTGAGCAGGTTAGGTCCCAGCCGCTCTTCTTCGGTCCGGAAATAATGATCGTAGATGCCGATGGCGTAGATGAGAATGTCAGCCTCTTTGACCAGGGAACGGATCTCGCCTTCGGTGTAGCGGCTATGGTTGTCGCCGCCGTCGGAGATGATCAGCATAGCCTTCTTCGGATACTTGGCCTGCCGCATTTTGCTAACGCCGAGGTAAATGGCGTCCAGCAGCGCCGTGCGGCCCTTGGGCATGGTATAGGCGAGCCGGCCCTGAATGTCATCCACCGAACTGGTGAAATCGGCGATTTCCTCCGGTTTATCGGCGAAGGCGATCAGGAAGAACTCGTCCTGCGGGTTGGCGGTCTTGAAGAACTCCATCACCGCCTCGCGGGCGCGCACGATCTTGCTGCTCATGCTTCCGCTCATGTCAAAGACCACGCCAATGGAAACCGGAGCGTCTTCGCTGGAGAAAGTCTTGATCTCCTGCTGGTCTTTGCCTTCGAAAAGATTGAAGTTCTGGCGATCAAGGCCGGTTACGAACCGGTTCAAGGGATCAGTGATAGTAACCGGTACCAGGACCATGTCCACGGCTACTTTGAAGGGCTTGGTGTGGGTCTTGAGCGCCGGATCCAGGTCGGGCTCTTTCGGAGCCGGTGGCTGGACGCGGGGCTGGATGTGGACGTCCTCAGTCGAATTTTGGGCGAGAAGCGGGAGGGTGCCGCACACAGCAAACACCAGAAGAACAGCACAGGAGACGCGAGCCGAGAACTGTTTGCGGTACAACATAGGCCCCACTAAATCCGCGCCGTGAAGGGAGGCGACCCGCATCCCAAGGCGGGCCACAACAAGCTCTGCTGAACCGCATAGTAGCATAATCTCGAAAAAGTGTTGTCCCTTTTTCGGACGCAACCTTCCAGATTCGGCACTGGATTAGAAGGTGGCTTTTGACTCTGGGCATCCTTTCCCTCCGTTCGCTTCTTTGGGCCGGGGCCGGACCGTCCCTGCTACAATTCTGCGTTCCCTTTATGGCAGTCCTTTCCCCATTCCGAGCTTGGCGGTACGACCCTGAACGCGTGCCGGTCCAGCAAGCCGTGACCCAGCCCTACGACAAAATTACCCCTGCCATGCAGGAACGCTACTACCAGTCCAGTCCTTATAACCTGGTGCGGATTATCCTCGGGAAACGCCTGCCGACGGACGGCGACACCGAGAACGTCTATACCCGGGCGGCGGCGTCCTTCCAGAACTGGCGCCAGACGGGCATTTTGCGACGCGATCCCGAGCCTTCGCTCTACCTCTATTCCCAGACGTTCACAGTTCCAGGAGACGTTCCGGGAAGCGTGCCGGGAAGCCAGGCGCCGGCCGAGCGGCGGGGCTTCATCGCACTCGGCCGGATCGAGGAGTATTCCGCGGGCGTCGTATTCCGTCACGAGCAGACTCTGGCCAAGCCGAAGGCCGATCGACTGGACCTGCTGCGCGCGACTCGAGCCCATTTCGGCCAGATCTTCATGCTATACAGCGGGGCGGGCAAGGTGGATGCCCTGCTCGATTCGGCGACCGCCAGAGACGTCGATATCGAGGTCACCGACGAGTACGGCGTCGTGCACCGCGTCTGGAAGATCTCCAATCCTTCGGTCATTGCCTCCGTGCAGGGACAGATGCAGGATCGGAAGCTGATCATCGCCGACGGCCATCACCGCTATGAGACTGCCTTGGCTTATCGCAATGAGCGGCGAGCCGAGGCCGACACGGGGACGGGCCTTCCCGTTCCTTACGACTCGGCGATGATGACGTTTGTCGACATGTCTCGCCCGGGCCTGGTCATTCTGCCGACGCACCGGCTCGTGTTTGGCCTGCCATCTTTTTCGGCTGCACAATTTCAGGCGGAGGCGCAGAAATTCTTCGACCTCGAAGAGGTCGATGCCGGAATCGATGCGGCGCGCGCCATCGCCATTCTGCAGCAGGCAGGGCACGCGGGAACGGCGCTGCTCGCGGTCACCGCGGGGCGTGCATTTCTGCTGCACACACCGAATGCCATGGGCGCCCGCTTTTTCGCTAAGCTTTCTCTCCGCCAGCAGACGCTGGACGTCGTGCAATTGCACAAGTGTCTGCTGGAAGGTGTGCTGAAAATCTCGGAGGAGGCCATTCGCAATCAGGAGAACGTTTCCTATTGTCGCGAGGCCGCGGAGGCGCTGATGCAGGTGCAAAGTGGAAAGGTCCAAGTGGCGTTCCTGATGAATCCGGCGCGCATGGAGCAGGTTCGCGATGTCGCCTTCGCCGGCGAAGTGTTGCCCCAGAAGTCCACCGATTTCTATCCCAAGTTGCTGAGTGGGCTCACGATTTATGCGCTGGAGTAGAGCACCCAGTACTCAGTACCCAGTACCCAGTTCTCATCGGAAAGCGGGATACTGGTTACTGAGTACTGGGTACTGGGTACTGTTGGCCGGCGTAACGCTTCTGTCCGCGGCGCCCTCTGCCGCGCCCTCTGCGGACGGAAAGCACATCTCCGTCTATTCTCCGGTCGCCAGCTACACGCTCCCGGTTCTGGATCGTGCGGGCCGTGAGTATGTCGGCCTGCTCGAACTTCTGGAACCGCTTGGCCGCGTAAGCAGCGAGTCGAATGGGCGTTGGTTGAAACTTCGCTATAACGCCATCGATGCCGCGTTTGTTGCGGGAAAAACGCGGGCCAGGATTCGCGGCCACGATTTTGATTTTGCTACACCGTTCCTGATTGAAAACTCGCGCGGATTGGTTCCGCTAAGTTCGCTGAGCGCGTTGCTGCCGCGCTTTCTGGGAACGCCGGTTAATTTTCGCGAAAGCGCGCGCCGCTTATTCATCGGCGATGTCGGCATACAAACCAGTTTCCGGCTGGACGCGGGCAACCCTCCGCGGCTGCTGCTGAACTTCAGCGCTGCGGTGAATCCCACGATTTCCACGGAACCGGGGCAGTTGCGGATGGTCTTTAAGCGCGACCCGGTCGTGTCCCCGGGAAGCCAGTCGATTTCTTTTGACAACAAGGTCATCACCCATGCCAGTTACTCCGAGAACAACGGCGACGCCGAATTAGACGTGGCTGCAAACGAGCCGCTGATGGCCAGTTTCAGTAACGACAGAAAGACGATCATCGTTTCGGCTGTCCTACAAACACCAGCCACACCGAGTGCCGTTGCAACTGGATCACAGAATCCTGCGCAGGCCCGACCGGCTGCAAACAGCGCCTCGGGCAATAACAATAACAATAACAATAATAATGTGCATCGCGTTCTGGTCGCAGTCGATCCCGCACACGGTGGCGACGAACGGGGTGCGGCGTTAACGGATACGCTGGCCGAGAAAAACGTCACGCTGGGATTTGCGCGGCTGCTGCGGCACGAACTGGAGAATCGTGGGTTCGCGGTCGCGCTGCTGCGCGACGCCGATACCAGTTTGACTCTGGATCAGCGCGCCGCGGCAGCCAACGTTGCCCGCGCCGGAATCTACATCAGCCTGCACGCGGTTTCGCAAGGCAGCGGCGCGCGCGTCTACACCGCTCTGCTTCCGGTGGAAGGAACGAGCAACGGAGTGTTTCATGCGTGGAATGCGGCGCAGGCGCCGGCTTTGCCCGTCAGCCGAATCGTGTCGGCGGCCATCGTTGCCGAGATGCAGAAGAGAGAATTTCCGGTGCGAGCTTCTTCCGCTTCGCTGCGGCCGCTGAACAATGTGTTAATGCCTGCAGTCGCAGTCGAACTGGCGCCCGGAGACGACGGTGTCGCCGACTTGATTTCTGCCAATTATCAACAGCGGGCCGCGTCGGCGATTGCCGATGCGGTTGTTTCTGTCCGCGACCGGCTGGGAGTGCAACCATGATGGTTACAGCCGTGAAGGTACCAGCATGATCCCCCGCCATCTTCTAATCGGAGTGGCTGCGCTGCTGGTGCTGGTGGTGGCGATGGGAATCTACCTTCGCAACATGCGACGAGAGGCGGGGGAATTGGAGTCTACGGCGGCCAGCGCGCTTCCGGTCGCACCCCCAGCGTCCGGTCCGACGGAGACGGTAACTTTATATGTCGCGGATGACGCCGCCGGCATGCTCCGCCCGCGATCGGCGCAGATTCCTCTTCCCGGAGGACGCCAGCAGCGAGCCGAGGAGTTGTTGCGTGCTCTGCTCCGCATCTACCAGCAACCCGGCGCTCCGCATCCTCTACCTCCGGCGGCCGACATCCGCGCCATCTACCTGGTCGCTCCGGGCGCGGCCGTCATTGATCTGAATGCTGCCTTCGCCGACCAGCATCGCTCCGGCATTCTCAGCGAGCAGCTCACCGTGAATTCGCTGGTGGAGACACTGGCCGTTAACGTCCCGGGGATACAGCGGGTCAACATTCTGGTCGAGGGCCAGACGCGCGACACGCTCGCGGGACACGCCGACCTGACCGAGTCGTTCGATGTAATCGCGGTTGAGTTGGCGGGAAGTCAGTAAGGCCGGAGCGAGTGGCGTTCGTTGGCGAAAAACATCGCGTCCGCCAACAATTCTCAGTGAGCGCTATTGATTCCATGACAATGTCGGCTCCGTAGACCCGAGTAAAGTTTGGTGGTGTGCAAACCAACCAAAAAGGCTCGGGAGAAAGGAGCCGATATGTTGATTACTAGGATGCGATTATCACCCGGCCTTCCAGCAAATTGCTTTTGTGGACACCGCCACCGGCGACTGCGGAGAGCGGCGATTGGAGCACCGCGAGGAAGCAGAGAAATTCTACCGTGAACTGGCGGCACGGGGAATGAAAGTGCGCGTGGGGATGGAAGCCAGCGGGCAGGCGCGCTGGTTCGAGCGACTGCTGGCGGAACTCAACTTCGAGTTGTGGATCGGAGACGCAACCGTGATCCATGCGAAGCGAGTACGCAAGCAAAAGACGGATCGCCAGGATGCGCAGCTGATTCTGAGATTGATGCTGAAAGATGACTTTCCGCAGATCTGGTTACCGAGCTGGGAGAATCGCGATCTGCGGCAACTCCTGTGGCACCGGCACCGGATGGTGCAGGCACGCACCCGGATCATGAACCAACTGCAAGCGGTGGCGATCAACGAAGGCCTCCGCTGTAAGAAGAGGTTGTGGCGGGAATCGGCACGAGAACAACTGGAGGCATTCCGGTTAGCGCCATGGGCCAGCCGGCGACGGGAGGATCTGCTGAAGTTGCTGGATGGGCTGAACCCGACGATTGCCGAGCTGACGCAAGCGATCGAGCAGGAAGTGGAGAAATATCCGGCAGCGCAGCGGTTGAGAACCCACCCTGGGGTAGGGCCACTGACCGCACTGGCGTTCGTGCTGATTATCGGGAGGGCAGATCGGTTTCAGTGTGGCAAGCAGATCGCGAGTTATCTGGGACTGGTGCCGTTGGAAGATTCGAGCGGGAACGGGCGACGACTAGGACATATCACGAAACAAGGGAACGCTCTGCTGCGTTTCCTGCTGGTGGAAGCGGCGCAAGTGACGGCGCGCAATCTCCCGGAATGGCGCAGCCATTATCTCCACCTGACGATGAGGCGGGGACGGAAAATCGCCAAGGTCGCCATGGCGAGGAAACTGGCGGTTCGCTTGTACTGGATGATGCGCAAGGAATGGGATTTCGGAAAGTTAACAAAGTTCGGTTCGCACGCGGGAAAGCCCGGAACAGGCGATGGTGTGAAGTAGAACATCGAGCTATTGAGTGGGTATCCCGCTCCTCTTCACGGAGGAGTTCGAAGTAGTAATCATGATCGATTTGTGACCGAAGAGATGCATGGGTCGGACTGAGTTCCGGACCTGAATACTGATTGCGAGCGAGCCTTGGTTGGATGGGCACATCTTCAACTAGAGCGAAATGGCGCGCTCTTCGGAGTGCAAGGAGCAGTACGCTCAAAAAACGCTTGACACCGCCGACATTGTCAGAGACGCCTGATTGCGACAGTTAAGTAAGGAGTTCGCCCCGGAGAGTTTGTAATTGGTGATTGGGAGCGCGGAGCGGTCAGCACCCACTCACTCGCAAAGGACGAACGAGTGGGCGCCCGGCCGGTATCAATTAGCGTTTGCCAACTGCGTGACCGCGTCCATCGCGCACTTCATTTCCTTTGAAGTGGGCAACCTTATCGAGACGCTTTCCCGGCTCGGGTTTGTCGCCACGGTTTGGCCTTGGGCCGTTATAGCCATGCTCAGGATGGAAACGGTTATTTACGTGGCCTCGGAAGTTGTCACCGCCATGAAACCACGGGCCAGCACCAATGAAGACGCCACCCCTAAACCATTCCGAGTGGTAGTAGCCGTAGGGGGCGCAGTCGTACGGCGGGACATCGTAATACCCGTAGGGACACACAGGCGCAACTCCGATCTCGACGCCCACCTGAGCCTGTGTTTTGGGAGTAGTTGCCATGAAGCAGATTCCAGCAACAGCAGCTAAGGCAAGAATTTTAAATCCTTTCATTAAATTATCCTCCATCGTCAGATTATCCTCCATCGTCGCCATGGTCGTCTATCTACCCCACGCATTCACCGTAACGACTCAGATCAGCCTTGATCTGATTCCATACGCACGGCAATCGCTCGGAACGCTTGCACCGAAGGCGCTGTGCGAGCGCGAATCGGGTGGCTGAGAACTGCTAGTACCGTGACCGCATGATGACTACGGCGTGGGAAACGAGTAGCGCCGGCATCTTGCCGGCTGTCCCGAGGGCGTCTCGCCCTCGGCGCGGAGGACAAGGACGCCCGCCGGACCGCCCTCGGCGCGGCGGCGCTACTCGCACTGGGCACAAATCACGCGGCCACGGTACTGGTTGAGAGCTGATAATTGACAACTGACGGCTGAAAGCTGCCCAATGTCGTTCGATGTGACCGCAGCTGAGTAGGCGGCCAATCCGGGGGCGATCCTGCGCACCGAGCCCAGAGGCTGCGAGCGCGTAGCGGGCTGCGGAGAACTCTAACTTGCCGATAGGTGACAGCTCTGGTAGTCTGCGTTTTTTACCAACTGAGTTTCGTTGCTGGAACATTTCCCCCGGGTCGTTTTGTCTGCCAGTGCAAAAGCTGCGGCGTTCTGGCTTGCCGCCAGTCCGTTGCCTCCTGGTTCAAAGTTTTACTTTAGGAGAATCTGAGGATGCGTCACTTCCAGTGTGCGGCCGTCTGGTTCGCAGTGTGCAACCTTTCAGTCTTAGTTTTTTCAGTCCCAGCCTTTGCGCAGGATGCGCCAAAAGCCGAGATTTTTGCCGGGTTTTCTTATGGGAACTACGAGCTCATCCCAGGTTCCTCGAGCTTCTCGAATCCGGATGAAACTATCTCTGGCAGTTCCAGCGCGCGACTGGGCCTCTACGGTTGGAATGGGTCGGTCGCGGTCAACATGAACCGCTGGTTCAGCTTCGCGACCGACTTCAGCGGCCTCTATAGCGGTTCGTCGGCCTCGAACACCACGAGAGAGACTCTCACCTGCGGCCCGGGTTGCACCGAGACCATTACGATCGTGGACGTGGCTTCGCGTCCCAAGGTTCATAACGTCCTTTTCGGACCGCAGTTTTCCTACCCTGGCGGAAAGATCAGGCCCTTTGCCCACTTCCTTTTGGGCATGGAACATTTGGATTTGACGCGATCCGAGAACGTAAGCAGTACGGGTGTCGGCTTCATATCGAGTGCGGCTCTTCCCGAGTCTGCGGGGGAGAACGAGTTTGCCGTGGCTATTGGCGGTGGAGTGGACTACTCCATCAAGCACCATCTGGCCTGGCGGCTCGAGTCGGACTACCTGACAGGCCAGGGTACTGGTCAAAACCATGTGCGCGTCTCTTCGGGCATGGTCTGGCGATTGGGGAATTAGTTCGACTGCGCCGCCCTGTTAGAATTCCTTCGCATGATCTTTCGCAGCGACAACCGCGCTCCCGAGCAGATTCGTCCCGTCAACATCATTCCCGACTTCATCTCGACGGCGGAAGGCTCGGCGCTGATTGAGATGGGCAATACCCGCGTTATCTGCACGGCTTCGGTCGAGGAATCGGTGCCTGCGTTCTTACGCAATTCGGGCAAGGGATGGATTTCCGGCGAGTACGGGATGCTGCCGCGCTCGACGCTGACTCGCACCGCGCGGGAATCGGCCAAGGGCCGCCAAAGCGGGCGAACGCAGGAGATTCAGCGGCTCATCGGACGCTCGCTGCGCGCCGTGGCCGATTTGAAGCGCCTGGGTGAGCGGACGATCTGGATCGATTGCGACGTGATCCAAGCGGACGGGGGCACGCGAACGGCTTCGATTACCGGGGCGTTCGTCGCGCTGGGCCTGGCTCTACATCGCCTGATCGATGCGGGAACATTGACCGCGGCGCCGATCAAGGATTTTGTGGCGGCGATCAGCGTCGGCATCGTGGACGGCGAAGTGCTTCTCGATCTCAACTACGAAGAAGACGCGCGCGCCGACGTGGACATGAACTTCGTCATGACGGCAGGAAATAAAATTGTCGAACTGCAGGCCACCGCCGAGCACCAGGTGTTCGACGACGCGCAACTGGCAAAGATGATGTCGCTCGCGCGGCAAGGCATCCAATCGCTGATCGCGAAGCAGCAGACGCTGCTTGGGACGCTGGCTCTGCGACAATAAGGTAACTACAGGCCGTTCCGGGCTGCTATGGCCGCTGGCAACTGCCGAGTTTCGCTCGGCTTGGACGGGCGAGGGTGCCCGTCCCCACACGAACCAACGATTTCTCATGGCGAGCGCCGTGGTTTAGAATTACCTGTCGTATTGCGCTGATAGGAGGATTTATGAAGCTTACCCCCGGGAAACTCGCTGGAATGAAGGCGGTATCGAATGAACGTGGCGTAATCGCTGCCGCCGCCATGGACCAGCGCGGCTCGCTGCAGAAGTCTCTCGCCAAGGAAAAAGGCTCGGCCGTCTCCGATGAAATGATGGAAGAATTCAAGATACTGGTGAGCGAAGTGCTGACGCCCCATGCCAGCGCCATCCTGCTCGATCCCGAGTGGGGACTGCCGGCTTCGAAGCGGCGCTCGAAAAACGCCGGTCTGCTGCTGGCCTATGAAAAGACTGGCTACGACAAGACCGGCCCCGGACGCCTGGGCGATCTGCTGGATCATTGGTCGGCGCGCCGCTTGAAGGAAGCGGGCGCGGATTGCGTCAAGATTCTGCTTTACTACACGCCGTTTGATCCAAAAGAAACCAACGACAAGAAGCACGCCTGGGTCGAGCGGCTGGGCGATGAATGCCGCGCCAATGACATTCCATTCTTTTTGGAGTTCGTCACCTACGAAGAAGGCGTGGACGAAAAAGGCTTCGACTTCGCCAAGAAGAAGCCGAAGGCGGTCATCGAGGCCATGCGCGAGTTCACCAAAGACCGCTATGGCGTCGACGTAATGAAGGTGGAAGTCCCGATCAACATGAAATTTGTGGAAGGGACCAAGTCCTACAAAGGCGAAAAGGCCTACTCGAAACAGGAAGCGATGAAGCTGTTCCGTGAGGCGGCCGCGGTTGCGACCAAGCCGTTCATTTATCTGTCGGCGGGCGTGAGCAATTCCGAGTTCACCGAGTCGCTGGAGCTTGCGGGCGAGTCGGGAGTGAAATTCAACGGCGTGCTCTGCGGACGCGCCACCTGGAAAGATGGTATCCCCATCTATGCGAAACACGGCGCTGGTGCTTTCCGGCAGTGGCTGGAAAATGAAGGCGTAAAGAATATCAATAACGTAAACGACCGCCTGAAGGCTGCAACCTCGTGGCACTCGATCTACGGGGTAGAGCCGGCGCTGGCCCACGTCTAGGTGAGACCTTTCCCGAGCGCAGAGGCGGGTCTTCGGACCCGCCTTTGTTTCTTGCCGGAGTTGAATGCTGAGTGCTGGCCCCCATGCCTGACCGCAAGACCGCTCTGATCACCGGCGCCTCGTTCGGCATCGGACTGGAATTCGCCCGCATCTTCGCGCGCGAAGGCTACAACCTTGTTCTCGTCGCCCGCAGCGCGGACAAACTCCGGCAACTCGCATCCGGACTGGAGAAGGCCCACGGCTCGCGTTCCCTGATTCTGGCCACCGACCTGACCGAACCTGGAGCGTCCGCATATGTGCTGGATCAGACCACGCGCGCGGACATTCAGGTGGATGTGCTGGTCAACAACGCGGGATTCGGACAGTACGGTATGTTCGCCGAGAACGATCTGGAAGAATGCCTGCGCCAGATCCAGCTCAACGTGACCACTCTCACTCACCTGACGCGTTTGTACCTTCCGGCAATGATTGAGCGAAGAAGCGGACGCATCCTGAATGTGGCGTCCACAGCGGCATTTCAGCCGGGGCCGCTGATGGCGGTGTATTTCGCGACCAAGGCTTACGTCCTGCACTTCTCCGAAGCTATTGCCAATGAACTCCAAGGGACGGGCGTTACCGTCACCTGCCTGTGCCCGGGTCCGACGGCCACCGAGTTCCAAAAGCGCGCGAACATCGCGGGCATTCGGCTAACAAGATATGGATGCATGGATGCCCGCACCGTCGCCGAAGACGGTTATCGCGCAATGATGGCTGGCAAACCCCTGGTGATTTCCGGATTCAGAAATTGGCTGGTGGCGCAATCGGTGCGCTTCTCGCCGCGCCGAATGGTGACAGCGATTGCCCGGAAGACGCAAGAGGAATAGTCGCTTCGCCGAGAGAGACGCGGCAAGCCGCGTCTCTACACAGGTGTCTTGCGGCCTTCCAGCACCGCCTGCACGCGGCTGTGTTTCCGGCTGTACGTGAAATAGACCACCATGCCGATAATCAGCCAGATAATCAATCGCGCCCAGTTGATCCAGCCGAGTTTGTACATCATGTAGCCGTTGAACAGGATGCCCATGACCGGCACAAACGGCACCCAAGGCGTTCGGAAGGGTCGAGGTTGGCCGGGGTTCGTACGCCGCAGGGCCAGGACGGCGGTGCAAACAATCACGAACGCCAGCAGCGTCCCGATGTTAACCATTTTTCCGATATCCTCGATCGGCGTCAGGCTGCCCACGATCGCCGCGAGCAGGCCCACGAGCATGGTGTTCTTCCAGGGCGTCCGGAAGCGCGGGTGAATATCGGCGAAGAATTTCTTGGGCAAAAGCCCGTCGTAGGCCATCGAATACAAGACGCGAGTCTGGCCTATCAGCATGACGAGCATCACGCTGGTGAGCCCGGCCAGCGCTCCAAGCGTAATAATGTGGGACGCGCCGCTAAGGCCACGGTCGAGGAAAGCGCGCGCAATGGGCGCTTCTATATTGATCTCTTTCCACGGAACCATCCCGGTCAGAACCGCCGCCACCGCGATATACAACACGGTGCAGACCAGCAGCGAAGCAATGATGCCGATGGGAAGATCGCGCTGCGGATTCTTTGCCTCCTGGGCGGTGGTGGAAACTGCGTCGAATCCGATGTAGGCGAAGAAAATGTAGGCTGCCCCGGCCCCGATTCCGGAGAATCCCATTGGCGCGAAAGTTGCCCAGTCCGATCCCCAGTTGCTGGCGCTTACGTAGCGGATGCCGAGGCCGATGACAAAAAGGACAACTCCAACCTTGATGGTAACGATGGTGGCGTTGAAGCGGGCGCTCTCCTTGATGCCAACCACCAGGATCGCCGTGATTGCCAGCGCGATCATGAAGGCCGGCACATTGACGCCGATCTCAACCCCGAAAAGATGAGGCGCATTTAACAGATCGTGAGCCTTCCGCAATAACTGCGGCGATTGCGCTCCCATGATCGCCGTTACCTTATTAAGGAAAGCCTGCGTGCCGGGCACCAGCGTGGAATCGGAGGCCAGCGCCATCTGGCGAGCGATGGTCTTCTCCGCTTCGTTGAGCCCAGTCCAGTGATCGTAGGCCAGCCATAGCGGCATCTTGATGTGGAAAATATCGAGCAGTTCGATGAAGTGGTTGGACCAACCGGAGGACACGGTGCTGGCGCCCATGGCGTATTCGAGCGTGAGGTCCCAGCCGATGATCCAGGCAATGATCTCGCCCAGCGTCGCGTAGGCATAGGTGTAGGCGCTGCCCGCCAACGGGATCATAGCCGCAAACTCCGCGTAGCACAGCGCCGCAAAGGTACAACCCAAGCCCGAAAGCACGAACGAGAGCATCAGCCCCGGTCCGGCATAGTGCGCGCCGAGTCCAGACATCACGAAGATTCCGGCCCCAATCACAGCGCCGACACCCAGAGCCGTTAATTGGAATACGCCCAGCGTGCGTTTCAAACTATGCGTGCCAGTCGCTTGCGCTTCGTGAAGCAGAAGCTCAAGCGGCTTTTTCGCAAAGAGGTCAGTCATGAGTTGCGTCTCTCCTGTCAGTTAAACCCGCAGTCAAACTTAAGAAAGTCAAATTTAAGTCGTCTGGGCTCGCGGCCGCCAGATGTAATACACCGGAATGCCCAGCAAAACGATGAACAATCCCGGCCAAGTGTATTGCGGCTTGTAGCGTAATAGCACAATGTCAATAAACAAAGCCATCACAATATAGATCGCAGGCAGAATGGGATATCCAACGGCCTTGTACGGGCGCTCGGCCTCGGGATGGGTGCGGCGCAAGACAAACAGTCCGAAGATGGTGAGCACGTAAAACACGAGCACCGCAAAAATAATGTAGTCCAGAAGCTGGCCGTAACTGCCGGAGATGCAGAGCACGCACGTCCAAACCATCTGCACCATCAGCGAAACGGCGGGCGTCTTGTAGCCGGGATGGAGGCGGGCAACGCTGCGAAAGAACAGGCCATCCTTGGCCATGGCGTAGTAAACGCGGGCTCCGGAGAGAATCAAGCCGTTGTTGCAGCCGAAGGTGGAAATCATGATAGCGACGGCCATCAGCGCTCCGCCGATAGAACCAAACATCTGCGTCATGACCGCGGTGGCGACGCGGTCCTCTGTTGCATACTGGATGCCGCGCCCGAGCAGCGTCGCTCCGCTCGGACTGCCCACCAGGGGCAGCGCGCTCAGATAAATAAAGTTGCACGCGATATAGAGCGCGATCACCACGCCAGTGCCGAGCGCCAGCGAGAGCGGCAGGTTGCGGCTGGGATTCTTCACTTCTCCGGCAGTAAAGGTTACGTTGTTCCAGGCGTCAGCCGAGAACAGCGAGCCCACCTGCGCAATGGCTAACACCGTCAGGGTTGAAACCAAAACGCCGCCACCCACGTCGTGAAGCGTGCCCAGGCCGGAATTGTGCCAGAAGTTTGCGCCGAAATTCGCGGCTACTGCTTGCGCGTTCCGGCCAAGAAATATTCCGAAGAAAACCAACCCGAGCAGCGCCGAAACTTTCGCGGTGGTGAAGATATTCTGGATGAAAGCGCCCGTCTTCACGCCGAAAATATTGATGATGGAGAGCGCGACAACGACCAGGATGGCGGCCAGGTTCTGCGTGTTCAGTCCAACATCCATGCCGCCGAGAATCATGGGTCCGACCGCAAACTTCGGCACTTTCCACAGGTGGACAATCCAATGACTCGACGAGATTGCCGGCCAGAAGATCCCGAGAAACTTGCCGAACGCAACGCCGACAGCGGCAATCGTGCCCGTCTGAATCACGAGAAACAGAGTCCAGCCGTAGAGAAAACCCCAGAGTGGGCCGAGCGACTCGCGCAAATAAACGTACTGCCCGCCCGCTCGCGGCATCATCGCAGCCAGTTCGCCATAGGCGAGCGCGGCGACAACCGTCAGAATTCCGGTGATGAGCCAGGCGCCAATGAGCAACGCCGGCGATGTGACCTCGCGAGAAATCTCGGCGGACACAATGAAGATGCCCGATCCGATCATGGAACCCATCACCAGCATGGTCGCGCTGGTCAGGCCGAGACCTTTGACTAGCTCTTTGTCCTGATGGGTATGCTGCTGCCAATCGCTGGTGTTCGAAGCGACGCCCGAAGCGACTTTCGAAGCGGGAACTAGCGGTGGAACCTTCGTGCTCACGAACCTCCTAAAGGCTGCTGAAAAACAAAGGCTTCGTATCAGGGCATCGCTTGAGCGATGCCGTAAGACCTTCGAAATCGGACGCCCCTTTAGGGGCTGGGCACTGCGCCGCTGTACGAGCGTTTCAACTTTACCCCAGAACCCTCAAAAATTCCTCTGCTGATTTGCGGGGATCCCGTAACAAGTCGGATATCACCGCCACGGCATCGGCGCCGGCTTCGATGACGGAACAGGCGTTGGCGCGGGTAATGCCGCCGATCGCAACCAGAGGCTTGCGCGTCAGTTCCCTTGCCCGACGAACGCCTTCGAGTCCCACGACGGGATCGGGATTGGCCTTGCTGGCGGTCGCAAAGACGGGGCCGATGGCCAGGTAGTCGGCGGACGTTTTATCGGCTTCGGCCAGTTGCTCGGGATTGTGCGTTGATACTCCCAGCCGGCGAGCGGGCCCAAGTATCCTCCGAGCTGCCGCGGGAGACAGATCATCCTGCCCGACATGAAGACCGTCATATTGCGCCGCCAGGCAGAGATCGGCGCGGTCGTTCATGATGAGCCTGACGCTCGTTCCGAGGCGCACCCTGAGTTCACGCGCTTCGTCGAGAATGCGGCGGGCGTTTCCAGACTTGTTGCGGTATTGCAGCAGAGTGCAGCCGGCGGCGGCGAGTTCCTCGGCGGCGGCGAACATTCCGGCAGCATCGGGAAAGCACGCAGCGTCGAGAATCGGGTAGAGTCGCGGTAGTTGCAACATGGTCTCAACTGTAACTTTTCACCCCGCAGTTTCTTTTTTCGCCAGAAATCTTTCAATGAATCCCGTATCGAAATTGCCTGCGCGGAAGTCCGGATCCGCAAGGATGCGCCGGTGCAGCGGGATCGTCGTGTAGATTCCTTCCACGATAAACATTCCGAGGGCACGGCTCATGCGCGAGATGGCTTCGCTGCGATCCTTGCCACGCACCACCAGCTTGGCGATGAGCGAATCGTAGTACGGAGGAATCGTGCCTTCGGCGTAGGCGGCCGTGTCGATGCGCACACCCGTGCCTCCCGGAGGATTGAACGTAGTGATCCTGCCCGCCGAGGGCGTGAACTTCTCCGGATGCTCGGCATTGATGCGGCACTCGATGGCGTGTCCGCGATGCACGATGGGGCCCTGCAACACGTCGGCCAGCTTTTCGCCGGCGGCGATCATGATCTGGCTCTTCACCAGGTCCACGTCCGTGACCATCTCGGTAACGGGATGCTCGACCTGGATGCGCGTGTTCATCTCGATGAAGTAGAGCCGCCGGTCTTTGTCCATAAGAAACTCTATCGTGCCGGCATTGTGGTAGCCGACCTGGCTCAGCGTTTTGCCGATGATGTCTCCGATTTCCTTGCGCAGCTCGGGAGTCATCTTTATCGACGGCGACTCCTCGATCAGCTTCTGGTGGCGCCGCTGAATCGAGCACTCGCGTTCCCCCAGGCTGACGACGCTGCCGTGCTCGTCGCCCAGCACCTGGAACTCGATGTGGCGCGGGTTCTCGATATAGCGTTCCAGGTAAAGGTCGCCATTGCCGAAGGCGGCCGCGGCCTCCGACTGCGCCTGCCGGTAGAGCGCGGGCAATTCATCTTCGTTGCGCACAATGCGCATGCCGCGCCCGCCGCCTCCCGCCGTGGCCTTGAGGATGATTGGAAAGCCGACTTGCCGCGCCCACTCGCGCGCTTCTTCATCGGAGGCGACCACGCCGTCCGAGCCGGCAAGGATCGGCACGCCGTGCTTCTTCATGGCGGCGCGAGCTTTTTCTTTTTCGCCCATCAGCCGGATGACATCGGGGGTGGGCCCGATGAACTTGATGTGACAGGTTTCGCAGACTTCCGCGAAGTTGGCGTTTTCCGAGAGCAGGCCGTAACCGGGATGGATGGCGTCCACATTGGCGATTTCGGCGGCGCTGATCACCGTGGGAATGTTGAGATAACTCTGCGCCAGTTGCGGCGGGCCAATGCAAATCGCCTCATCGGCAAAGCGCACATGCAGCGAATTGCGGTCCGCTTCACTGTAGATTGCAACCGAACGGATGCCGAGTTCTTTGCATGCGCAAATGACGCGCAGCGCAATCTCGCCACGATTCGCTACCAGAATTTTCTTGAACATGATGGGAAAGCTCTCGGCTGTCAGCTGTCAGCCATCAGCCGTCAGGAAACCTCAGGACTGCGCGCTCGTGGGATTTTCCTGAAGGCTGAAGGCTGATGGCTGACGGCTTATTTCGTTGGCCGGACGGCGAACAGTTCCTGGCCGTATTCGATGGGCTGGCCGTTGGCGACGAGCTTCTTGACCAACTCACCCGCCACGTCGCATTCGATTTCGTTCATCAGTTTCATCGCTTCCACAATGCACAAAACCTGGCCCACTTCCAGGGCATCGCCGACTTTGACGAACGGCGGCGACCCGGGCGAGGGCGATTCGTAGAAAGTGCCCACGATCGGCGAGTGCACAATGTGCAATCCCTCCTCAGCTTCAGGCCCACCAGCGTTCGCTGCCAAACCAGCCCGGCCGGAAGTAGCAGCCGAAATCGGGGACGGCGTGCGTTGAACCGAGACATAACGCGAGTCTGGCAACGCCACAGACGACGGTTCGGCGGCGCGCTTGATCTTCACCTTGACATCGCCGCGCTCCAATTCAAACTCGGCAATGTCCTTTTCGATCAAGAACTCGATCAGTTCTTTCAGCTCTTTTTGATTCATGGATAAGGGCGGGCCCGCTTTGCTTTCGTCATGTCCTTCTGTTTGTAGAGACGGGGTTTGCCCCGTCTCACTCTGCGGCGGGAGACGCGGCAAGCCGCGTCTCTACGGAAAAACCACGCTATTCCTAAATTACAACCAGTTCTTTATCTGTGGGCATCAGCACTTCGCAGCCCGATGGCGTAACCACCACCACATCTTCGATCCGCACACCCCACTTCCCCGGAACGTACGCGCCAGGCTCAATCGTAATGACCATTCCCGGTTCCAGTTTCTGGCTTTGCCCCTCCGCCAATCTGGGCGCTTCGTGTATCTCTAATCCTAAACCATGCCCGGTCGAATGGGTGAAGTACCGGGCCAGTTTTCGCTGGCGCAGCACACGCCGCGCGGCGCTATCTACTTCGTCGGCAGTCGCGCCCGGGCGAACCGCCGAGATGGCAGCCTGCTGCGCTTCCAGCACGGCCTCATACAGCCGTCGAGCTTCCGCCGACGGACGTCCTACGTGCACAGTGCGCGTGCGATCCGAACAATAACCGGCGAGTATAACACCAAAATCACAGACCACGAACCCGCGGGGAATGCGCGCGCCAGAGGCCCGGCCATGCACAATCGCCGAGCGAGTTCCGGAAGCGAGTATGGTCGGAAACGACATGCCTTCGGCCCCGGCACAACGGGCCTCATACTCCATGGCCGCGGCGACTTCGACCTCGCACACACCCGGCCGAATCTTGTTGCGAGCAACCTGAAACAGACTGGCGCCGAGTTCGACCGCCCGCCGGATGAGCAGCACCTCGGCCGCGTCCTTTACCATGCGGGCACGCTCGACCAGCGGGGGCGCGAAACGCAGGCGCGCCTTCCCTTTCAACACAGACCCCAACCGGTCGCGCATGCCGGCGGTGATCGACTCCGGTTCGATGCCCACCGATGCCGGCGTCGAGCGTTTTCGCTGCCCAGCCAGCCACTCCGCAGCCGCCACCACCGGGGACTGGCGCGCGATGACCATGCTCACGTTGGCACCCTTTATTTCCTCTTTTGCCTGGGTGCGATAGCGTCCGTCAGTAAAAAGGATGGAACCACGATCCGCCACCAGCAATGCAGCCGCACTGCCAGTAAAGCCGCAGAGATAGCGAACATTGGGGAGGTGAGCGATGAGCAGGGAGTCAAGCTTGTGGCCCGAGAGCGAGGCTTGGAGCCGGCGCAGGCGTCCAGCGTGGTCCATAGGAGGAGTGTAGCAAGAGCCAGGTGTCAGGTGTCAGGTCTCAGGTGTCAGGAAATCCAAATCTCCACTGGACGCGAGGTCGACAATGTTCTGGACAGCCGCCGACGATTTTCCTGAGACCTGAGACCTGACAACTGAGACCTCAAAAGCAAAGCCGCCGGGCTCTCGGCGGGTTCTCCGAGAAAGCCGGCGGCTTTGGCTGTTCCAGCGTCGCGCTTAGGTTTGAATGATGCGCGGCGTGATGAAGAAAATCAGCTCCTGGTTTGTAGTCTGCACCGTACGATGCTTGAACAGGTTGCCCAGGAAGGGGATATCCCCAAGCACAGGCACCTGCGCTATATTGAGCGAGTTGTTGGTCTGGATCACGCCGCCAATCACCACCGTGCCGCCGTCGGTCACCAGGACTTGCGTGGTGGCCTGCTGGGTGATCAGTTCCGGGTTGCCCAGTGTGTCTTCCTGGCCGAAGTTAGGCAAGGTGTTTTCGACATCCACGTTGAGAAAGATGGTTCCTTCCGACGTGATCTGCGGAGTTACCGTCAGCCGCAGGAACGCATCCACGTAGGTCGCGGTCGCCGGAGCGCTTAACGAGGGCGCGGTCATGATCGGTATTTTCACGCCTTGTTTCACCACCGCCTGAATGTTGTTCTGGGTGACGATACGCGGACGGGAAAGAACTTTCAGCAACCCGCGCGACTCGGCCGCCGTGAGAATCATGTCGATCCGCATGTTGTTGGTGGCGTTGATAAGTTGCAGACCGCTGGTCGGGCCGACTGCGCCCAGGTTGGAAAACAACGGTATCGAGCTCCCGCTCGAGCCGCTGCTGGTGGTGTAGTAATTCGGATTCGTAATGTTCTGGATGATCGACGAGGTGCCAACGTTTGGCGCTCCGCCGACTGAGGTTGTCCCATTGCCCCAGCCCAAGCCCAGCTGCACGCCGATGTCACGCGCGAAGCTGCGAGTGGCGGCCACCACGCGGGCTTCAATTTCGACTTCCTGCGTCTTGCGGTCCATCTGCTGGATGAGGCGGTCAATCTGCGGCAGAACCGCCGGAATGTCGGCAACGATAATCGAATTGGTGCGTTCGTCAGCGACTATGTCGCCACGCTGACTCAGGAACTTCTTGAGCGGCAGCAACAGGTCCTTGGCGTGGGCGTAGCTGAGGAAGCGGGTAATGCTGACTTTGTCTACCGCCAGCGCCTCGGCATCGATTTGCGCGCGCCGGTTCTCGGCTTCCTTCCTCAACGTATCAACGGTGGCGATGCGCAGTACATTGCCGTCCAGTTGGCGAGACAGGTCGTTGTTCTTGAGCACGATGTCCAGCGCCTGATCCCAGGGCACGTCATCGAGCACGATCGTCAGGGTGCCGTGGACCATGGGATCGAGCACAACGTTCAGACCGCTGATCTCGTGAATCAGACGGAAGAAATCTTTCAGATCCACATCCTTAAGATTGACCGAGATCGGCTCGCCGGTATACTTGGCCCCGTTCAAAGCCGGCTTCTGTTCCAACTGCGCCTTCTGCTCGGCCGCCAGGTTCACGGCCGGCTGGATGGTCTGCTTGTTGCCGCCCGCTTGCGCGAGGGCGGCATTGGCATTGGTGGCAACCAGTTCCGCCGCCGTCTTGTCGGCAAAGCGGCTCGCCGCTTCCTGGGCCTTCGCGACCGGCTCGGCGGCTTTGTTGTCCTTGGGCGAAAACTTGGGCTCAACGAAGGCAAAGTCGGCCGCCGGTTTCTCGGTGTTCTCTGCCGAGGCCGGAGCCGCCGTTGTGGTTGTTGTTGCCGGGGTCGCGGGAGCCGAAGCCTGCGCCAATTGCGGCGCTCGACTCGCGGCCACCGATTTCGCGGCCGGCGCCGGTTGGCGATGGGCCAGCGCAGCGTCGTGGATCTTGAGCACGAAGCTGCCGTCCGGACCCGCCACTAGTTCATGCTGGCGGCTACCCGCGCGATCACCGTCGGCGAGATCAATGACCACATGCGTGCTGGGCGGGACTTGCCCGTCCATCCCGATGCGGACGTCTTTCACGCCGTCGCGGTCAACGATGATGTGGCTCTGCGCCGTGGCCATCACGGTGTTGGGAAAGTCGACGACGATGCGCGACGGAGATTCAAGCGTCGACACTTTGGGCGCCAGTGCGCCCTTCGCCTTGAACTCGATACGCAATCCGTCCTGGCTGGGCGCGACCTCGAGCCTCTGCAATGCAGCGCTCGCGGCCACCCCCTTGCCCGTCGTGTCAGCCGCGGCTGCGATCATAACGAACGCCAGCAGCGGAACCAAGAGACCCAGCAGTTGCTTTCGCATTTCCCTATCTCCCCATGCGAGGCCCTTTCGCCTCCATGTGTTTCTTCGAAATCTTTTTCTCCAGGCCTAAACCGCCGGAGTCGTAATCTTCTTCACTACTTCCCGCGTAAACGTCTTGCCCAACCGATCCTGCAGTGTTTCCTGGAAAACGATGGAGTCACCGGTGATTTTCATCACGTAACCGTTGAACACCGGATCGTTCTCCCGCAGAAAATAAGCTTTATTCAGACCGTTGCTGACTACGGCGATGAAACCGCTTTCGGCACGCACCACACCACGCAGGTTGATGGTGCCGATTTCCAGACACTTCTTGCCGGTGCTGCAACCCGAACCACCCGCGTGGCTCACCACCGGACTGACGAAAGGATCCCGCCTGCCGTTCGCGTTGTACTTGCTGTCCGGAACGACCGACTGCTCGCTCGCCGCGTTCTCGCTTCCCGCAGCGCCATGGCCGGCCGCGCCAGCGTCCGCTGACGCGTTTTCTTCGGGAGCCGCAGTGGGCGCTGGCTGCGCGCTCTGCTCAACTAGAACTACCCCACCGCGTCTCATGCGGTCTCTTTCCCTTCTTTTCGCGTCCGCCGAACGCGCATCCGTCGTTGCTGAGGACGACTTCGCCGGCGCAGCCACCCTCACTCCGCTCGACTTGGCGGGAGCATGCGTGGAGTTCGCCGGAGCTGGCTGGTGAATGCCCAGAGCCTCATTCGAGGCAGCCGTGGCATTGTTACTCACCGTGTTCATCGTGTTGCGCGTGTTCTGGATAATGCTGGGACGCTGGGCCGAGGCCAAGCCCGCGGCCAGTACCGAAACCAGAATGGTCGTCGTTATGGTGATTGCTGGCTTCATCTTCATCCTGTCCCTCCTACTTCTTCACCGGTGGTCCGGGCTTGCTGGCCGGCGCCGCCGGATCCAGGTCATGACTGAAATACGTGGTGGTCAGGCAAGTGGCCACAACACTCTCACTGGGCGCGTACTGGTAGGTATGCTTCGCCTTCGCGCCGGCTGGATTGTGGGTCGACGCCACCAGAAGGTTCGAGACGTTTACGATGCGCTCCACTTTTCCCAACCGGTCGAAGAACCCGAGCATCGAGTAGTACGGACCATCGAACTCCACTTCGAACGGCACTTCGGTGTAGAACTCTTTCGCGACGTAGGGACGCGAGGTATAGCGGCGGATTTCGACTCCCGACTTGCGCGCTTCTCCGCTCACCATACGCATGAAATTGTCCACTTCCTTTTCATCGGGCACGATGCGCCGCTCGATTTCGAGCTGCTGCTTCAAGCTGGCCAGCTGGCGCTCGATGTCGGCCAGTTTCGGCCGGTAGGCTTCGAGTTCCGCGTTCTCGCGCAGTTTGGCCTGCAGCTTGACCCGGGCCGCATCATTTTGGTCGCGCTGCGATTTGTAGACCGTGTAGTAGAGGGCGCCCGTGCCCACCACCGCCGTCAGCAGCAGAACGCCCAGCAGCTTCACCCCTGATAATTCGCCAAGATTCATAGTCGGTTCCGCCTTTACGACTTCGCCTTTTCGCAGGTCAGCGTGAACTGAAACGCCTGCATGTCCTTTATCGCTTCGTCCTGAAAACTTTCCTTGATCTCGATGTTGCGGAAGAAACCGGTCTTCTGCAGATTGGAAATCAGGTTGGCCACCGCATCGCTGCTCAGCGCCGTGCCGTCAATGGCAACGCTGGCACCCTGGTCCTGCATGCTATTCAACCAGACCGCTTCGGTGCCGTTGACCGTATCGGCGATCATGGACAGGAGGCTGACCGGTCCGGTTTGGTTGTTGCGCAGCTGGTCGATCACATCGACCCGCCGCTTATAAACCTCGGCTTGCCTCTGCCGCTCCATGTAGCGCACCTTGATGTCGGCCAGTTCCCGATTCTTCTGTTCCGCCAGCCGGGTCTGCACCTCGAGCGATTTCTTTTCCCGGTCAAGCGTGTACCAGTAACCGGCATTGAGGGCGCCGGCAATCAGCAACACGGCTGCCACCTGAACCAGTGGCCCGCCTAAGTTGCCCATATCCATGCTCGGCATGCTGACGGCAACGTTCTTCTTGCCTTTCGGTTTCGGAGAGCCCAGCAGATTGATTCGGATCATAGCTTTTCAAAGCTCCTCAGGGCCAAACCCACGGCCACTGCCAACTGGCCGGCGTTCTGTTCGACCAGCTCCGCCCCGGCGCCTTCCCCCGGAGCCAGCACTTTCTGAAACGGATTGAACAACTCGACCGGCATCGAGAACTCCTGGCGCAGTGCCTCCACCAGGCCGGGAACCTTGGCCGAACCGCCGGCCAGATAAATCTTCTCGATGTGCTCGCCCGAGGCGCTGGCGCGGAAGAAATCGAATGTCTTCTGAATTTCCAGCACGATAATTTCGGTCACCTGCTGCAGGATCGGCGTCTTCGCGTCGTCCTGCACCGTGCCCACCTTGCGCCCCAGCTTGAGCGATTCCGCGTCGTCGAAGCTCAAATCCAGTTCCTTCTGCAGCGAGTCGGTGTACTGGTGGCCGCCCACCGAAACGTCGCGCGGGAACAGCGGAGTCGTGCCCTTCACGATGTTGATGTTCATCACGCTCGCGCCCAGGTTGAGCAGGGCAACCACTTGCGTCGGCGCCGGCTCATAGTTGTACTCGTAGCAGTTCTGCAGGGCCAGGGCATCGATATCCACAATAGACGGAGTTTTGCCCGCCATCGAGAGTACGTTGGTGTAGTTCAAAATCTTGTCTTTCTTGACAGCCACCAGCAGCACGTCCATTTGCGGGCTGGTCGCGTCGTCGGAAAGAAT
>JBEKWL010000033.1:0-24656 GCA_049513095.1 Terriglobales bacterium
TGCTCCTCGATGCCGTGATGGCACAGGCCACACGTGTCCGGCACGTTGTTTGCGTTCACGCTCGAGGACGGATCGCTTCGGGGAAGGATGTGGTGAGCGGTGTGGCAACTGGTGCAGGTCGCCGTCACCGTCAGGCCGTTCTTTAGTAGAGTTCCGTGAATGCTCTCGGTGTAGTTGGTGATGATTTCGTGCTGGGTCCCGATGTAGCGCACGGCAGCCTTCTGGCCCTCGCGGTGACAGCGCGCGCAAAGCGCGGGAACGTTGGTCGCGAAGGTCGCCGACTGCGGGTCTTGTTTGCCAAGGATGGCATGGGTGCCATGGCATTCCTTGCAGATCGGGGCATTCGGATCCTTCTTGGCAACCTGTTGTCCGTGGATGCTGACAGCGTACTGCTTGCCAATCTCATCGTGGCAAGCGGTGCAGTCCACTCCGTGGACGATCGTCTCACAAGCGCGCACGCGGGAGGCGTTTACTTCCGAGTGGCACTGGCTGCAGGCCACTTTGTTGTGGCGCGAATGGCTCACCTCGCCTACGCTGACGTACATGGATTGCCCGTCGCGCGCGCGACGCAGCTTTTCATCCGCGTGGCAACGCATGCAGTCCGCGTTGGCCATGCCCAGTTCATAAAAGACGTTGCGGATCTTGTGCGGCTGATGGCAGTCCGGGCAGGAGGGCAGGATGTTGGCCTGTTTTTCCCACAGCTCTCCACGAATGGTCTTGCGGTGGACCGCTTCGATTTGGGTATGGCATTTCGTGCAGGTGGCGGCAATGTTCCGGCGATTGATCGAGGAAGCGGGGTCGGTATGCGGCAATATCAAGTGCGGGGTGTGACACGTGGCGCAGGTCGGGGCCACCGCCAGTCCCTTTTTCAGCAACGCCTCTCCGTGGATGCTCTCGGAGTAGTTCTCCAGAATATTGTTCTGGGCAATCTCGCGATTGCGCGAAACAGCAGTTCCTTCGCGATGGCACTGGCCGCAAATGAAGGGCACTTTCATTGGCGCCACCGCTGACCGCGGGTCCTTCACCGGATAGATGTCGTGGTTGCCGTGACAATTCACACAGCGAGGCGCCAACGGATCGCCGCGCGCAACCGCCTTGCCGTGGAGCGAGCGGGCATGTTGCTCCTGCTCGGTGGAGTGGCAGGTGCCGCACTTTACCGGCGCCGGCTTCTCGTGCGGAAAATCCTTTCCTTCCAGGTCGGCGTGGCAGCCTGTGCACCCCAAGCTGCCATGTACGGAAGTGGCAAATTTCTTCCCGTCCACGTACAGCGAAACCGTTTTGCCGGCTCGCGTGGTGCTCATGCTCTTGTCGCCGTGGCACGCGAGACATTCGGCTCCGGGTTGGTCGGCGGCGCGTGCGGAGCGGGCTGAAAACAGCAAGGAGAACACCGTGGCGACGAGTGTCGCAACGATAATTCTCAGCCCAGCACGCCACGGTCTTCGCACATTTCTTGTTTCAGCCATTTTTGTTTCAGCCATGTCAAACTTTCGGGCTGGTTTCATAAGTGCCTTGCCACTCGGAAGGCACGTCCCTCGGGGCGCGTGCGCGAGAACTGGGTCGTCCCTCCGGGACTTACATCTGTTATCGTTTCCCGACCCAGCGCTGAAGCGCTGGGCTAAGTTAGTTCGCTCCTCCGGGGCTGTATTCTCCAAGCTGTGAAGCTGTGCCCTACCCGGAACCGATTCATGAAACCATCTTCCGGCAATGCTTACTTCATTCCCAGGTCGGTCAGAACCTTGGGATTTTCTTCCCCCGATGCTAGAACGTCATGGCACGCGGAACAATCGTTGGTGATGGTCTGGCCATCGGCACTGGTATGACTGCCGTCATGGCAGCGGAAGCAGCCCGGCGAATCATTGTGCCCAATATTATTGGGGTGAGTGCCCCAGGTCAGACGCATGTCTGGGAAGACGTTGCGCAGGTAGATATTCGCCACCTCCTGGCCCGATTGCTCCACCAGTGTGCGCCGCGTCGCGTAAATCTGCGGGTAATTGGTCCGATAGAAATTGTTGAGTGCGCCAATGATGCTCTGCTGTGCCACAGCGCGGGTGGGATAATCCACCTTGAGAACCTCGACCGACTTTTTCCTGATGTAGGGGAGCTCCGGGCTAATGAGCCCGAGCGCCATTTGCTTGTCCACTGCGTTTTCAGGCAGGTCGAAGGCATGCGTGGGCCGGTTGTGGCAATCCACGCAATCCATCACGCGATGTTCTCCCTTGTCCAATTGTTCTTTGGTGGGCTTCGCATCGCTGGAAATGAATTCGGTGGTCTTCCCCGTATCGTCGGTGTAAAACACGGCCGGGATAGTCTGCCGCTCGACGTCGGTCGAAATGTAGCGGATGCGGGCGTTGTCGGCGAGGTGACGCCCGTGGATGCCGACCGAACCCCGCCAAGTACCTCCGCCTACTTTCAGCAGCAAGACGTCCTTCTGGGGCGTGTTTTTCTCGTCGTCCTTGTAGCTGGTATTCACCAGGAACTTGCCGCCGGTAAAGCGTTGCGGCCAGTGACATTGCTCACAGGTCTCGCGCGCCGGGCGGAGATGCTCTACCGGCGAAGGAATGGGGCGCGAATAAGTGTGGAACGTTACCGCGAAGACCTGGCGCAGACCGGAAAGCTTCGAGCGCACAAACCACGATGCTCCCGGCCCGATGTGGCACGCGACACAGTCCACCCGCGAGTGGGGAGAATTCTGATAGGCCGTAAACTCGGGATCCATCACGGTGTGGCAAGTCTGCCCGCAGAACTCCGTGGAATCCATGTACTGCACGCCGCGGTAGGATGCGGTCCCAACAATGAGAAGATTGAGGACGGTCGCCGCTGCCACGTACTCCAAGGTACGCCGCACCACGGGCAGCCCCAGGTCGATGGCGGGGAAAATCTCCGGCAGTTTCCCGCTCGCGAGCAGACTTCTCCGCCTAAGCCAGATGCCAAGTGGAATCAGCAATAAGCTGAGTGCAAAAATGCCCGGGAGGATGAGAAAGACCAGAAGGCCAATATAAGGATGCGGGGGCCCCGGCAAGAAGATGTCATAGAACCAGAAGGCGATGGTGGTGAGCGCCGTGCTCGTCGTGACCACGGCGCCCGTCAGCGTAATGGGATTCTGCCCCAGATAATAGATTGGCTGCGACCAGTCTCGGATGCGTTCTCGCAGAGTCATTTGAAACCGCTAGTCTCCTTCCTTCTATGGGCCAGTGCCGTGGACACACTCCAACACCCGCCGCCGGATCACCCGCCGCGCTGGACAATCTCCCTTAATCTTGTTGGCAAAAACTGGCCAGAACTATTTCAGCGTCCGGATGTAAGCCACCAGGCCCTTAATCTCTTCCGGCTTCAACTTATCTCCGTACTTGGGCATCTTGGGGGGCTTGCCGTTCGTAATGACGGCCTCTAGATCGGCATCCGATCCTTTTTGCACGGCGGCAGATGTGAAATCGTGGCCGGCCGTTTTCTTTCCATCTGCGCCGTGGCACATCGCACATTTCGATTTGTAGAGTGCCGCTGCGTCTTGCGCATGCGCGGATAGGGGAAGGGCAAGAACAATAGCCAATGCTGCTGCGACGGTAAACACTGGGACGTTAATTCTCTTCATCTTTAAGCTCCATTCGAGTTTTCGTTGCCCACATCGGAACGAGAATACATCCACAACCCTGCATCTAACAAACCCCAATATTGAACTTTCTTAGGGCGGAGGTTCTGTGATCCCGGTCACACCTGCTTGTAACCGTAATGTTTTCCGATAACTAGAGGACAGAATCGGTACGCGTCGCGACTTCTTCAAGTTGAAGCGAGGCGCTGGCGCGGAACTCAAGCCTGAATGAGCGTGGGCTACGTCCTTGAGAGAGCAGACTTCCCGGCCGCTCCCTCAAAATGCGCTTCGATTTCTTCCAGAGTCTTCCCTTTCGTTTCCGGCAGGAACACCGCGGCAGTGATGAAGTAGATTACGGTGCAGGCGGCAAAGCCAAAAAACATGGTCGAGTACCCATGCTTGCCGACGGTCGGCAGGAACATGGCGGCTATGGTCGTTGAAACCGCCTGGTTAATCAACAGGGCAATGCTCATGCCGTTGGAGCGAATCCGGGTCGGCATCAACTCCGAAAGCGCCAACCACACGCATACTCCGGGACCGATCGCGAAAAACGCCATAAAGACAAAAAGACTGATCGCCACCAGCCAACCATTGTGAGTGGTCGCCACAGGGGTGATCAGTGCATTGTCAATTCTTAGCGACGCCTTGCGCGACGCATCGAGGTTGCTGAAGGGATTCGAGAAAAACGCGACTACTTTATTGGCGGGCACGCAGCTTTCGCGTGTGATCTCAATGGGCTTGGCTGACGTGTCGTTGGAACGCGCAACCCTGGTCGCAGCGCGGAAATCTCCGTACGAATAGATCATGACCAGCGATGTCGGCCGGTTGCGGATCGCCTTGCCAGCGTCTCCGCTCGCCGCGAGGAGCGCATCCGCGGCCTTCTCGTCGTAAAGCAAGGTGACCTTCTGGCCGGCGTCAACCATAGACTGAACCGCATCCCGGGAATCCACGCGCAGCTTTTCCGTCCGGCGGAATAGCAGGCCGGTGCAGAGGAGCGACACGATGATGCCGGCACTGCCCACCGACAGCAGGAACTTCCGTCCCTTGCGATCCACCAGCAGCACGCCGCCAATGGTCATCAGGAAATTAATGATGGTGAAAATAACGTAGCCCCAGTGCGCCTGGAGATCGGAAAGCCCGCTCTGCAAAAGAATGTTGGTGTTGTAGCCAATGATGGAGTTGACGCCAGTGGCCTGGTTGCAGGCCAGAATGACACAGGCCAGGACAAACGGAATCACATATTTGCGGCGGAAGAGTGATTCCTTGAGCTTCACTCCGACGACCTTGGCTCCGACAGCCTTGGCGCCGGTTGAGGTTTTGGACTTTTCAGCAGCGGCCGCTTGTTCCATTTCCGCAAGCTCAACGTTCGCTTGCTGGTTGGTGCGAGAGCGCAGAAGCGCGGCGTAGGCGGCATCCCTTTTTCCGCGGCGAAACAGCCAGCGCGGAGACTCCGACACCATCAGGCTACCGATCACGAACAAGATGCCGGGTGGCAGCGAAACCCAGAAGATGCTGCGCCAAGCCGTATCTTTGAAGGCGAACAGTCTCGCGGGATCGCCCAGTTTGGCCACCTCTTCGACGCGAAAACTGAAGAACATGCCAACGATGGCCGCCGTCACAATACCGAGTGTCAGCAGCCACTGGAAGATGCCCGTCCCCTTGCCGCGGTTCGTGGCCGCCAAGCACTCCGCCAGATACAGCGGGACCACTACACCGATCAGGCCGGCGCTGATGCCCTGTAACAGACGGCCAAGAACCAACGACTCGTAGCCATGCGAGAGGGCAATGATGGGAATGCTGCAGACAAATAGCACTCCGCTGAGCATCATCAGAGGCTTGCGCCCCATCCAGTCGGCCAGCGCGCCGGCAAACAGGGTTGAGATCACGCTACCGAGGAGCACAGCTGCAACGACAATGGAAAGCTGGCCCGCATTCAATCCGGAGGTGGCCTCCAGATAAGGCAAAGCCCCCGCAATAATGCCGACATCCACGCCGTACAGCAAGCCGCCAAGTCCCGCTACCAGCAGGAGGAAACGGTTGTAGCCAGCCTTTTCGTCGCGCGCCACAGTGGCAGCCCTTTCGCCTGTTGGTGCAGAGGCCAGGAATTCATTTTCTTCGAGATGGTATTACAACTCACGGAGCTCTCTATGTGCATTTCTCCTGCGAATCGAGTTCCGGGTGCCGCACCCGAGCCTGCTATGGGTTGCCGAGTTCGCGGGGTGCCATCTTCATCCCGGATATCCGTCAGGATGCGTGCGATGCCACTGCCACGCGCTTTCCACGATGGATTTCAAATCCGGGAACCTCGGCTGCCAGCCCAGGTCGCGCCGGATTTTCTCCGAGCTCGCAATTAACACCGCTGGATCACCGGCGCGGCGCGCCGATTCGATGACGGGAACCGGATGTCCGGTGACGCTCCGCGCCACTTCGACCACCTCGCGCACGCTGAACCCCTGTCCGTTGCCCAGGTTGTAGATCAACGGACTGGAATTCTCGAGCGCTTGCAGCGCCAGCAGGTGTGCGCGCGCCAGATCGCCGACGTGTATGTAGTCGCGCACGCAAGTGCCATCGGGCGTGGGGTAGTCGGTGCCGAAAATGTTCACGTGTTCCGCGCGGCCGAGGGCGACTTGCAGAATCCGGGGGATCAGGTGCGTCTCTGGCTGGTGCGCTTCCCCTTGGTCCGGGCGGGACGCGCCGGCAGCATTGAAGTATCGCAGGCTGGCATAGCGCAAGCCGTGAATCTGGTGGAACCAGGCGAGCATTCGCTCCACCAGCAGCTTCGATTCGCCATACGCATTGGTCGGAAGAACGGGGTCGTCCTCGTCAATCGGAATGCGCTCGGGATTGCCGAAGAGCGCAGCCGTTGACGAGAAGACGAAACGCTTGATCCGAGCGGCGAGCATCGCTTCGAGCAGGGTCAGCGCATTCGAGGTGTTGTTGCGGAAAAATTCTTCCGGAGCCTTCATCGACTCGCCCGCTTCGATCAGCGCCGCAAAATGCATGACGGCATCCATCGCTCGAGACCGGAGCAACTGGTCAAGGCAAGCGCGATCCGCCAGGTCGCCCACCACCAGTTCCGCGTTTTTCGGCACTGCCTGGCGATGGCCGCGACTCAGGTTATCGAAAACGACAACCTGGTGTCCGGCCTGCAATAGCTCCTCGGCAACCACGCTGCCGATGTAGCCCGCTCCCCCTGTAACTAGAACCCTCATTGGCTTCGCGCCCATTTTCGGGCAAACTCTCACGCAACTTTCTCAGAGCATTGCAATTCCCCACCATAAATCAGCGTTGAACGCACGAGAGTTGTACAGTGCGTCTGAAACGTTGTCAAGAAGGTTGCCTCGTATCGAACCGTTGCGTGCGCACGGAAGCGCCGCACGAACCCGATCAACCGTTCAGGAAGCAACTATTCACGAGACTATCGAGAAGAGGCAGCGCGTTCGATGCTAAAGAAAACGTCCCGGAGGAAACATCCGGGACGTTTTCTTTCTTTGGCTTCGGATTCGTACGAAACGTCAGTGTGAAACGGCGGCGAACAGCGGCGAGTTCATCAGGGACTGGAATTTCTGGTCGTCTGTCTTGAAGTGGATTTGCAGGTTGGAGCTGTCGGAATCGACGGTGGCGGCGTCAATGGCAGTCTTTTCGACCGGGCTGGCACTGAGCTTTTTGAAAAGCATAACGCCCTTGAGGATCGTGGACAGCGTGGCCGCCGTCATCGAGTCGGCGGTTTGAACGCTCAGATCGAAATTCACTCCAGTCGCGAAGTTCATGGTGTAGCGAGAAGCCAGAATGCGCTTCTTGATGCTGTCGTAGTCGCCGACCCTTGCGGCATCGCCCATCACCGAAAACATCATGGCCTGAGTTCCCTGCTGGTCGAGGACGCTCCACAGGGGCGCGCCATCGACGGCCGACATCTGGTCGGTCATCACCGGATTGGAATCAAGCGATGGGCGCTTGCCGGCGCGGGTATCGAGGGCGCTGTGCAACGAGGCCTCGGTGCCGAAGGCCAGCGTGTTGTCGTCAAGGAAGGTCATCACCAGGCCGTTATCCATCGGGTAAATGCGGTCGGTGCCGTATTTTGTGGCCGTGATCTTCTTGAGCTTCAACTTCTTGAGGACGACTTTGGCCGAGAACGCCCCCTGCGCCACGTAGACGGTTTGAATGCCCTTCTTCTCCGTCCGGAAAGAGGCGACATCGAGCTGGTCGAGATCGTGCTCGACGTCGATGCCGATGCCCTTCAGGGCGGTCTCGGATTCCTTCAGGTTGTCGGGCAGCACTTTGTCTTTGAGCGCCAGCGCAGTGGGCGAATCCTTGAGCGCCCGATAGTCGACGCCGATCAGTTGCTGAATTTCAGAAGGCACCATGGAACGCGCCGACGACGCGACCGGCATGGCGTAGCCGATCGTGGTGCACAGAAGCAAAAACGCGAAACACAAATTCTTCATAGAGTTCCTCAAAACGAATGTCCTCAAGATGGGCCTGCAGAGTTTATCTGCAGAGTTTAGATGCAAACCGCAAACCCTGGGTTGACGATCTTTGGCGGTCCTTCACCTGCACCTGTTCTTTCATATTCTAGTCCCTAATTAACGAGGCAGGACCGTAACTAAAGTGCGTCCACCTCGCATGGTGCTGGGACGCTCGAAACGCAGGAGATTGCGTTCGAAATGTACGTCATTGTCCACTCCGGATTGCGCCGGATTCGATCCGACTCCCGATCAGTAGCTTTCAGAGATCTTCCGGCTAAATGCCGCGTCCTCGCGCAAGCATTTATTTCCTACAAGGGCATTAAACTAACTAGGATGTGGCCCCCCCCGGTCTTGTAGAATCATGAAGTTAGGAGGAACTTCCCGCAATTAGGGATGTTCTCGAGGCGGCCAAGCAGGCGTTTCAGACTGGCGCGGACGCGGTATACGTGGGATTAAGGGGTTGGATCCGCGGCGGCGCGCGAGGCGAATTTAACCGTGAGGAGTTGCGACTGTGGACCGAGCTAGCTCACTCCCTCCGGAAAACGTAAACCTTTACGGAAAACATCATACCCAAGCCGCAGGAGCGCCAGCAGTTGCTGCACTAACTGGCCGAATTGGCGGACTGGGGACTGGATGCGGTGACCGCAATGCAACGGCCTCTTTCATTGACAAGCGACACATCACGAGGAACCCCGGCACCTCACTCAGGCTTGTGATTTCACTCACTGACAGCTTGAGTTCAGCGTGTTCTAGTGTTGCTCTATCATTGGCAATGCCCTAGTTTGGACGTTGAGTGTTTAGAGGTGAGCTATGAAAGTTCATGAGGTAATGACTAAGAACCCAGCATTTTGCTGCCCATCCAGTTCTGTAGTGAGAGCTGCCACGACCATGCAACAGTTAAATATTGGAGTCTTGCCGGTGGTCCTGGATCCGACCAATCCACAGCTGGTCGGGATGGTAACCGATCGCGACCTTTGTCTGCATGTTGTGGCTGGTGGCAAAGATCCGGCGGATATCTGGATCAGCGAGTGCATGACGACGGACCCCATTTGCTGCGCTGTAGGAGATGACGTTCGCTACGCACTGGAGCTGATGGAAGAGCATCAGGTCCGCCGCCTGCCGGTGGTGAATGGGAGACATGAAGTCGCGGGTATTTTGTCACTCGGCGACCTGGTCGGCAAAGGGAGCATCACTAGCGTTGAGATTGCCGAGGCGCTACGGACGATCCGCGAGCCCGTCCGCGAGCCCGTCGGCGAGACTGCCGAGCCGATGGAAATGATTACTGCTGCCTAAGGGATGGGCACCAGGGAGTCGATTTCAGTGACCATGCGGTTAGTGCGCCCCGCCTTGGATGCGGCATTTCGCGTGCGATGAAATAGATTCTAGTCTCTGAGCACTGCTGTGCGCTTCTGCGTCTCAGTCACAAACGGTTTGTCCTCCTGTCCTCCAGCGAATCCGGGATGGGTAGGAGCGCCGATGTCCTTAGGTGGATTTTCTTGCGTGTTACCTTCTCTAGCGCGGCCCAGCTCAACAAAGTAGCCTGATCAGCCGCTCGGCTTTGCTCATATCCCTATTTGCGAACGGGTGCTAGTCATCATCGGGGTCGGTGGGCGGACTCTTGTCGTTGATGAAGTGGGCAGCGTCGAGAGCTGCGGGGATTTTCTGGAAGGTGATGGGCGTCTGGGTCAGGTTAAAACAATCGGAAAGGTCGTCAGCCCGAGCGTCGGCGTATCCGAGCGAGGACAAATTGAAAGTGGTCTCGATGAATTTGAGGATGCTGCCGAAGTCGTGGGTGGTGTGAGAAGTGTAAGCGGCCCTGGCGTAGGGCGAAACCACGATCAGGGGAACGCGGAAGCCATAGACATATCCCGATCCCCAGCTGACACCGTCGTTGATGACGGTGGGCGCGACGTGATCGTACCAGCCTCCCCAATCGTCCCAGGTAATGATGATGGCGGTGTTTGCCCAATACGGGCTATTGCCAATTTCGTTGACAATGGCGGCCACCCAGGAGGGTCCACTGCCGTTGTTGCTCGCGGCGTGATCGGAGTGGGCGCCATCGGGGATGATCCAGCTCACTTGCGCAAGTTGGCCGTTGGTAATGTCCTGCAACACTTGCCATTCCGGAATGATCACATTGTTGGTCCAATCCGTGCCGGTGCAGGTGAGCGTGCCGTTGATGGTCTGCGGCAGGCAGATGTGGTCAATGGCGTCGGGCGCGGTCCAGATGGAACCGGCGGAGGGGGCATAGTAGCGCCAGGAGATGGCCGCGGCGTCAAGCAGATCCGTGAGGGTTGCATGTTCGAAGCAAGGGTACTGCGACGAGAACTCAACGCCCGACGGGTTGATTAGCGCCACCGTTGTCCCGGCCGTGGCGATGCAGCCCGCGATGCTTCCCCCGCTCATATTCTCCGCCGCGAACAGGTCGCTGGTAGCAGTAGGGGCCGAAGTACCGGAAAGAATGAACTGGTGAGCCGGGAAGCTCGGTCCCTCGTTGGTCTGAAACATGCGGTCGCCGAAAGTGTATTGCTCGGCCAGAGCGAAGTAGGGCTGAACATCGGATGGCTTGACGTACATGAATTGCGGGTTGGGATGCGCATTTGGAGGGCAATTGGCGGCTGGAGAGCACGGAATTAGGTTGGCCCCGTTCATTAGGCCACCGTTATACATGGAAACGAAGGCGGAATTGGCGTGGCTGAGGTCGTAATTCTGAGGGTTGGAGCCGGCCGTGCCCAGGTCGATGGGGCTGAGCGTAATGGTCTGGTTAAGCGAGTTTACGCCGCTTTGAGCAATGTCCGCGCTGCGCGGCGGATTGTATAGCGCCGGATCCTGGAAAAGATTATCCGGTGTGCGGTTCTCCTGAAAGATGACCACAACGTGCTGGATCACGGCCGCCGTTGTTAGTTTCAGCGCCTGAGGACCGTTGCTGGGGGCCGAACTCTTGGCATCGCTTCCGGTGACGGTGATGGTGTAGCTGCCGCCGGGTGTGCTGCTCGAAGTGGAAACCGTCAGCGTGGAAGTGCCCGGAGCGGTGCCCGTGATCGTTATCGGAGACGCACTGAAGGAACAAGTGGGAGCCGGGGTGCCACCGGTGATGCTGCTGCACGAAAGGCTGACGCTGCCGGTATATCCATTTGCCGGCGTCACGGTGATGGCGGAAGTGGACGCGCTTCCTGCGGTGACTGAAGCTGGGTTCAACGCTGCGGCAGTGAGCGCATAGCTGGACGTTTGGCCTGCCGGCGAGCTACTGCCGCAAGCGCTGAGGTTGAGCAGAAGCGCGCTCAGGCCGAGAACTGCGCTGGACACAAACAAGAGACGAGCGGGACTCATAGGAGGAACTCCTTGCCACTGCCGTATTGTGTTCTGCCGAATAGTAACCCGGTTGGCGACGTTTCGACTCGCGGAAGAGGCATTTTTCATGGGTCTGCACGCGACAAATCAGATAGTCAGGCATTGGGCTCCTTTGCGGAGATCGGCAGCGAAGGCGGCGTGGTATTGTTACGGGATTTTAGGGAACTGCCGATGGCGGCGACTCCGGCGACAATCATCAGCACGAGGATCGATTTTTTTGAGCATGGTTACACCTTCAGAGTTAGCGCTCTCTTCCGTGTCTCTGCCACAAAGCCTTCGTCCTTCAACGACTCAAGGTTGATCTCGACGTTCGCGAGCGCGCCTTCGAGGGCAGCTTTTGCCAGGGCGATTGCGGTCGTCAGATCGGATTTCATGTTTGGGTTGGTGATCGGTTTCAGATTGGTTGCAATCTGCGCCACCTCGACTACGTTTCCGGCAACGCCTAAAGGCACGCTGGTCGCCTGTTTGAGCGCGGCGGCGATCGCGGCGGCACCGTCGTTAGTATTAGCAGTGGCATCAGCCTTGCCATCTGACGACTTGGCCGACTTGTAGGCCTTCATGACGACGTTGTAGGACTCGGCGTCGGCGTCGATCGCTGACTTGAGTTGCTCGCGAAGTTGGCTGAGCCTCGCGATTGCTTCGCTGAGCTGGCTTTCGTACTGCAGATAAGCTTTCTTGCCGCGCGACATCGACGCGACCATGCTTGCGAGTGCGGCGGCCATGGCGCCGCTGGCGGCGGCGGCACTGCCTCCTCCGGGAGTTGCGGTGGGAGCGGCCAGTTGTTCGATGAAGGGCTCGACTCCGGCGCGAAGGCCGCCGACTGCCATCTTGCCGCTCATCACCGCTGCAAGACGATTTTCGAGGATGAGCGAGGAATCGAAGTTTTCGACTTGCAGAAACCATTCCGCGGCCTGTTCTAAGGCACGCTTCGGAATCAGGCCGACGATCTCGCTTGAAACCGGTATGACGCCGTAACGCAGGGCCTCGCGTCTCACGAATTCGAAGGCGCGGTGGATGGGGGTCTGCTCGAAGTCGGTCAGGTTCATCGAGACCTGGGCCATGCCGCGCACCAGGAATCCGGCACCCTTGACGAAGCGCAGGCCGCCGCCCGAAAAGCGCACGGCTTTCGCGATTTTCCTGGCGATCTCGACGTCGGGCGTATTCAGGAAGACGTTGTAGGCAATGAGAAACTTGCGCGCACCGACGACCGTTGCGCCGGCCGTGGGATGCACGCGGGGCTCGCCGAAGTCAGGCTTGCGCGCGGGATTGGTCGCTATTTCGGCACGAATACCTTCGAACTGACCGCGGCGAATATTTTCGAGGTTCTGCCGTTCGGGCGTGGCCGCGGCGGCTTCGTAAAGATAGACCGGGATCTGGAAGCGTTTCGCAATCTCGGCTCCGACGTGGCGTGCCATGGCAACGCAGTCTTCGATGGTGACGCCGTCAATCGGGATGAAGGGCACGACATCGGCTGCTCCCATGCGCGGGTGCGCACCCTTATGTTTGGTGAGATCGATCAACTCGGCGGCCTTCCCTACCCCGCGAATGGCGGCTTCCTGAATGGCTTCACGCTCGCCGACCAGGGTGATGACCGAGCGGTTGTGGTCGGAATCCATCTCGCGGTCGAGGAGATAGACGCCGGGGATCTTCATGGCTTCGACAATGGCGTCGACTTTGGCCGGGTCGCGGCCTTCCGAAAAATTAGGAACGCATTCGACAAGAGTGCTGGGCATGGCCTGAAGGATAACGGGCGGTGGATGGGTGAGGCAACTGGCGGGATTTGACAGGGCGGCGGTTCGACAGGCAGACTGCGAAACTATACTCTGAACGTACTCCGAACGTACTCCGAACTATGCGGTGCACGCCTCGACTCTCCGGCCGCGGTTTTACTTGACGATAGTCCCGCCTAAAACGTCCGTCGGCCGTTTCCCTGCTTTCAGCAAGCGTTAGCGAAAGCGATCATTCGTCGAATGATCTCGTCGAAAGGATGAGTCATGCTGCCTCGGCCCCTGCTGTTCCTGTTGCTTGCGTTGTCGCCTTTGCCGGCTCTCGCTCAGCCTGCTTTGACCCAGAAAGAGCGCCACTTCAACTTCCACTACACATTCACAGTGAAAAATGTCAGCCCCGGCGAGCGGGTGCGGGTCTGGATTCCGCTGGCCCACTCCGACGCCTTCCAGGAAGTGACGGTCGTTGCAAAGAGCGGTGACTTGCCGCTCAAGCAGGTGCACCAGCCGGAATATGGGAACGAAGTTCTGTACGCTGAGGCTTCGAAAACTGACAAGGGCGAGTACAAGTTCTCCGTGAACTACGAGGTGGTGCGAAGAGAGCACGTGGTGCTGATGAACGGAAAACCGCTTAGTGAGGTGCGGACTGCGCCCGCGTCACGAGTCGAGTTGGCGCGATCTCTGGAGGCGGACCGGCTGGTGCCGGTGACGGGAATTCCGGCGCAATTGGCCGCGCAGGAAACGAAAGGAGCGATCACGCCGCTCGAAAAGGCGAAGGCCATCTACGAATACGTTTTTCGCACCATGAAATACGACAAGAGCGGCGAGGGCTGGGGACACGGCGACACGCTCTGGGCCTGCGATTCGAAGCATGGCAACTGCACCGATTTCCATTCGGTTTTTATTGCGATGGCGCGAGCCGAGAAAATTCCGGCGCGCTTTGAGATCGGTTTCCCGCTTCCGGCCGATAAACATTCCGCAGAGATTCCGGGATACCACTGCTGGGCGGAGTTCTATCTGGATGCGACGGGCTGGGTCCCGGTGGATATTTCTGAGGCATGGAAGCATCAGGACAAGCATGATTACTTTTTCGGCGCGCACGATGTGAATCGGGTGCAGTTCACGCAAGGACGCGATCTGAAACTGGCGCCGGCGCAGGAGGGAGCGCCGCTGAACTATTTTGTCTATCCGTATGTGGAGATCGGGGGAAAGGAATATCCCAATGTTTCGATCGCGTTCTCGTTTGAGGATGTCGACTCGACGCCGACTAAAGTCAGCGCCTCGCGGTAAAAAGTTGTGATGTCTACGGAACTTCGAGCGGTGCTAGAATTCGGGTTCGCAGTTGCAGCAGCCAGAATTTCAACATCAGGAGCGCACCATGCCGAGATATGTCATCGAACGTGAGATTCCCAACGCCGGCAAATTGACGCAGCAGGAACTCAAGGCCATCTCGCAGAAGTCCTGCGGCGTTCTCCAGAAACTTGGTCCACAGGTCCAGTGGCTTGAAAGTTTCGTCACCGACGACAAGATCCACTGCGTCTACATCGCACCGAATGAAGAGATGGTCCGCGAACACGCCCGCCAGGGAGGTTTTCCGGCAAATCGAATATCCGCAATCCGGTCGGTCATCAGTCCAACCACCGCGGAAGGTTGAACTCTGCTCACTGTGTCCAATTCACGCAGGACGACGATCGGCGTTTTTGACTCGGGCGTAGGGGGCCTCACCGTCCTGCGCGCGCTGCTCGACCGCATCCCTGACGCCGACTATCTCTACTTCGGCGACACGGCGCGGCTTCCTTATGGATCGAAGTCAGCGGCAACAGTGGCGCACTACGCGGTCGGGGCGGTGCGCTATTTGCAGGATCGGGGAGCGGACCTGCTGGTGATCGCCTGCAACACGGCGACCGCGCTGGCCCTGAACGAGATCAAAGCCGCGGCGGGCGTGGAAGTGATCGGCGTGGTCGAACCGGGAGCGGAAGCGGCGGCAGCGGCCACTCGTACGCGGAAGGTGGTCGTCATCGGCACGGAGGCGACCATGAGCAGCCACGCCTACCGGCGCGCGCTTGAAGCCAGAAAAGTCGCGGTGCGGGAAAAGGCTTGTCCTCTGTTCGTGCCGCTGGTCGAAGAGGGGTGGGTGGAACATACGGTAACCGAGCAGGTGGCAAAGATTTACTTGTCGGAAGCTTTTTCGGGCGACGCACGAGATGCCGACGTGCTGGTACTCGGCTGCACCCACTATCCGCTGATCAAGCCACTGTTGCGGCGAATGGCGCCGGAGCACGTCGCGATCGTGGACTCAGCCGAGTCGACGGCGCGGGAGGTGGCGCGTCAACTGCAGATCGAAGCGCTGCCGTCTTCAGCTCAGACGTCTTCAGCTCAAACAGGAAGCGAGCGGAGAGGCGTTCCCGAGGTAAAGTTCTTTGCGACGGATTCGGCGGAGAAATTCAGGATGATGGGAACGCGGTTCCTCGGGCTTCCGGTCGAAGACGTGGTGCATGTGGATTTGAAGGAGTAGGCGCGGAAGCCGTTCTGCGCACGGCTTCGACGGGGCAGAGCCCCATCCCCACACTCAAACTAAAAACGGCCGCTTGCGCGGCCGCTTCCTGGGCTCCCAAAGCTTTTCGGTAGAGCCGGGTCAGTACAAATGGAAATTGACTTCGACGTTGATCTGCACAGCGACCGGCTTGCCATCTTTATAAGCCGGTTCGAAGATCCAGGTTTTTACAGCTTCGATGGCCTTTTCATCCAGACCCAATCCTAAAGTGCGAGCCACCCGGATATCGCGCGGCTTACCATCGGGCCCGACCACCAGCCACAATACGACTGTACCCATGTGCTTAACTTTGCGGGCTTCCTCGGAATACTCAGGGTCCGGTGCATAAATCTGTTTCGGAGCGGAAACACCACCGCCAACGTGGAACGCTCCCCCACCGGTGCCGCCGCCGTGACCAGGGCCGAACCCGGGACCTTGGCCGGAACCGACGCCGCCGCCGCTACCGGAGCCAATGCCGCCGCCGGAGCCGGTTCCATTCGAAGGCACAGACGGCAGATGCGAAAGCGGATTGCCCAGGTCGGGCAGGTTCGGCTGCTGCAAGTGAATGTCGGGGGGAACCACGATCGTCGGGGCGATTGGCAGCTTCGGATCCTGGTTGCGCACCACGACCATGGGCGGAGTGAACTGCTGCATCGACTGCTTGGGCAAACGGCCTGCCGATGCCTGCAATTTGTCGCGATCGCCACCACCGCCTCCGCCGCCGCTCACGCTCTTCGAAGGCGGCAACACGGGAAGTTCATCGGGCGCGATCAACAAGACGGTTTCTTTCGGCTTGGCGACTTCGACGATCTTCCGTCCCACTAAGGTGGCGGCGATGATGAGGGCCACTGCCAGTAGGTGGATGACCGTTGAACCAAACGCTCCGCGTTTCTTGTAGTTGTAGAAGCCCCAGATGTCGCGCACTGGGACGGGCTTCGAGGTCAGGACCAGCGGAGGGAGTTTTTTCGGGAAGAAGAAGTCGTCAATATTGCGGAGCAGGGATTTCCACAGAGGCTCGTCCAGAGTCTGATTCGTTAGCAGAAGATGCAGCTCCGGCTCTGGCCCCATCGAATTCTGCGGTGTTTCGAATTCTGGCATATTTTCCCGAGCAGTAACCCCAAGTTCACGGTGGGCGTCGCTCATTTAGATGCACGACCGTTCCCCCAAGATCGCTGCAAAATGGGCGAACCTTGCCGCCCCAATGATTCCCAGTCAGTTAGATGCGCGCAGGTTTCAATCTGGTGAAAATTGTACACGCTTTTCCCCGACCGGAAATAGTACTTTTTGAATTCGTTCCCAAGTGAGGCAGCCCCCATTGGACGTGTCCTTTTCGCACTCCCTATATAATGAAAAGATTCAATCAGTTGGGAGAACGTTGCCAGTGCCGATGGATCTGAAATCTACCATCAATTTGCCCAAAACCGGCTTCCCCATGAAGGCGGGGCTACCCCAGAATGAGCCCAAAATACTGGCTCGATGGGAGGAGCAGCGGATCTACGACCGCATCCGGGAAGTGCGTAAGGGCGCGCCAACCTATGTTCTGCACGACGGACCCCCGTACGCCAACGGGCCCATCCATCTGGGGACGGCGATGAATAAATGCCTGAAGGACTTCATCGTGAAGTCGAAGAACATGGCCGGCTTCGATTCGCCGTATGTTCCGGGATGGGACTGCCACGGGCTGCCTATCGAAATCAAAGTGGACCAGATGCTGGGCGGCAAAAAACTGCAGATGGCTGCGGTCGATGTGCGCAGCGAATGCCGGAAATACGCGGAAAAGTTTCTCGACCTGCAGCGCTCGCAGTTCAGGCGCATTGGCGTATTCGGCCGGTTTGACCGGCCCTACTCCACGATGACGCCGCAATACGAAGCGGCGGTACTCGACATTCTTTATCGCTTCCTGGAAAACGACTTCGTCTACAAGGGATTGCGTTCGGTGTACTGGTGCGTCTTCGACGAGACGGCATTGGCGGAAGCCGAAGTCGAGTACGAGAACCACACGAGCCCGACGGTATGGGTGAAATATCCGTTCGCCGGCGATCCGACTGCGCTCGACGCGGCGCTCAAAGGCAAGAAAGTTTCCACCATCATCTGGACCACGACTCCCTGGACGCTGCCGGCATCGATGGCGGTGGCGTTTCATCCGGACGAAGAATACGTGGCACTCGAAGCCGGCGGCGACGTGTTTATCGTAGGCGCCCGGCTCGCGTCGGTGGTACAAGAGAAAACTGGACTGCAATCGGCGCGCGAGGTCGCCCGCTTCCCCGGTCGCAAGCTGGAATATGCCGAGTTCCGGCACCCGTTTCTGGATCGGAAGGTCGTCGGTGTGCTGGCGGATTACGTCACCATGGACCAAGGCACGGGCGTGGTGCATACCGCTCCCGCACACGGCGCCGAAGATTTCATCACCGGCCAGAAATACAAGATTGATCCAACCTGTAACGTGGACAAGGCAGGCATCATGCGCCACGGCCTTCCGGAGTACGAGGGCAAGCGGGTTTTCGATGCTAATGATCCGATCGTTGAACTAATGAAGAAGCGCGGCGTGCTGATGCATACCGAAAGAATGGAGCATTCGTATCCGCATTGCTGGCGGTGTCACAACCCGGTGATCTTCCGTGCGACGGAGCAGTGGTTCATCGGCATGGATACGCCGATGAAGAGCGGGGCAAACGGTGAAACCATGCGCAGCCGCACGCTGGCAGAGATCGCCAAGGTGAAGTGGGACCCGGCCTGGGGCGAAGACCGCATCGCCAATATGATCGCGACACGCCCGGACTGGTGCATTTCGCGGCAACGCGTGTGGGGTGTCCCGATCGCGGTGTTTCTCTGCGACAACTGCGGCAAACCGGTGAAGGATCCGCACATCAACCGGAAGGTGGTGCAGTTTGTTGCGCAGCATGGCGCCGATGCCTGGTACACACCCGAGGCCGACGCGATTCTTTCTTCGGGCCACAAGTGTGCCCACTGCGGCGGCACCAAATTCAAGAAAGAGACTGACATTCTCGACGTCTGGTTCGAGTCGGGATCGAGCCACGCCGCCGTGCTCGGCCATGAGCCGAACCTGCCCTGGCCCGCCGATCTTTATCTCGAAGGCGGCGACCAGCACCGCGGATGGTTTCATTCTTCCCTGCTCTGCGCCATCGGCTACGAAGGCAGCGCTCCTTATCGCATGGTGGCAACCAGCGGATGGACGCTGGACGAACAGGGCCGCGCCATGTCGAAGTCGCTGGGTAACACGGTGGATCCGGTCGAGATCGCGGATACGCTCGGTGGCGAAATCGTGCGCATGTGGGTAGCTTCGGTCGACTTCCGCGAAGATGTCGCGTGCTCGCCGCAGATCATGCAGCGGGTCGCTGGAATCTATCGCGACATTCGCAACACGTTTCGCTTTATCCTCGGAAATCTCGATGGATTCGATCCCGTGAAGGATGCGGTCGCGTTCGACGAGTTGCAGCCGCTCGACCGATACATGCTACGGCAGGCGGTGGAAGTATCGGCGGAGGTGCAACGCTCGTACGAAGAGTTTGCGTTCCACAAGATCTATCACCGCATCAATAATTTCTGCGGCGTGGAACTGAGCGCTTTCTATTTCGACGTGTTGAAGGACCGGCTCTATACTGCGGCGCGCAAATCGGCGTCGCGCCGGGCGGCGCAAACTGCGATCTGGCGCATCGGCGAAGCGCTGGCGCGTTTGCTGGCGCCGATCATGAGCTTTACTTGCGAAGAAGTCTGGCAGTACTTGCCACCCGTCGAAGGGAGGCTGGAGAGCGTGCATTTGACGACCTTCCCGGAAGCATCAGACTTGCTGGGCACGGACGAAGGTGCGATCGCCCCTGATCCTAAGCAAGCTGAAGACTGGAAGATGGTCCGGGCCGTGCGCGAAACTGTGTTGAAAGCGCTGGAAGAGGCGCGCAACGAGAAACTGATCGGAGGCAATCTGCAGGCGCAGGTCACGCTGACCGCGCTTGATCCGGTGTTCTCCGCGCTGGAGCGCTTCAAGAGCGAGTTGCGCTACTTCTTTATCGTCTCCGGCGTGGAAGTAAAAAAAGGATCGGGGAATGGCGACTCGCCGGTGGTGGTGCAGGTGAGCAAAGCTCCGGGGCAGAAGTGCGAACGCTGTTGGAATTTTTCGACCCACGTGGGCGAGGACAAGAACTATCCCACGGTGTGCGAGCGTTGCAGCGCCGTGCTCCGAGAAATCGGCGGGGAAATTGACGTCGCGTAACCCCGACTTCCGCAAACGCGATAAGCTATAGACTGAGAAGATAAGTGGGGAAGCCTTTCCGGGTCATGCGCAAATATCATTTCCTGATCGCGTTGTTCGTCGTCGCTCTCGATCGCGTTACCAAGTGGACGATCGCGCACCGGCTTTCCTTGCATGACAGCATCCCGGTCATTCCAGGATTTTTTCGCATCATCCACGCCGAAAACCCGGGTGCTGCGTTTGGTATTTTTGCGGATTCTCCCTCGGGATGGAAAGTCGGCCTGCTGATTTTGTTTTCTGTGATTGCGCTGCTGATCGTCTCCGCGCTGCTCTGGAAAAACAGCCACACCATGACCTCGACTGGAATCGGACTGTCGTTGATTCTGGGCGGCGCGATCGGCAATTTGTGGGACCGCCTCATCAGCCGGCACGTGGTCGATTTTCTGCTCTTCTATGTAGGCCCGCACCAGTGGCCGGCCTTCAATGTGGCCGATAGCGCCATTGTGGTGGGAGCGGGGCTGCTGGTGTTTGAGATCGTGTTTACGAAGTCGCCGACACAACAATCGGCCTAGAGCGTGTTTCATCCGGTTCCCATACCGTCTTACTTCATTTGTTGCCCAATTGCTCCGAAGGTAATAACCAATCAGCGAATGGGTGCCCCTCCGCTTCAACTGATAACTGAGAGCTGACCGCTGCTAGCGTGGCGTGGCTTCGCCCCGCCTGACAGCCGAGGGCGGCTGTCCCTACGCAGACCCGCTACGGCGTCCCGTAGAGCTGGCGATACACATTCGCATTGCGCAGGATGGCTTGCACGTATTCGCGGGTTTCGGTGAAGGGGATGGACTCGACGAACTCCTGCGGATCGCGGTAGTGGCCCTGTCCCAGCCAATCTCCTACGCGGTCGCTGCCGGCATTGTAGGCGGCCAGCGCATATTCGAACTGTCCGTTGTACTTGTCGACCATATCTTTGAAGTAGCGGGTGCCGAGTTCCAGGTTCACAGCTGGGGTGTAAAGTTGCGGCGCGCTGTATCCCTTGAGCTTGACTTGCTTGGCGACGGTCTTGCCGGTTTTCGGCAGAAGCTGCATCAGGCCGACGGCGTTGGCTCGGGAGAGCGCCAGCACGTTGAATTCGGACTCCTGGCGGATTAGCGATGCGACCAAGTAGGGATCGAGCCCGTTCAGCACCGAATATTTGCGCAGATCGGGCCAATAGGCTTTGGGAAAAAGAGCTTCCCAGTAGGGGCGCGGCAGGTCGGGAATGTCGACGGCGAAATAGTTGGGGGTCGTGCGCTTCATGATTTCGATGCCACGATCGTAGCGGCCGCCGTCCTGATACACGCGCGCCATCTCGGGCGGCGCCCAGCTTCCGCCGTCTTCTTCCTGGCTCGCGGCGGCCTGCAACTCGCGCACCGCCGCATCGGCCAGACCGCCGTTTGAGAGCAGACGCGCTCTGGCGACACGCAGGTTGTCGTCGGGAGGATCGGTGGCGGTAATTTTTCCCGCGGTTGACAGCGGAGAAACGCGGTCGAGCAGCGCGTAGTGCGGCGGGGGTTCGGTTGGGTTTCCTTGCGACACGGCGCCTCCGCTCGACAAGCCTTTTAAGCGCTGCCGTCCGAACTCGGCGTAATAGTAGTTGCGAAAGCGGTCGGAGAGTTTCTGATAAAACGCCCGCGCCATCGCCGGGTTCCCTTCTTCTTCGGCGAGACGCGCGCGCCAATAGAGCGCGGCGGGAATTTCCGCGGAATTGGGATAGAGCGCGATTTGATTTTCGAAACCTTGCCGCGCCTCATCGGTTCGGCCTTGCCGGAAGGCCAGCCACGAAGCTTTCCAGTGTGCATAGGATGCGCGCCCGCCATTCGGAAAGCGCTGCTGCAACTCGCGGAAGTAGTCGATAGCGCGATCGTAGTCGCGCTTCAACAGGTACATGTTGCCGGCCGAAAGCAGCGCTTGTTCGAGCCACGGGCTTGAGGGACCAAATTGCCGCAGTTCGTTGAGCGTCCGTTGCACGGCCTCTTCATCGCTGGTGGAACGCTCGGTCTCACTCAGCAGGTAGAGGCGCTGGGCTTCGGCGTCGCCCGTCTGCGCTCCCATGGCAAGCAGAATCTGGCGCGCGTCGTGGCTGCGGCCGCTTTTTTCCAGCGCTCCCGCCAGTGCCAGCTGCACCTGCGGACGCTCCTCCGGACTGACTTGGTCTTCATTAATGAGCTCGCGGTAATCGTGGGCCGCGTCGCTGTAACGCTTGGCTTTGAACAACAGATCGGCGCGTGTGCGGCGCTCGGCGATGGAGCCGGAGATCCCGAGTCGGTGCAATTCCGCTCCCGCCGCATCTGCTTCGAAACTGGTAGGAAGGTTGAAGTGAACGTTACGAAAAGCGCTCTCGGCCTTCTGAGTTTCGCCGGCCGCTTGGTAGGCACGCCCAATCGCCAGTTCAATATCGCTGCGCACTGGAGCGCGGTCTTTTCCCAGCAGAGCCGCTGCCTCCGGCGCCCGGCCTTCCTCGAGCAGCGCGTTGGCATAGACCAGGTGAGCATCGCGGATGAGCAGTGAATCGGGAAAAGTTTTGCTGAAATCCGCGAGCGTAGAGAGCGCCTCGGCATTGTGCGCGGTATTCAGATAGGCGTCGCCGAGGTAGTAGGCAACATAGTCTCCGAGTTCGCTGGCTCCGGCCTTGGCCCGGTTGAGCGGGTCGATAGCCTTGGCGTAGTCGTGATCGAGCGTGCGGGCGTAGCCGATGACGAGCCAGGCCAGCGCGCCCGCGTCTTCTTTGGCGTGACGGCGCGCATAGGCTTCGACTCCGGCATAGGCGGCGGGAGTGCGGTCCTGCAACAACTGCTGCGCCATGAGACGAAGACTGGCCGAGGCGACAAAAGCCCGCCGCACCCGGCGCACGCGCGGAGAGATGGTCTTACGCCTTTTCCTGGTGCTGGAGGAAGCGGCGTTAGTCTTTTTCTTGACTGGCGCGCTCTTGACTGGCGTGCTCTTGGCTGGCGTACTCTCAACTGGACTCGATGACTGGGACTGGGCAGCTGCGGCCGGCAAAAAGCCGAGCCAAAGCAGGAAGAAAATTCCAGCAAGAACCAGGACTGCAAAACGGCGCACTCAAACCTACCTACTGCCGAAAGTTGGCACCCATGATGGAAAGGTCGTCTTCTGCGAGACTTCTTATTATTTCATGTTGAAAGTAATTGCCGGAAGCGGCAACGGTGTTGCCGTAACGCTTCTGGTACGTGCCACGGCTTTTCTCGATCGCTTGTTTCAGACGGTCGTAGAGATCCTTGTTTTTCCGGCCTTCCGCGACCTTGGCCTGATTATAGAGTTTGATCTCGTCGACCAGCAGGCGGGCAAAACGCTGGGCCTTGCGGTGAACGCCCTGATCCTCGGGCAAGGTCGAGGAAACCGGCGCCGGCTCGGGAGTTGACTTAGTCTCCGCATGACCGCTCGGCAGCGGCTCGGCCAGCGCAGGGTCCACTTCAACCGCCGCAGACTGGACTTCGACGATCGCGCTGGCTTCGGCGGTCACGTCCTCGGCGGCCGTCGTTGGAATTGGAATAGGAGCCTCAACTGCGGCGGCGGCTGACGCCGAGGCTTCGCCCGCTGACGCGGCTGCTGCCATGGCGTGGTCTGGAGCATGCGAGGCGAAGGGATCATGGTAAAGCGGCACTGTGTGCGCAGCCGGATTTGACGGCGCCTCGGCCGCCGCGCCGCCACGACTGTCCAAATGATGACTGTCGGCGTGCGTCGTGGACGGTTCCTTCTGCGCTTGCTTGCGAAGCGAGTTGACCTCAAGCCAAGCGCTGGTAGAAAGCACGAGCAGTTCGAGCGAGCCGGCGTCGAGCAAACCCGCCGCAGTGGTTCCGCTGTCGGCGTAGACCAGCGCGGCAACTTTGTCCTTCAACATCAAGGGGAGAATCCGGCCTTCTCCGCTCGCTGGCGCTCCAAATTCTTCGAGGAAACGCGAGTCCAGGTCGGCAACCGGCGCGCTCGCCACGGCGCGATCGCCGAACTCGCGGCCAATCGCACGGCCGATCACACGAAGGACGGCGGGAGCGTTTTCGTCGAGCGCGAAATCTTTCACGGCATCGCTGTTGGCGAAGCCGCGCGCCTGCCATCCGGTGGCATGGCTGCCCTTTACGACAAAGAGCGCGACTCGGGCCGCGTAGCGGGCGCTGGTATCGAGCAACGCGCGCAGAATCTCCCGTTGTGAGGTGCCCAACTGAATTTCGGCAACGGCGCGGGCCAGTTCTGCCGCAGCATTGTGGGTGGGTGATTCGGCGGTCGTTGGTCCGGCGGTTGTTAGTTCGTCCACCGGTTCGGCTACGATCTCCTCCATCACCCGGCGGACAATCTCGGTGCGTAGTTGGGCCGTATGGCTGTCCAGCACCTGGCCCACCACCCGTTCCACAATTGGTTCAATCCAACCGCGCTCCTTCATGTGTACTCCGAGGTAGACCTCTTTGGGGGGAGAAGGGCGTAACCTTCTAACTTCTGATTATATGGCCGCTTGCAGGCATTCACGGGACACCTTGGTACGTGCCCTTCTGGGTTACGCAAGAACTTCCGGCAAGAGCGCGTCGAAACAACGCAGCGAAAACCACGGCCAGCAAGTACAATAGCACTGCGGATTCAGTGGCGCTGTCGGAAAAATCTGCATCAAGTTACGAATGAGTACCATCCAACCCAACATAGAGCAACCGGTCAGCGACGAAATGGCGCTGGTCCGGCGGGCCAAGCGCGGCGACGATCAAGCGTTTGAAGAATTAGTACGGCGCTATGATCGCAACGTTTTCCG
>JBEKWL010000034.1:0-24573 GCA_049513095.1 Terriglobales bacterium
TCCACCATGATCTGGTGTCCGATGCCCGACCCGGCGGGATAGAAATCCACGCCCTGCTCTTTGGCGAACGCTTCAATCGCGCGATACTTCTTCAGGTTTGCTTCATCCTGATTCTGGATGTCGTGGTCGAGTGCGAACGTGAGCTGCTGCGAATCCTTCACCTTCTTCGCGCCAATACCCTTGAACTTGCTCATTACCGCCGAGGTGTTGTCATGTGTCATGCAGCGGTGCGGGCGAATCGACAGAAAATCCCCCGTCCGAAGCGGCCGCGTCGGCCCTTCGGTCATGTGTTTCTGCGCGATTTTCTCAACGATGGTCTGGCCCATGATTACTACCAGTAACTTAGCCTCTCCGCTTCAACTCGAATCCCAGATAAATCATTTGCCCAATGTGATGATGCAAATGCGTCGCGCATAGCAGCACCACGGCGAACCGGTCGCGCGAGTCCACACCCACTGCCGAGTATTCCTTTGACCAGTCTTCCGCCGTCTGACTATTGATCGCGCCGAGCACCATCTCAATCGCCTCATCAAATTTCTTCAACACCTCTGTCTTGGATGGCCGCGTCGCCTCCGAAAATTCCAGCGGACGATCTCGCACATAGCCCGTTCCGGCAATCTGCGCTCCAATGTAGTAGTTCAAGTTACCGGTGAGATGCAGCACGAGGTGGCCAAAACTGTTTCCAAACGGAAAAGGCTTGGCCCAAAACTGCTCGTCGCTCAACGGCGCCGCCAACTCGCGGACCACGCCCGCCAGTTTCTTGTAACGTGCCGTCAGGCTAGATGCGATTGTTACTTTCAGATCAGCCATTCTCACTCCTCAACGCCGCTTCACTTTCAGCTTGGCGCCCTTCGATTGCGTTTTTTTCTTCACATCCGCCTTCATCAGCGCCATCAGTTTCGTCACCGACGCGCACTTCTCCAGATTCCAGATCGCGTCAATCAGCTTGGCCTGCGCCTTCGCCGAAAGTACGCCCTCCGCCAGCGCCCGGAATTTCTCTTCGATTTCCGCATCGCTCAGCGGATTTCGCGGATCGCCCTTCGGATAGTCGAGTCTCGACCTCGGGATCCGCTACAACTTCCACTTTTTTCAGTTGCGCTCGAATCGTTGGGTCCATGATCTTCTTCATCTCAAATTGCGCCGGCGTCACTTGCCGGTCCACCAGCGCCGCCGCAATCACATAGGGCAGCGAATGGTCCGCCGTTTCCTTGGTGTGCGGATCGTACTTGCTCGGGTCGGAAAGAATGTCAGCCGCGCGCGCCAGGGAACGGATCTGAATCTTCTCGACCTGCTCCGGATGCAGGTCATTGCTCTTGGCCAGGTCAAGCACCGCCGAAATCGGAGCATGGGTCAACGCCTCAGTCGGGAAAAATTTCATTCCGCACTGTGTGATGCGCCATGACTCGCCGAGTCCATCGGTCAGCAAATTCTGTTTCCACTCCGGACCGAAACAGTGCACCAATCCTTCTTTGCCGTCGATCACGTGCTCGGGACCGCTGTATCCCCGCTCGGCCAGCAGCGCCGCTAGAACGCCGCTTTGTGTCGCCATCGGATCGACGGTGTTCTTCATCATCGTCAGCTTGCCCGCAGTCACCGCGCCCATCGTGCAATGCCGCGAAGCCGAAATGCCGATCGCATGCTGAATCTGTTCCCAACTCAAATGCAGAGCGCGTCCCGCCACGATCGGTGAAACAAACGCCGTCAGCGTCGCGTGATGCCAGCCCCGCTCGCGGATGCCGGGAAACGCCGCCTCGCATAGACGCATTTCGAACTCGTGGCCCAACACAAATCCAACGATCAATTCCTTGCCATCGCTCTTGGCGCGTTCGCAACACGCCATCGCGGCCGGGAAAATATCGGAGGGATGCGACGGATCCTGCTTCCAGTAAATGTCGTTGTAATCCATGCAGCGGATCATCAGGGCATTCGCCAGCGACGCCGAAACTGCGTCCATCTTTTGGCCGGTGCCGATCACGGTCGCCGGCCCGCGCCCCGCAATCTCTTTCAGTACTTCGAGCGCGATGATCACGTCATGCTGCCGATATCCGCCCAGCGCGCAGCCCACCGAATCGAGCAGAAAACGCTTGGCTTGGTGCACCGCGTCTTGCGAGAGCTGCTTGAACTCAAGCCCCGCGGCCCAGCGGGACATGGTCGCGGTGATGGTTTCTTTGGTGGTGGCTTGTGGTGTCGACAAGGACATCTCCTGTAACGCAGCTGTCAGCTATCAGCTCTCAGCTGTCAGTAACACCTAGGACCTGACACCTGAGACCTCATTTCACTTTCACGTTCTTCGGATTCTTGAAGGGCAGAAACGCCATGAAATCGGCGTGATGCACAATGAACGCTTCCGTCGTGCGCTTCACCAGATCGCCTTCGGCGGCGTGCGCGGCGATGATGTGGCACACTGCGTCCGGCACGCCACACTCCATCGCCAGCGCGACTCCGGTAAACGGATGCCGCAATGCTTCGCCGCGCTCACTTTGCCGGCTCTTCCCATCCGGACCAATCTCATACTCCAGCAACTTGCCGACGTCGGCCAGGATCGCGCCTGCAATCACCACGTCCGTGTCGATCGGCAGTGCTCGGCCCATGAAGTTCGTCATCGCTTTCGCACTGTCTCGCGCAATGTGCACCACGCAGCGCTTGTGCTCCATGAATGTTATCGGACAGTTCGGAACCAGCAGAGTAAAAGGAATCCGATTCAGGTCATCAGGCTTCAGCGGACTGCGCTCGAGCGCCTTGATCCACGCTTGTGTGACCTGCTCCCGAAGCTTGGGATCGCTGATCCACTGAATTTCCGGCCACAATCGTTCGACGGCCTCCCGCATGGGCAGGACCTCCATTACAAGACTCACCAGATTATCGGAGTCCATGCGGATGCGTCGAGGGGACGCCGTACGCAGCCGGGCGGCTGGCGTGAACTGAAGTCAAGGGATGACGACGGAGGCGCGGCAAGCCGCGTCTCTACAGAGGAAACTATCGAACTTATTTGTTCGAAGCTGCCGCTGCGGCTCCCGAAGAAGCGTCCTTCTCGATCGGCAGCAACTCAACGCTGCATCCCGAGCCGCCGCAGCTCAACAGCCCGCGGCGAACGACTTTCACCGACGACACATCCGGAAATCTCACGGGGAAATCCTTCTCCCGCAGTTGCTGGCCCGCTGAACGAAGACTTTCGTCGCCGTCAACAAACTCGGCGCGCTCGGGACGAGGCGAGCTGTCGAACACGAGGTTGAACCGCGCCGAAACTGGCTTGCTTGTGATCGACCCGAGCTTCACCGTGCGTGCCTGTACGAGCTCTGCGGGCGCCAGCGCGAAATCTTTCTCCGCCGCAGCGGGATCGTCACTCAGCTTCGCCAACCGCGCACGGGAATCCTGAACATCTTCAGTGCTTCCGCCCGCCGCCACTGCCAGCGCATATATATGACGCGCCTTCTCCGGCTGCCCTTGCTTTTCGAGTACCTGCCCCAGCCGGTTCGCGACCGTCCCCGACTGGCTCAAAAGCCACGCCGACGTGAGAAACTGCATCGCCGCCAGATTGTCGCCGCGCTGAAATTTCGCCCATCCCATCCGCGCCCACGCCAGCGCCACCAGCCGCATTGACGAAAATGCCGACGGCCCCAGCCGGTCCAACTCGCCCGAGTCGAACTGTCCTCCAATGTCGTACAGAACCTGCTGCGCATCGTTCTCGGTCTGCGTCGGATCAATGTCGTTCCTTAAAGCCGCCGCGTAAATATCCTGACCCGAATCCCCGCCCGCACTGCCCGTCAGTCCCTTCATCAACTCTTGCGCTTTTTCTTTCTCTCCCAATCGTCCGTACACCTGGGCCAACGCCATCTTGGTTTCCGGATCGTCGGGAGGAATCGAGGCAGCCGTTTCCAGTTCAGTGCGGGCGTCGGCATCCCGTCCCAGCTGCGCCAGCAACAAGCCGAGATTCTTGTGCGCCGCTTTCTCGTACGGAGCCGTCTCCAGTTGCTTGCGATAAGCCGCGATCGCCTCGTCGGTTTTCCCCGTTTCTTGCAACTCCATCGCCAGGTCGCCATTCGCGTGCTTGTGATTCGGATCCAGCTCGATCTGCTTGCGAAACGCCGCGATCGCCTCCGCATGATGGTTGGCTCCGGCGTACGCCAGTCCCAGTTCATACCAGCCGTCTTTCAAGCTCGAATTCGGCAGACTTGAATTCGCCATACTCGGATTCGCCAGGCTTGCGTCCCCGTCCATCGCGCGCTTCAGCAGGTCGATCGCCGTGCGATAATCCTTGCTCTGCAGCGCTTTCACTCCCGCCTTATGCAGCTCCGCGGGAGTTCCTTCCATCTTCGAAGCTGACTGCGCCCCTTGCCCTGACGGCGTCAGGATGGTGCACGACAACAGCTGGTCTTGATCGCTGTGCGCTGCATTGCGAAACGATTCGTAGTCCGCGCGCCGTGCCGCCGCCAGCTCATTCACTTTCACGACAAGTTTGCGTTCGCCTTCCAGAATTCCTTTGCTCAGCGAATAGGTCGATGAATAGTCGCCATAATCTCGCGTCATTTTCACCGCGATCGGCGTGTGCACCGTGTAGTTGGAGGGGAACTGCAAGCGTACCCGGTAGTCCATTTCGCCCGCGGGACCGATGTTCATCGGCTCCGTGCTCTTTTCCGACGCTCGAATCGCAGGCATCCCCAGCGGCGGGATCGGGCGAAAATCCACACTCGCCGAGGGCACCACAAAATACCGGTCCTGGTGCAGGTGATATTTCAGATGAAAAGGCTTGCTCGTGTCCTCGATGGAATCGACCTGAACGTCATCGACATCACCCGGCAAGAACCAACTCGCGGAAAGGGCTTTCACAAAGTCCTTCCACTGCGCCTGCGGAAATCGCCGGAAGCTTGCACGCATCGGCCAATCGCGATCTCCCTGGGCCGTAAACTCAAGCGTCGCATCGAGCGCGCCGAACTCGCTGAACTTGCCGTCGAGCGCGAAGCGAGTGAAGGTCTTGACCGGCGAATCCGCCGGCGTCCGCTGCAAGCCTCCCTCGCTATCCTCCGACGCCACCACTGCTTCTTTGTTTCGCAGCTGGTAAAGAATCAGCCCAAAGGGCGTCACTTCAGGAGTCGTATCCAGCCACGTCAGCCCGGTTCCCGTCCCCAGTCGAGCCGCCGTGATCACGTGATCGAACTGTGCCGGCGAGGGAACGTCCACATCCAGTTTGCGCGAGCTGTCGATCAGCACCGGATAACTCTGAATTCCCTCCGCTCGCAGCAGCGCGGAAAACAACGTGTGTTTGTCCTTGCAGTCGCCGTAACCGTTCTGCAGAACGTCCGAGGCCGAATGCGGCTGATAGCGCCCAATTCCGAGCGAGATGCTCACGTAACGCACATTCCGCGCCACGAAATCGTAGAGCCGTCGCGCCTTTTCTGTGGGCGTGTCCGCTCCCTTGGTGAGCTCCGCGGCTTTTTTTCGCACGCTGTCGTCCACCGTCACACGCTCGCCTTGCAGCTTGGCATACCATTGCGCCACCTGCTTCCAGTCGGTGAAAGTCGTCAACTGCACATCCGGACCCTTGTCCTCATCCGCTTCATCTTTATCTTTGTCGCGTTCCGGTTGGATCTCTTTCACCACCCAGGTGTAAATGCGGCGGTCTCCGGTCTCCTGAATTTCCGGCTTTCGCGTCGTTGTTTTGAGCTTCACTTCCCGCGCCTTCGGGACGTCAATCTCCAGCCGATCTTCGCTGACCACCACACCCTTCGGAAATGTGTGCTCGTACCAGAAGTTTCCTGCCGCCAGCGGCGTGAGAACCCGCGTCACCGTGCGGTATTCCAGCGTGTCGCCGGGCTGCAACGCCGCCACGGAAATATGCCGCTGCCGGTAGTCGCTGTACATCGGAGCTTCTTTCAGCACATCGGGCGCGAAATCCTGCGCCGTCGATTCCGGCGTTACCACCACCTGCCCATCCGGCTTGCGCACGCGGACATACTCAACCTCCAGCTTCTCGGTTGCCGATGAGTAACCGAAAACCAGTTGGCCGAATTCCTCCACGCCCGCCTGGCTTTGAATCCGAACCACGGTCTCGGTCTCGCTCACTTCGGTTCCGTCGTTTTCAAAGTGGACACGATTCGAGATTCGCTCGAAGACCGCGGCTTCGTCGGAGTTAGCGTTATTCGTTTTCGGCTTGGATGAAGACGAAGGTGAAGCCTGCGCCAGAGCGTTCGCGCTCATCAAGCAGATAAGCGAGCAGGCGAGTAAGCGGCCGATTGGAACGCGCGACACACAATAAGACATATTGCAGTTCTTTTACGCCGTGCCCAGCGTAAAATCAAACCAACCGGGATGGATTTCACTAAGATCATGCGGCTCATTGCGATCCTGATTTGTTCCTGCAGTCTGCTTGCCGCGCAGGCTCCCCCACTCGCCTTTGTGGACGAGGCTCCGCCATCACTTGTCGCAGGCGTGGAATTCCACGTTCTTCTTCATGCCCGCGGCGGCGTTCCGCCCTACGTCTGGAGCGTGGCCAGTGGAGTTCTTCCCGAAGGAATCACGCTCAGACCGGAAGGCCTGCTGGCTGGACGCCCCGCCAAGCCCGGGGCTTTCACGCTCACCTTAAAAGTCGAAGATTCCGGCCATCCCGCGCACACCATCAATAAGGAGTTCCGGGCCGTGGTCGCCGCTTCTCTGTTGATCGAATGGCTTCAACCTCCAAAGGTCCGCGACGACCGGATCGACGGCATCGTCAAGGTCTCCAACGGTTCCACCGAAACCTTCGATCTGACCATCATCATCGTGGCCGTCGCTGACAATGGGCGAGGGACGGCAATCGGCTATGAGCATTTCCCGCTGAAAGCCGGCACGATCAACTTTCAAATTCCCTTTGGCAACACGCTCCCCCATGGCGCCTACGTTATCCATGCCGATGCCATTGCCGAAATCCCCACCCGGAAAGCCATCCTGCGCCAGAGACTCCAGACCCCTCAACCTTTGCAGGTCGTGCAGGGTCCGTAGCGGCTTTTGCCCCCGCCAAGAAGGCGAGCACGTGGATTAGAGAAGAAATGGATTAGTGCAGACATTGGCACTGACTTTCGTTACCCCCACGCCTGGTATACAGTTCCAACTGTAGGCATCAGCGACGTATGCTCAATCCATGCTCTGCCTCTGAAATGGATGGCTTCGTCGCAATGAACTCAATCCTGGTGCGGATCCTGTGGGTCGTCCTGATCTCATGCGCCCTCGCACGCTCCCTTTCAGCGCAAAGCGGCCCAGAAACGGCTCCGCTGCAGACTCAAGACGCGAAAGCTGATCCGCCAGCGCCACCTGCCGTGAATCCGCCGGCAAGCTCAACCCTGGAAAAGCCGCCCACGCAAGACCTGCCAGATCCGCCCAAGCGTATGTTCGGGATGATCCCGGACTTTGAGAACACGAACGATACACCCGCCAACCGCCATCCGTTAAACACCCGCGAAAAATACATCCTCTCACTTCATCAGGCCTTCGACATCAGCGCGCACATCGGAAACGCTTTTGAGGCAGCAATGCAACAGGCCGCGAACGGCCAGCCGCGTTACGGCCAGGGCTGGGACGCCTACGGAGAACGTTTTGCGGCGGCCGAGGGCGATCAGATTTCGGGAAGCATTCTGATCTATGGCGTTCTGCCCACCATCCTGCACGAAGACCCGCGCTATTTTCGGCAAGGCAGAGGATCGAAGATCTCGCGGATTTGGTATGCCGTGAATCGCACCGTTGTCACGCGCAGAGATAACGGCACATCCGGATTCAATACCTCGGAAACACTCGGTCAATTGATGTCCTGCGGCATCTCGACCAGCTATTATCCGCAGCAGGATCGTAGCGTCAGCCGCGTGTTCTCCAATTGGGCTGTCAACTTGGGCAGTAACAGCGCCTACAACGTGCTCTCCGAATACTACCCGGACATGATGCGCGGGCTCTTTGCACGTCATCGGAAGCCTGTCGTCCTGAACGGCAACGATGGCGCGCGCCAGATCGGAGCCCAAGCTGCCCAGTGACGGCGGAGATCTGTCGCCGTTTCTTGCTTTTCGGGGGCGGTTCCGCTAGATTTCAAGTTCCTTTGATTTATTCCAGGTTTCCTTTGATTTGACGGACGACCATTGATCTGACGAGCGGGCAGGCCGTAAACTTGCCTCCAGGAGTGATGGGTATGAAGCGGAGTTATATTGGGCTCGCGTTGGGCGCGCTGGTGGCGGTGGGAGCGGTGTTGAGCCTGCCGAGTTGTGGGCATGACCAGAAGCTGGTGGGCATTACGGTTCAGCCGCCGGGCTTTACGTTTCTGCTGGCGGACAAAGATCAAACCACGCCCTACAAGGCTTATGGAACTTATATTCATCCGCCGGCGTACACGGACATCACCGACCAAGTCACATGGGGTGTGGATGGCCTTGCGTCTGTCGTCGCTATTGTCAGCGGGACTCCTCCCGGGACCGTGACTACCGAGGGTGGTTGCGGCGTTTCGGACGTCCGGGCTACAGCTACCGTGGGTACGGGCGGGTCGTCGAACATTGTGGTCGGTTATGCAACCGTAACCGTGGACGACCCCGATGTTGCGTACTGCCCAGGCGGGAGCTCCCAACAAGCCACGCTGGCCGTCGTACTTGCCGGAAGCGGACAGGGAACGGTGACGAGCGTACCGGCAGGGCTCATTACGTGCCCGGGCTCCTGCGGCGCTCAGGTCACGATAGGAAACCTGGTCGTACTCCAGGCTACGCCCACCCCCCCTCATACGTTTGTGAACTGGAATGGATGCACCCCTGAGAACCCTTCGACTACATGCAGTCTCACCATGCCGGCCGGTGGCCTTCTCGTATCTGCAAATTTCGACTAACAAAACGGGAATATCCGGCGTTGCTGGCCGCTACTCATCCGCTAGCAACTTGCCCAAAGTCGGCTTGTGTCTCTCCGGCTTCGTCTTCTTCGCCGGCACGAGGCGCGAGGGTTTCGGACTGCCCACCCGTTCGCGGGCCATTTCGCGGACGACCTTGGCGGCGGAGAAGATTTTTTTCTTACGCTTGCGCGGCATGGTCGGGATGCCCGCATCTTCGCACATCCGATCCGCAAAAGTGCAATAATCTGAGGTTGGCGCGGCGGTTCAGCCTTTCGCAAGACGCGAAGGGCCCGGGGGCTTGCCGCGTTGGCCGAGGCCCTAATTTATGGATGAGCGCGAATTTTTTGACGAAAAATCGGATAAGAAGCCGGCAAGCTTAAGCTGTCCGCACTGCCATCAGTCGGCGGAGTATGAGATCCAGTGGCTGGTACGCACAAAGAAAAAGACTCTGCCGCCGCGGGCGGACGATCGCGACCGCGCCAAGTTCGCCAAGGCGCAGTCTTACATGCTGCGGCGCGACGACATGATGATGTGCAAGAACATGCGCTGCCGCAAACGATTTGAGATTACAAGCGTGCAGAGCGTCGCGTTTCTGGAGTAGGGCCCCCGATCGTTCGTCTCCGCCGGTCGAAATCCGGAAAGAGCGCGCGATCGATCAACCGTTGACATTTCCATCGGGAGTTGGACGCAGCCCAGTACTTTCTTGCTTGCTGTTCGTGATTTCTTCGCCCCACCTTGCTATCGTCGCGGCCGAATCCCGGGAAATCGATTGCAGACGACGGCTAGCCCTTAACGGACGAGCGGCTGGCCACGAGGGTGGCAGAGAGGCGGCGTACGCTCTGGAGGAGGAGCCCTAGCGCTTCCGACGCTGGAGCGGAAAAGACAGGAGGCAGTTTCGCTCGCGGAGCGTCGCTGTAACCCTCCCGTTCCATTCGTTCTGCGGCGGCGGCGAAGCGCTTGGCACTCGCATCGCTCATGGCGAGAAAGCGGAAGGCCTGCGCCAGCGCTACGCCATCGGCGCCCGTCTGAAGGAATTCGATATGGGCGCTGACTTTGCCGAAGATGGTATTCATAGCGATGTAACCCATGGTTCCGTGGGGAATCGGGCCTTTGGCGAGGACGGCGGAACCTCCGGTCAGAGAAAGCCGCTGCAGCACGCCAACGAAGCGCGCGCCGTCGATGGTAAATAGAGCAGGTTCGCTATTGGGGACACGAATGCGCGGGGCCCGCGTAGTCTTGCGCCGTTTCTGAGACTTTTTCACGATAAGTCAGCATCGCAAGCGGAAAGAGCGCGGTCAAGGTTACGGCGGTGCGGGGAAACTCCGGTTTGTAGCCTGCAGAGGCGGTGCAAACCGCGTCTCGGCGGGAAATCAGAAACCCCTTTAGCACCTGAGCATCGAATATCAACCTTTTCCTGCTGGTGGGCGTGGCACTCATTTATACTTACCAGTTTGTCATGTACCAGTTGACGCTGCCAGGGATGGGAGTCGATCCGTGAAGATTCTGGTTTGCTTGAAGCAGGTGCCGCAGAAAGACGCTCCGCTGAAGCTGAATGATGCGGGCACGTGGATCCGCGAAGATGTTTCCTACGAAGTGAATGAGCCGGACGCATTTGCGCTCGAAGAGGCGTTGCGGCAGAAGGAAAAGCACACCGGCGAGGTGGTGGTCGTCACGGCGGGCCCGGCGCGGGCGTTGCAGGTGTTGCGCGAGGCGCTCGCGAAAGGCGCGGACCGGGCAATCCATCTCGAAGACGATGCTTTCGTCGGGCTCGATGCCTACAACACCGCGCGAGCCATCGCAGCGGCAATCAAAGATGAGAAGTTCGACCTGATCTTTACCGGCCTGCAATCGGATGATTGCGGATATGCGCAGACGGGCGTCATTCTGGCGCAGATTCTGGGATTGCCGCACGCGACCATCATCATGCACATTGAAAAAAATGCCGGTGGCATCCGCGTCAAGCGGGAACTGGAAGCAGGGTTCTTTCAGTATGTCGATATGCTTTTGCCGGCCGTGCTGACGATCCAGTCGGGGATCAACAAGCTGCGCTATGCGACGCTGATCGGGATCAAGCAGGCGAAGGCGAAGCCGCTGCGCAAGGTATTGCTGGCGGAAGTGCAGTCGGCTATGGGCGCGAATTTGCAGAAGATCGAGAAACTGTACGCACCGCAGAAGTCCAAGAATACAGAGTTTCTGGAAGGGCCTCCGGCGGAAGTGGCGAAGAAGCTGGTGGAAAAGCTGAAGAATGAACTGCGAATAATTTGAAGACTCCAGTTCTCAGTTGTCAGTTCTCAGTTCTCAGTCAAAGAACTTGGGCTGTTACTGAGAACTGACAACTGACAACTGACTTTAAAACCGGGAACTGACTTTATGGAAACTATTCTTGTAGTCGTTGAACAGCGCGAAGGGAAACTGAACCGCGTCTCGTGGGAGACGATTGCGGCTGGGCAGGCGATTGCCGCTCAGACTGGATGGACGCTGGAGGCCGCGGTGGTGGGCTCGGGCGTGGCTGCGATCGCGGGCGAGGTAGCGGAGAAGAAGGTCGGCAAAGTGTATGACGTCGAGTCGGCCAGACTCGAGCCCTACACCCCAGACGCGTTTGCGTATGCATTGCAGGTTTTTTTGGAGAAGCATCCGGTGAAGCTGGTGTTAATGCCGCATACCTACCAGGTGCGGGATTTTGTGCCCAAGCTCGCGACGGCCTTGCAAACCACGGCCATCAGTGACGTGATCGGCGCCAGGTATGAAGGCGGGAAGCTGCTGTTCACGCGGCAAATGTTTCAGGGAAAGTTTGTGGCCGACGTGAGTTTTGCGGGCTCGGGGCCTTGCTTCGTGACCTTTCAGAATGGCTCGTTCCGCGCCGATAAAGTCGAAGCGGGCGGAGCGTCGGCGCCGGTTGAGACGGTAAAGGTCGAGGTTCCGGATGGCGTCGTGCGCAACCAGCCGCAGGAAGTTTTCCAGGAAGCCAAGCAGGCGGTCGATTTGACCCAGGCGGAAATTATTGTGTCGGTGGGGCGCGGGATCAAGGAGCAGAAAAACATCGACCTGGCAAAGCAATTGGCGGATGCGCTCGGCGGTGAGCTCGCGGCGTCGCGTCCGATCTGCGACAACGGATGGTTGCCCATGGATCGGCAGGTCGGATCGTCGGGACAGACGGTCGCCCCGAAGCTATATCTGGCGCTCGGAATTTCGGGGGCGATTCAGCATATTGTCGGCATGAAGGGTTCCCGGAGCATCGTGGCCATCAACAAAGATTCCGAGGCGCCGATTTTTGAGATTGCGGATGTTGCCATCGTCGGAAACTTGTTCGACATCGTGCCCCCGCTGATCGAGGAAGTGAAGAAGGCGAAAGCGTAAGGTTTCAAAGTTCCAGAGTCTCCAGGCTCGACCGAGATCAATCCCACGGACTGAATAGATGGGGATTCCAGACTGCATGCAGAAGGCCCGTCTGTTTACGCGCGAGTTCGCTTGTTTCGCAGCATTAGCCCTTCTGCCTTTGGCCGGTTGCGGCAGCAGTAGCCCGGCTCCCTCGACGCCATCCGGGCCAGCGAGCCAATGGGTCTACTACAACTCCAGTGGCAATCTGACTTATAAGACCCTCGACGCCCAGGGCGACAAGATCATGGACTTCTCCACTGCTGGCTACGAGCAGGGCGCCGCAGTGATCCCCACAGCCCCGGTCGAGGCCACCGTCTCCCCGTCTGGCGGAGACGACACCGCCAACATTCAAGCTGCCATCAACACGGTCTCCGCCATGGCCTTGAATGGAACGACCGGCCTGCGCGGCGCTGTCCTCCTCGAACCCGGCAGCTACACAGTGAGTAGTTCGCTGACCATCGCCGCGAGCGGTGTGGTGCTCCGAGGTAGTGGAAGCGGCACTTCGCCCGGCAGCAACACTGTAATCACCATGACCGCTGCGGCCACGCCTTATCCACTGATCGTCTTAGGCACGAGCGGCGCCGAGCCCTCTTACGTTGGCTCACCCACGGCCATCACGGACACCTATGTACCCGCAGGCACGCTCACCGTCGACGTCGTCAGCTCCCCCGGGCTCTCGGTGGGAACGAACGTCATGATCGTGAGACCGGTGACCGCCGCATGGGTGAGCTTCATGGGGATGACTGCGGCGGACCTAGGCACGACTTGCGGCGGTTCCCCTTGCGACTGGATCGACGTTGGCAGCGACGCGCTGAGGACGGATCGCACCATCACGGCGATCAACGGGAACCAGATCACGCTCGATGCACCCATGTCCGACTCGATCGACAGCACCTACTGCGGTGTCGACGGCGCTACGCTGCAGGCGTACACCTTCAGCGGACGCATCTCGCAGGTGGGAGTCGAGAATCTGAGCGCCATTGCCCCTGCGCCGCCCAATAACCTCGTACCGCCAACGCCGACTTATCAACTCGTCGTGAGCTACTCCGTGCTCAACGCGTGGGCCCGCAACCTTGCCGCGCAGGATACGCTGCAGAGCATCGACATCGAGGACTTCAGCAAGCAAGTGACGGTGAGCAACGTCGCCATCACGCATACCGTTACCCAGACAGACGATGCCAAGTTTGAAGAGTTTTATATCGTCCGCGGAACCCAGGTGCTGATGGATACGGTGGGCGACATTGCAGACGACACATTCTTCTTCTCCACGAGCAGCGAGACGCAGGGGCCGAATGTCCTGCGCAATGGCACGTTCCAAGGCGATGCCAGCGTCGATCCGCATCAGCGGTGGGCAACCGGGTTGCTGGTAGAGAACACCACGATTACAGCGATATCCGGCTCCACGCAGGGAAACATCAACCTCCTGGACCGTGGCACCGACGGCACAGGGCAGGGACGGGCCATCGGTTGGGGCGTGGTTTGGAACTCGAGTGCGAATCAATTCACCATTCAGCAGCCACCCGGTTCGGAGAACTGGTGCGTAGGCTGCATCGGCACGCAGGAGACAACGGCAGCGCCCGGCGGTTCCACCGTGCTGCCCCAGGGAGCGATCGATTCGCCGGGAACCTACGTCTTCCCCTCGAGCCTCTATCAGGCGCAATTGACCCAGCGGCTCGGTCCTGGTGCAGTGGCCCAGTAGAAACGGATTCCGAGGCGCCGATTTTTGAGATTGCGGATGTTGCCATTGTCGGAAACTTGTTCGACATCGTGCCCCCGCTCATCGAGGAAGTGAAGAAGGCGAGGGGCTAGCTCCCGTGTGTGTCGAGGGGGACAAACGCTGGCTCGTGGTCGAGCCGGGACAGCCCAGCCGAGCGAAACGCATCCACTGCCTGCTCGAGTTCGCTCCGCCTAATGCAGCGGTTGATCTCGGGATATTGCTCTTCGGTGACGCGGCAGGCGGGATGGTATTGCGCCATCAGATTGACATAGGTTTCGGGGCCGAGTTCGCGCCTGATCCAGTTCATGATTTCTGGTGTTCCGGCCACACTGCCGGGCATTACAAGGTGGCGGAGCAGAACGCCACGCAGCGCCACACCTTGCTCATCGGTGACGAGCGGACCGACCTGCCTGTGCATCTCCTTGATGGCACGGCGTGCCGCTTCGGGGTAATCCGGAGCTTTCGCATAGCGGCGGGCACTCTCCGGATCCCAGAACTTGAAATCAGGCATGTAGATGTCCACTATGCCGTCCAGCAGAGCAAGTGAATCCAGCGAGTCGTAGGCGCTGGTGTTGTAGACCAGCGGCAAACGCAGGCCGCGCTCCACTGCAAGCAAGAGCGCTTCCAGAATCTGCGGCACCACGTGTTCCGGAGTCACCAGGTTGATGTTGTGGCAGCCCTGTTCCTGCAGGCGCAACATCATCCCGGCCAATGCTTCCGGTTCGGCGGGACGGCCTTCTCCCAGCCAGCTGATTTCGTAGTTCTGACAGAAGACGCAGCGCAGGTTGCAACTGCTGAGGAAGATCGTCCCCGAACCACGGTTGCCGCGCAGGCAGCGTTCTTCGCCGAAGTGGGCAAAATAGCTGCTCACGATCGCGTAACGTCCGGTTCCGCAGACCTTCGTCTTGTTCTCGATGCGGTTTACGTGGCAGTCGCGTGGGCAGAGGACGCAGTCGGCCAGCTTCTCCAAGCCAAGCTTGATGCGACGCGCCAGTTCCCCGGATTGCCACAGCTTGAGATATGCGGGCTGGAAGTTCCTTCGGTTGATGGCAGTGGGACGCTCCGGCATTTGTCTTCCTGTGGCGGTGGCAGGCTTGCTACGCAGTCCGTTTGCGTTCGCCCCGGGCGCGCTCTACGTAGCGACCGTTCCTCACATCTACTCGCACCATTTCCCCTGGAGCGATAAACAGAGGCACCCGAATGCGAAGGCCATTATCAAGGGTTGCATCTTTCCAGGCACTATCCTGTTGTGAGTGCGTTGGTGGCGCGGTGTTGGCCACTTGGGCCTCGACTATGTCCGGGAATACAACACTGAGGGCCCGGCCTTCAAAAAATTCCACCGGCAGTTCCATTCCAGACTGGAGGAATGCGTATGCCGGTCCCAAGATTGCGCGTGGGATTGCAATCTGCTCAAAAGTGTTGGGATCCATGAAAGTACAGGTTTCCGCGTCGTCAAACAGAAACTCCATCATGCGCCGCTCAACTTCCAGGTCTTCCAGCCGCTCCTGTAGCCGAAAGTGCGGTTCCCACATCCGGCCACTTGTGACATTGCACAACTTCGTCTTCACCACTCCACCCAACTTGGCAGACCCAGCTTTCGATTCCGCCTCGAGAACTTTGTAGGTTCCCCCCTCGATGCGCAGGAACATTCCCGGTTTCAACTCAGAGGCAATCACCATGGGGCTCCTCCGGTTCGGTCATCGTCCACCTACATTGATAGACCCAGCGCCTTCCCTCCGCAGTGACGGAGGTCACGACGATCGCCCAAATGGTGGTTGGCCTTCCTTGTGCAATTGGGGCGAGAGCGCGCCCACTAGTTCCTGCACCTCGAAAATCGGCGTCTGGCAGGCGAACCCCGAGCACAGCACCGCGAATGATCGTCCGTCAACCGATTGATGGTCAAACGACCGTCCCCCGCCCAGCTGGGGAAGATTCGGGATCGTCTCCGCCAAGGCCGGTGGCAGGTTCTGCGCGACAACCTTGTCAGCGTCCAACCGGAGCACCGCCGTGCTCAAGCCGAGCGGCCGCACCGCAGCCCGATACAGCTCCATGGCCGCTGCATCCTTCCCGACGACCACCACTTGCGTGGGCGGCTGGATGAAGCGGACCACCGCCAGCCCGTATGTCGCAGCAAAAATGCCGTGCTGCCCCGCGACCCCGGCGTAGACCTCCAGCGTCTGCTCGGCCTTGTCGCGATAAGACAAATCGTTGGCGTACCCATGCAGACGCAGCAGCGCGATCGCCGCCGCCGAATTTCCCGCCGGAGTCGGCGAATCCTGGAACGGTTTCCGCCGCGTCCCCAGAATGCCGAGTGCGGTTTGTTCGTCCGTTTCCCCGCGTCTATCAAAGAATCCGCCCGCCGCCGTATCGAAGAACCCCGCCACCATCGCATCCGCAATCGACCGCGCAAAGCGGAAATAGCTCAGGTCCGCCGTCGCCTCGTAAGCGTCGAGACAAGCAATCACCGCGAAAGCATAATCATCAAGCACGCCCGGAATGGCGACGTCGCGCCGCTCCGCCCAAGCATCCGAGGAAGCCTCCGAGTACGCAATCACATGCTTTATTCCCCGCTCCGCACTCCATCCCTCGGAAAGCAACCGATCCAGCGAGCGCAACGCAAAGTGGCGCACCTCCGCCAGATCCAGCACCTTGGCCGCTTCCAGATAAGCCGAAACGCACATCGCGTTCCAGCCCGCGTAAACCGTCCTGTCCACATACGGTGTTGGACGCAGCCGCCGCGCCGCATACATCTTCTTCTGAGCCGCTGCGAGCAGCGTGCGCGCTCGCTCTTCCTCGAGATTCAGCCGCCGCGCAATTTCCTCCACCGAGCTTCGCGCTGAAGAAGAAGCGTAGAGCACATTCTTCGCCGGATTGTGATGCATGTCCCCGGTTTCCTGGATGTCGTAGTAAAGCGCCGCCACCGCAGCCTCATCCTCGGCGAGCGCCGCTTTCGTTTCCGCCAAAGTCCAGGTGAAATAATCGCCGTCATCGTCCATCGAGTAGTCGGCATCCTGCGAAGCGTAAAAGCCGCCGTGCGCGCGGTTGCTGAGCCATTCATCCATCCAGCGAATAATGTCGTGCGCCACCTCTGCGAAGAACCCATCCCCCGTGGCCTGGTAAGCGTGCACATAGTTTTTCAGCAACTCCGAGTTGTCGTAGCTCATCTTCTCGAAGTGCGGCACGATCCAGCGCTCGTCCACCGAGTAGCGATGGAAGCCGCCGGCCAACTGGTCATAGACGCCGCCCCGCGCCATTTTCTCCAGCGTGGTAACGAAAATCGTGCGCAATTCTTCATTGTCTGTTCCACACTGGTTCGTCCGAACATACTGATCCATCACCAGATCGAGCGCCGCCGGATGCGGAAACTTGGGCGCGCTTCCAAATCCGCCATTAACCTCGTCAAACATCTTCCGCGCCGATTCCAAAATCGCCTCAACCACCGTGGCAGATACCTTCCCGCCGCCCGCCGAAAAAGATTCCGCTCGCGAGATCGCGCTCTCGACCATCTGCGCCTGTTCCAGCACCTCGCCGTGCTTCTCGCGATAAGCCTGAGCAATCGAAAGCAGCACACGCTTAAGACCAGGCCGTCCGTACTGGTCCGCCGGAGGGAAGTACGTCCCACCATAAAACGGTTTGCCGTCGGGAGTAAGAAACGCCGTAAGCGGCCACCCGCCCTGTCCGGTGAGCGCGCCCACCGCCGCCTGATACCGGCTGTCAATATCCGGACGCTCGTCCCGATCCACCTTCACCGCAATGTAATGCTCGTTAACGATCGCCGCCACCTCGGCGTCGTCATAAGACTCGCGGTCCATGACATGACACCAATGACACCAAACCGCCCCAATATCCAAAAGCACAGGCTTGTTGGCCGTGCGAGCCGCTGCAAAAGCTTCCTCCCCAAACTCATGCCACTGAATCGGCTGATGCATAGCCGAACGAAGATAGGAAGAAGAAGCGCGAGCGAGGGCGTTGTGCGAACCGGTGGTCACCAGGAGAGTTTATCGCGAGAAGGTCGGAAATGGGATGAACCGGCAAGGCTTACCGGAAGACACATCAGTCCGCCACCGGAGGCGACAGCTTCGTTCTCCAGTGCAGCGGTGCCGTTCCACCATCACTTCCACACGTGTCAAACCTCACTGACAAGGCTGCCGCCGTTCTCTTAGAATTAATCTGTCGCCAGCAAACCAATCCACAGCTTCCCCACGTAGTCGAAAAAAGGAGGCACTCCCGTCATGCATTCGTCATCTTCTTCCCGGAAACTCAAACTCTCCTTCGACACCGTCTTCTACTACGTCACCGACATGGAGGCGTCCATCGCTTTCTATCGCGATACCCTCGGGCTCCCCCTGGTTTCGCAGGACTACGTCGTGCGCTTCGATCTCGATGGCGTACTCATCGAACTCGTGCCGCTACCGCCCGGAACGGTGGTCCCCGGCAATGGCAACGCCCGCCTCTGCTTTTCGGTCGCGAACTTGCAGGAGACGTTGGAGCAGATGCGCGCCCGCGGCATCGCAACCAGCAAAATCAAAGAGAAGAAAGGCGGTAAGCTGGCTTTTTTCCGCGACCCCGACGGTAACGAACTCTGCCTCTGGGAGTACGCCGGAACCGAGGATGTGAGAGAGATTGTGAATTCAGCCGTGTTCCACGGCTAACACCGGCAGGGATGGCACCAGCGTCCCGGCCCTGGCAGTCTTCATCACCGCCGAGCGCCTGGTGAGCGCCCTCGGAACCCGCTTCCCCGTCCGCTGGCTGGGAATTTTCTAACCAAATCCTCGCGTCCAACTTCGCATGGCAGTCATCCCGCTGCCTGTACCGACGGCTGCGTTCTTGCTAAAATAAAAAAGTTGGGTCACCCCCCGCGCGCCGAGGAGCATAAGATTCTATGGCCTACGTAATTGCCGAGCCCTGCATCGGAACCAAAGACACTGCTTGTGTTGACTCCTGTCCGGTGGATTGCATTCATCCCAAGAAGGACTCCGACAAGTTCGCGACGGAAGAGATGCTGTATATCGATCCCGTAGAATGCATCGATTGCGGCGCCTGCGTGCCGGTGTGCCCGGTCTCGGCCATCTTCGCGCTCGACGACCTGCCGGAAAAGTGGAAAGAGTACACCGAGCGGAATGCGAAGTACTTCGGGCGGTAGAGAGCTATCAGTTCTCAGTTTTCAGCCGTCAGTAAATACAGTTCGAGACCAGCATCGAATCCAGGGCGCTAGCCAATAAGGGCTCGCGCCTCTTTCTGTGACTTGTCTGGGGGCGGGGAATTCTGACTGACAACTGAGAACTGACGACTGATAGCTTCATCCATTACAATCATAGATTGACCTGTTGACCTTCCATGGCGCTGAAGGAGTCGGAAGCGATCGTTCTGCGCACGTATCCGCTGCGCGAGTCCGACCTGCTGGTTACGCTCTTCACACGTATGGAAGGCAAGGTGAAAGGTGTGGCGCGCGCGGCCATGAAGTCGAGACGCCGCTTCGGGGGCGCTCTTGAGCCGCTCACGTATGTGCGGGCGTTTTACGACGACCGCGAGGGGCAGGAACTGGCGCGGCTTGATTCTTGTGAAGTGATCGAGTCGCCGCTGGCCGGCGAAGTCAGTTATTCGCGGGCGGTGGCGTTGGCGCACGTTGCTGAGTTGCTCGACGAGTTGATGCCCGACCGCGAGGCGAGCGACGCAGTTTTTCGCTTGAGCCTGGCGGTTCTGCAGGAACTGCGCGGCCCGGTGTTGTGGATGCCGCTCACCTACTTTGAGCTGTGGATGACGCGGCTCATGGGATTTCTGCCGGAATTCGCGGAGTGCGCCGTCTGCGGACGGTCATTCGATGACAGCCGCGACGGCAGCCGGGCGTTCTATCACGCGCTCGCCGACGGCTTGATGTGCCTGGACGACAAGCGCGTGGCGTCGTCCGAACTGTCGCCGGAATCGAGAAAGATTGCGGCCCAGATGCTGCGATCGCGAGTTGGCGAGTTTTCTGAAATCGCCTGGCCGAAAGCGGTGTGCGCCGATCTGCGCAAGTTTCTTCTCCAGATTCTGGAGCGGCACATCGAGAAGAAGCTGGTAACGGCGGGAATGCTGGAGAAGATCGGCGGGTAGCGAACAGCATTTAGCGAGATGAGACTCGTGGTGAGTGCATGTTGAATCTGCGTACAGATGAGGAACTTGGTGAAAGGACTTAGACGAAACCGACTAATCGTGGCCTTTTTCACAGCGTTTCTGGTCGCAGTGCCTGTCGTTTTTGCCACGCCCAGCACTATTGATACACGAGAACAGTTAAACGAGTGGATGATGCACTACTACCAACATCCGCAGCCAGACATTACGGTTTCCGCCATTGAGTTTATGTCGAGAGAGGGTACGCTCTCGAAAGCAGCGGCACAACCGCCCATCGCAGCATTTCTTGCTCAGGTATTTGCCCAAAACCCTGAGAAAGTTCAGGGGTGGCAGACTCGACTGAGCGCAGGAGGAGAAGACGAGTCGAGGATGATGGCTCTTGCGTTCTGGATATCCGGCAATGAGCCTCTACTGAAAGCGATGGCAGGCGGACCATCTGCTTCGGTTGCTGAGTACGCAAAAAAGCTTCTTTCGGACCGCGCACCTGACCTTCTTAAAGATGAAATAACCAATGCTGGATTTCTAGACATGCTTTGGGGCAGCTTCTTTGCGACAGGGGACGAACAGTATGTACTGAGAATTATTAGTGCGGTCCCCCTTGCGAAAACTGAAGGCGATGTGACGAAGATGCTGATTGGCGGAGCAGCACGGTGGTCGTTGACAAGCAATGCAGTTCAACACCCTAAAGTGATGGAGATCTGTGAGGCGGAGCTTAAGAGACTGCCCGACGACCAAAAGCCCGCCCTCCAAGAAGTGATCAAGACCGCACGAGAGAAGAAGCCTTGAAGCAGACAAACCCAAACTCGCCGACCTTCCAGGAAATCATCCTGAAGCTGCAAGCCTTCTTTGCTGAGCGCGGAGCGGTCATTCAGCAACCTTACGACGTCGAAGTGGGCGCCGGGACCATGGCGCCGGAAACATTCCTGCGCGTGCTCGGGCCGAATCCGTATAAGGTTGCATACGTGCAGCCTTCGCGGCGTCCGGCTGATGGGCGTTATGGCGAGAACCCCAACCGGTTGTTCAAGCACTTGCAGTTGCAGGTGATCCTGAAGCCGCCGCCGGAGAATGTGCAGGATCTCTATCTCGAATCGCTGGGCGCGATCGGCATTGATCTGCGTCAGCACGACATCAAGTTCGAAGAGGATAACTGGGAGTCGCCGACGCTCGGCGCGTGGGGCATCGGGTGGCAGGTCATGCTCGACGGGCTTGAGGTCACGCAGTTCACCTACTTCCAGCAGTGCGGCGGCGTGGATCTCGACCCCATCTCCGCCGAACTCACCTACGGTCTGGAGCGGCTGTGCGCTTTTCTGCAAGATGTGGATTCAATCTACGACATCGTGTGGGCGCGCGATCCCGAAACGGGCAAGGAAGTGAAATATGGAGAGGTGCGCCTGGCCGACGAGCAGCAGTTCTCGGTCTACAACTTCGAAGCGGCGGATGTGCAGAGTACATGGAAGCATTTCGAACTCTGCGAAGACGAATGCAAGAGACTGATTGAACGCTATGCTGCCCTCAGCAAGGATAAGAGCGAAGGCGATGGCAATGACGTTGTCCGCGAGCAGGCGCGGTTTCCCTTGCTGGGCGCCTACGATCTTTGCCTGAAATGCTCGCATTACTTCAACATTCTCGATGCCCGCGGCGCGATTTCGGTGACCGAGCGCGTCGGCGTGATTGCGCGGGTGCGGGCGTTAGCCGTGGGGATCGCCAAGGCTTGGATGGACCAGCAGTACTCGACTGAAAACAAAAGTGAAAAGAGTGGCGAGGCCCCGAAGGCAGCGGATAAGAAAAAGAAAGGCAAGCTTGCTCCGGTCGGATGAGAGCTTTCCCCACAGGAACACAGAGCTTCACAGGGGAACTCTTTCATGCCGATTGACACACTCCGATTGTGACGGGGCTCACATTCACGGTTTTGTAATTCTGAGAGCATAAACGGATCGCCTGATGCCTGACTTTCTACTCGAAATCGGATGCGAAGAAATTCCGGCGAGGATGATTGACGCCGCTTCTCGCGAGCTGCGGGAACGCTTGAACACGCTGTTGCAGCGCGAGCGCCTCGAACCAGCCGGCGCGATTTCTCATCTCGACACGCCGCGCCGTTTGGCCGTTCTCGTTTCCGGAATTCCCGCCTCCCAGCCGGACCTTACCGAGCAGGTGAACGGCCCGTCCGCGCAGGTCGCGTATAAGGATGGGCAGCCGACCCCGGCAGCGCACGCATTTGCCAAGAAGGTCGGCGTGGATGTCGGCAAGCTGGAAAAAGTCAGCACTCCCAAGGGCGAATATCTGGCGGCCACGGTCACGCGAAAAGGCCGCACCGCTGCCGAGATTCTCGTCGAGACGCTCCCCAGGGAAATCTCCACTCTCTACTGGCCCAAGGCCATGTACTGGCGAAAGCGCGGGGAAGTGTTCGTTCGTCCAGTGCGCTGGCTGGTGGCGATGCTCGATGAGCAGGTCGTCCCGATGGAATTGTTCGGCATCGCTGCCGGCAAGACTTCCCGCGGACGCCGCATCTTTGGTAGCAAGGCGGGCAGCGAAGCAGGCAGCGAAGCCGTCGCGGTCTCCAAGCCCAGCGCCTATGTTGAAGCGCTGCGCGGCGCGAAGGTTCTGGGCGCCGCCGAGCGTGAGCAGGCGATCCGCAAGGCGCTCGATGCGGCCACTCGCACCATCCCCGGCGCGCGCTGGCGCGAAGACAAGCCGCTCGTCGCGACCGTCGTCAATCTGACGGAATTTCCCTCCGCTATTCTCGGCAGCTTCGATCCCGAGTTTCTCGATCTGCCCGAAGAGGTGCTGGTCACGGTAATGCGTGACCACCAGAAATATTTCGCCATCGAAGGCGCAAATAGGAAACTGCTGCCGCACTTCCTGGCGGTGCTCAACACGGCCGCCGACTCGGACGGATTGATCCGCCACGGCAACGAACGTGTTTTGCGCGCCCGCTTCAACGATGCCCGTTTTTTCTGGCGGACGGACCAGAAGCAAACCCTCCGCCAGCGCGTCGATTTGTTGCGCAACGTTACCTTCCAGAAAGATCTCGGCAGCTACTACGACAAGACGATGCGCGTGCAACACATGGCCAGCTGGCTTTCCGAGACGGTGAAACAGAGCGGCATGGCCATTCGACCCGGCGTAGTCCACAAAGCCGCGGTGCTGGCCAAAACCGATCTGACCACGGAACTCGTAAAGGAGTTCACCGAACTGCAGGGAATTGTCGGCGGTCTCTACGCGCGCGTGCAGCAACTCGATGAAGGCATGAAGCCCGACGTGCAACTGGCGATCTCACGGGCCATCTACGATCATTACAAGCCCGAGTCGATGGAAGATGACGCTCCCGCGACTGTCGAAGGTGCTGTTCTCTCGATCGCCGATAAGGCCGACTCAATCGCCGGAATGTTCGCGCTCGGCCTCATCCCCAGCGGATCGAAAGATCCGTTCGCGCTGCGCCGCCAGGCGAACGGCATCGTGAAGACGATTGCCGAGCACAAGCTGCCGTTGCGTCTCTCGGAGATCATGGCCGATGCGCGCGTTCGCTATAAGGGCTCCGAGGCCGAGAAGAAGTTCTCCAACGCCGCTTACGCCGAATCGGTGCGCAGCTTCTTCCGCGAGCGGCTTGAGTTTTACTTGAAGGATGCGCGTGGCTACGCGTACGACGTCGTCAGCGCCGTACTCGCCGTCGACTCCGACGATGTGGTGGACGCCGCCGCCCGCGCCGAGGCCGTGAAGAACGTGCGCGACTCGGCCGATTTCGAGTCCATATCGAGCGCCTTCAAGCGCATGAAGAATATCCTGCGCCAGGCGGCTGAAAAGACGAAAATTATTGCCCTTCGCGTCGATCCCGCCAGCCTGCAGGAAGAATCGGAAAAGGAATTGGCCGCGCTGGTCCCGCAGACCGTCGCGACCGTCGAAAAGCTGCGCGCGGCGCACGATTATGAAGCGGCGCTGCGCGAGATCGCGAAGCTACGGCCGACCATCGACAGGTTTTTCGACAAGGTCATGGTCATGGTTGACGACGACAATCTCCGCGCCAATCGCCTGGCTCTGTTGCAGACTGTGGTCAAGGAATTCTCCACCATCGCGGACTTCTCCGAGATCGTGACCGAAGGCAAGGAATCTACGAAATAAAAAAAGAGGACCTCTATATGGCAACAACGACTCTCCCAGATGCAGAAATCATCGAAGCAAAACCCACGACCACGAAATATGTGTACTTTTTCGGCGGTGGCAAGGCCGACGGCAATGGAAAGATGAAAGATGTTCTGGGCGGCAAAGGCTCTGGGCTCGCCGAGATGACCAACGTCGGCCTGCCGGTGCCTCCCGGCTTCACCATACAGACCGAGGCCTGTCGCGAATACATGCGCCTCAATGCAGTCTCGAAAGCAGCCGACCGCCAGATGGAAGAAGCGCTGGCCAAGCTCGAAAGCCTTCAGGGCCAAAAGCTCGGCAAAGGCGACAACCCTCTGCTGGTGAGCGTGCGTTCGGGCGCGAAGTTCTCGATGCCCGGCATGATGGACACGATCCTCAACCTCGGCCTGAACGACCAAAGCGT
>JBEKWL010000035.1:0-24930 GCA_049513095.1 Terriglobales bacterium
GACCGCGCCGAGAAAGTACTTCATGCCATCGGTCATGGTGCGGAAGGCTTTTGCTTCCTGGATGGTGTCCCAGATGGGGCAGGCTTCTTTGTCACTGGGATCGAAGTCGTGCAATCTTCCCAACACTCGTCGGATCTCTCCCTTGCAGGCTTCGTGATGTTCGACAGAGCGGGGAACGACTATCAACTGGTCGAAAGTTTCGGGCGTACCTGGGGGCTTGTCGGGAAAGTCACGCCGCATGGCTGGGAAAGGGACGAAGATTTTGTTGATGTCCCACCCGTCGTAGCTGGAGTCCTGTTTCTTGGACGACATCACGCCGATAACGGTGAAGGGAATGTCGTTGAGGTAGACGAACTGCCCAAGTGGTGGACGACTGCCGAACAACTGCTTTTTCGCGTCGGAACCGAGGAAGGCGACGCGACGGCCTTCGGCGATGTCACTCTGATCGTAAAAGCGGCCCTCGCTGATGCCGAGGCTGCGAATCTCGGCAAACTGCGGGGTCGAGCCGGTTACCGTGAACGCAGCCGCATTGTAAGCGGTGTGCGAACGCACCGTGTCCTGTTCCAGCTCCGGGATCACGTCCTGACAATCGGGGGCCTCTTCCTGAAGATGGGGAATGTCGGAATCGACCCAATGCACCAGTCGTCCCGCCCGCGTACCGCCAGCCTGCAGGCTGGTGCGGCCGTGGAAGACAATCATGAGGTCGCGGCCCAGGGTCTCGGCCTGCTTGGCCTGGCCGACGCGAAGGCCCTCGCCGGCGGCGACCATCAAGACGATCGAGACCACTCCCCAGGCAATCCCAAACATGGTCAGCACTGTACGCACTCGGTTCGCCCAGAGGGTTCGGAACACATCCTGGATGAGGTCGCGAAATGACATCTGCAGGTTCGACGCGGCTCGACCAGAAATGAAAGCGGGGACGCGCGTCCTGCTTTGATATACGTGGAAAGGAGGGGTTTAGTTCCTGCGATGACGAAGGGTTCGGTTGTTGGCGCGGGATTCTCCGCCGGTGGAGCGGCGGGCGTCCTCGCCCACCGGGTTGAGCCTGAAGGCCGCGACACTAAAGAGCTTTGGCGTATTTGACCTTTTTATTCCCAGGCAGCAGCATCCAGCAGCTTTCCGGTCCTCAAATAGTGATTGATCGCCTTTTCCCAGCTTTGCATTTTGTGACCGAACCAATCCTGGTTATAGCGCTCCACCTCTCGATTGCCCGCGTCCGACAGCCCAGTGTAGACGTAGCAGATGCGCGCGTCCGTGGTGCCTCGCGAGTTGCCGGCTAGCGAGATTCTGATCCGTGCCGCCACCAAGCCCGGGTTCACCCAGACGAAGGCGACACGTAATGCGGCAGGATCGTACTCGGTGACAATCCAGATTGTCTCCGAGCCATTCTCGTTCGGGGTTGCGAACACGCAGCCGGCTTCCGCGACTCCGGAAAGGGAATAGATCATCCGGTATTGCCATCCGGGAACCCAGTCGGTCGTGTATTCGTGAGTGACGCGGTTGCCTCGAAACTCAGTCATCATTCTCCTCCAAAAGAAAATGGCCCGCGCCAGAAGCGCGAGCCGGGTTTTATCGCAATAGAAAAGGCCGGAGTCGACAGAATTGTTTGCGGATGACACCGGCAAACGTTCATACTCCGACCATGACACTCAAAGGCGCGGCGTTGCTGGCATTCATCGGAACGGTGCTGATAACGGCTTTCTTAACGTGGACGTTCGTCTTCAACGTCCTCAATGTTCTCCGGGGCTTGGCCCCTCCAGTGGTGCTGTTCTCGTCTTTCATCTATGCATTTGCCTGCTTTGCCTTGGCTGTGTTCTTTTTTGTGTTCCATAGAGCGCAGCCGTGATGGCGAGAGCAACGCAAGTCTTGTGCGATAGATGAGTCGACCGCAAAACAAAACGCCCCAGCTCAAAGAGTCATGGGACGTCAGTCGAGCAGTCCTCCCCCGAAGCCTGCTCACAATTAGGCTAACGGCCTGGCTCGTGAATGGGAATGGCACCGATGGGCCATTTAGGGAATGCTTCAGGACAAAGTGGGTTGCTTGTGTAATGGCCTGTGGGTGTCGAAAAACTCCCTCCCGAAAACTCATTTTCCCACTACGCTTACTTTTTCACCACGCTGAGGGTGATGCTGGAGGGATATTACTCTGCCTTCGGATTCGAATCGCCGATCTGCGGATCAATTGCGTCCAGGTAGGCCTGCACGCGATTCTTCGTTCCTGCGGGCATGCCGGTGAACTCGATTCCATTGCCCACGCCCGGATCCGACGTCCGCACCGCCGCCGTGATACTGATATGCTCCGAGTCCAGCCAGAAATCTATCCGCAGCACAGTTCCGAGCGGAAATGGCATCATACTCTCGACGTAGCAGCCATTGCCGCTCACATCGGTGGCATTCATGCGAATCGGCGCTTTGGCGTGCTCGGCGCGAAGTTCCAGCGGAATCGAGATCTTATGCCGGGGCCAGCGCCGGGCGTTGGAGGGAGCAATCGTCACTGTTGCGCCGTCGAGCGGCAGATAGCTTTTCCACGGGCACTCCTGAGCGTCTAGCAACTTAATTTCCACCAGATTTTTCTTGACCGGACCGGCGTTCCTAACTGAGATCACCGTGCAACGCGTTTTTTTCTCATCGAACTGCACTCCGATCACGTCACCTACCTTCAGTTCGCTCTCGACTCCCGAGATCAATGCGCCCTCCGAACTGATGTTCAGAACGTGAGCAGCTTGGGAAAAAGGGCGTCCCGCCGCAGTCATTCCCCAAACCCGCACCGGCAGGTCCACACTCAGGCGAGGTTCGGTTTGCTGGTCATCCATGCCTTATCCTCGTATCCGGCTCATGCGATGATAACGCTTCTCACCCTCTGCTTGCCAAAAGCCAGCCCCAGGATTTCGTCTGGGGTGAATGTCGGGGTCAAGTGCGCCGCCTGCCGTGGTGTAGGTGTGTTCTGCTGGTCTATCACTTAAAATGCTCCGTTTTGGCCGTTAAACTCATCGACCGAGCGTGGTTGGGTCAACCTAGCGCAAGAGGCACACTGAAACTATCTTTCCCAAGTACCGCCCCAATCAAAGCCGATGCCATCGGCATCAAAATGACGCGGGTGGGCGGTGGTTATAGCAAGAGATTTGATATCAGAAGATGTATTTGGCACTCAACTGAATCTGTCGCGGCGGTTTATTGCTATAGGCATTCGCCGAGAGAATGGAGCCATAATTCCCCGCTGGGCAGAGGAGGTTGCCATTCGGCGGAGGACACGGGGGCAAGTCAAACGTATGATTCGGGATGTCGAAGTTAGGATGGTTCAGTAAGTTGAAGAACTCACCGCGAAACTGCAAGCGATGGTTTTCGCCGCGAAGCGGGATACTCTTGGCCAAGGAGAAATCGAGATCGGTGAAGCCCGGGCCGGTGAGAATGTTGCGCCCTTCCGTGCCAAAAGCCGGACCAAAAGGTTCCGCGGCAGGTTGGGCGAATGCACACTGGTTAAACCAGTTCTGTGGCGTCCCCACCTGAGCGGGGGCCTGGCAAGTTGGGTTCGCCGCAACGGGTCCGGCTTTGAATGGGTCTCCTACAAGGTCGGGCCGCTCCGGGTTGCCGAAAGCCGCGGCGGAGGCGGCGGGAGCTCCCGCCAGAACCACGGTAAAGGGGGATCCCGTCTGCGCCGCGAGGATTCCTCCCGTCTGCCAGTTGTCCAGCAGTCTCCGGCTCCAGCCCGGACCCTGGGCCCAAATGCGGCGGAATGGCAGGTCGTAGACGAAGCTCAGGGATAAGCGGTGCGCCGCATTGAAGTCGGAAAGACCGCGGTCGCCACTGAGATTTTGTGAGTTCTGCGGCAAGCCGGAGCCCGCACTGCCCCCGAAGATCGAGGAAATGTCGTCGATGGACTTGGAGTACGTGTACGAAGCCAGGAAGTCCAACCCGTGGCTTACACGTCTCTCCGAGCGGAACTGCATGGACTGATAGGAACTGCTGGCGTTCGATTCCACGTACAAGACCGAGGAAAACTGGCCGTAGGGCGGACCGGTCAAGGGATTCGACTGGTTCTGATCGATCACGTTCGCCAAATGGGTGCCCTTGGAGCCGACGTATGCGAGGTCGATCATCCAATTGGATCCCACCTCATACTGCAAGTCGGCGTTCCACTGCTGCATGTATCCGTCGCGGAACGTGGGAGAAATCATCTGGGCTTGGACCACGCCCGACTGCTGGCCGGTCTGGCTGAGGATGTCCTGAACCGTGCACAACCCACCGGGGCAAGTCTGGGTCTGGAAATACGCGGCCAGGTCGTAGAACGGCGGATTGATGCGAGGAAGAATATTGATCTGGGAAATGGGGACATCGTAGAAGATGCCGTAGGCGGAGCGGACCACCCAGCGCTCCGACTTCAAGGGCCGCCAGGCGATTCCAATCCGCGGGGCGATATCTCTGTAGGTGGGGTTGTAGGTAGCCCGAGGGATTCCATTTGTCCCCGCCACGGTGAACTGGGGGGTGGCGGTGCAGGGCTCGGGACAGGGAATAAGGTCGGGAACGCTGAAGCGATTCAGCGCCTCGACCGGCGGGCTGTTGAATTCATAACGCAAGCCGACGTTGAGCAAGAAGCGCGGGATGACGTGGATGTCGTCCTGAACGTAAGCACTGACGCCGTGGCTGCTTAAGGTGTTGTAGGTGTTGCCGCTGACGGCAAGGGCGTAGTCCGGGACGCCGGCGAGCAACTGCGTCAGAGAGCACATCGAAGGGGGATAAGGATCCCCGGGAGCCCCTGAGCAGGCAGTGGGATCATTGACAGGCGGCTGAGTCAGGATTGCGGCTAACGTTTGCCCCGAGAAGAACCAGTCGCCCCGTGCCAGGAAGTCGAGATAGTCGTCGATGCGAACGCGGCGGAAGTCGGCGCCGATCTTGAACTGGTTACGGCCAACCGTCCAAGCCACGTTATCGGAAAGCTGGAGGGTGGTGTCCTTACGGTTCTGCGGATAGTTGACGGGCTCGCCGATGCCGTCGAAGCCAATCAGGTTGATATTGGGAGCTCCGAGGTCTACCGGGTTTGTCAGGACGTCAGGAAATCCCAACTGCGCCTCGATATCATCGCCATGATTCTGCTGCAACACAGTGGCCCGCATGCGGATGAAGCCCAGGCGGAATTCGTTGACCACGCTGGAGCGAAACACGCGCGTCCATTCCAGGCCGGCGTTCTGGCCGTGATTCAAGGTGAAGCTGCCGTAACCGGGCAGCGCAGAGAAGGCATTGACGGGATCGAAGGGACTGAAGAGATTTTCCTCCGCCAGCGAGTAGTGAAGCGACACAGTGTCGGCGGAGCTGGCATGCTCGTCCACCTTGGCCGTGATCAAATTCTCCGTGTTGCTGATGACCGGAGCAGAAAGGAAGGTATTCGAGTTGGCCAGATCAGAGCCAACGTTGGCAGCCGGATAGAGATTGAACACATTCTGGCCGACCTGGCAGGAAGGGTTAAGGGGACAGCCAAACAGTTCGTCCGACAAGCCTGCCGCAGCTTGCCATTGCCCCGTTGTGGGCACGGTAGCTTCACGCGTAGTCGCCTGCCGCAAACGCAGTCCCTCGTACGACAGAAAGAAAAAAGTCTTGTCCTTGCGCAGGGGTCCACCCAGAGTTCCGCCGAACTGATTGCGATCGAAGCGCGGAATGTCGCCGCAAGTGCCCGGCACGGAGTTGGTGGTGCAACTGGGAAGGTCGAAGTAATTCTTGGCGTCCATCTGCCGGTTGCGGAAGAACTCGAAGAGGGTGCCGTGGAACTGGTTCGTGCCGCCTTTCAAAATGACGTTGATCTGGGCGCCGCCGGCGTGGCCAAACTCGGCCGAGTAATCGCTGGACTGAACCTTGAATTCCTGAATGGCATCGATGGAAGGGAGAGCGACATACTGGTTGATGTAGGGATCGTTGTTGTCTACGCCGTCGAGCAGGAAGTTGTTCGACTGCTCGCGGGCGCCGTTGACGCTGAGGGACCCGCCTTGCGTCGAGTTTTCGGAACCTTCCGCCGGCAACTGACTTCCCGGCACCAGCAGGGCAAAGGACAGGAAGTTGCGTTCGTTGAGCGGCAGTTCCTGAACCAGGCGATTGTTGACCACCTGGCCCAGGGTGGAGGTGTCGGTCTGCACGATGGGAGGAGTCTCGGTGACGTTCACTTCCTCGGTTATTGCGCCAATCCGAAGTTCGAAATCAAGGCGCACCGTCTGATCTACATCCAGGCTGACGCCGTTCAAGACGCTCCGGCGGAAACCCGCGCTCTCGACGGCGACGCGATAGCGGCCCGTGGGCAGAAGCGCGACGGTGTAGTCGCCGTCTTCGTTGGTCTCCGCATCGCGGGTGGCGTTGGTTTCCTGGTTGCGCACAATCACCCGCGCCTTTGAAATCACCGCGCCGGAGGGGTCCGTTATTGTGCCGGTGATCGTACCAGTGGGACCGCTGGCAAACAGTGGCGAAGCGACCAGAAGTATCAGTAAGAAAGCAAGTTGCAACCATCGACTAGCCATGTAGCTCTTCCTCGAGCGATTCAACTTCGAATATGGCGAGCTGATGGCAGGTTCCCTTATCTTCTCCACCTCGCCAAAAAAGAGCAAAACTGCAGGATGTAGTGTCATGGCCTAGCTCTCGAAGTACATCCATGCGGCAAGCGCGAGCGCGATGGGGTCCTCTGCTGCGCAGCAAACGGTATGGGTGAGAGGAACAGGAAAAGTATCAGGTTTTGGCTGAGCATCTGTGTTCCAGTCGGCGCCTTTCCCGGTCGTTTCTTGCACATTGGCGGAAGCGTGTGTGAGTCGAACACACCGGCAACATCGAAGATGCCGCCCGCCGGTTTTGAAGACCGGGACGATCACCGGACCGCATGCGCTTCCGTAGTTCGTTTGGAACTTAACACGAACTACTTCGGCTGCGCCACCACTCGCAGATAAGGCTTCAGGGTCTTCCAGCCGGCTGGATATTTTTGCTTGGCCTGATCTTCTGAAACCGAGGTGGGAATGATCACGTCCTGCCCCGGCTTCCAGTTCACCGGCGTGGCAACATTGTGTTTCGCGGAGAGTTGGATCGAATCCAGCGCGCGCAGCACCTCGTCGAAATTGCGTCCGCTGCTCATCGGGTAGATCAGCATCAGCTTGATCTTCTTGTCCGGACCAATCACGAACACCGTGCGCACGGTGGCATTGTCGGCGGCGGTACGGCCGTCGCAGGTGTTTCCAGCCTCGGCGGGCAGCATATCGTAGAGCTCCGCGACCTTGAGTTCCGGGTCGCCGATCATCGGATAGGTCACTTTGTGCCCCTGCGTTTCTTCAATATCGGCAGCCCATTTGCCGTGACTGGTCACCGGATCCACGCTCAGCCCGATAATTTTCGTGTTGCGCCTGGCAAACTCCGGTTCGAGACCCGCCATGTAGCCTAGTTCCGTCGTGCACACCGGAGTGAAATCCTTGGGGTGTGAAAACAGGATCGCCCAGCCGTTGCCGATCCATTCGTGAAAGTTGATCGTGCCTTGCGTGGTTTCGGCAGTAAAGTTGGGAGCTTCCGAATTGATCCGTAAAGACATATTCGTTCCTCGCGTAGATTCTTGAAATCGATGGAAGGCCCGCGCGTTTAAACCCCACTACATTGATAGAGAACAGAATAAACAGCGGCCTTTAGCTCGTCAACCGGGGCCACGCCGGTTCCGGCTGAAGTCATGGTATCGCAGCGGGCCGCGATTATGCCTTGGCGGGCGAAATCAGGCGCGGTAAGATCGCAGGCATAACTGCTCCGGCGTGAGGTCTTTCCATGGTCCAATTGTCAATGGTGCAGGTCGATGTGTTTACAAATCGCGCCCTCACCGGCAACTCTCTGGCGGTTTTTCTCGACGGACGCGGCCTTAGCACCGAGCAGATGCAGGCGCTGGCGCGCGAAATGAATCTTTCCGAGACTACATTCATTCTTCCCGGGGACGCCGCTGCGGAAAAGAATCGCGGAGTCCGCGTGCGCATCTTCACCGTGCAGGAAGAACTGCCCTTCGCCGGACATCCTACGCTCGGCACGGCTTTCGTTTTGCGTGGCCAGGCCGGCGCAGCCGAAATCCGGCTTGACCTGAACGTCGGCACCGTCCCTGTGTGTTTCACCGAGAATCCACCGCTGCCCGCTTTCGGAGAGATGACGCAGAAGAATCCCGAGTTCGGCGCGATCCACGACGTGAACGACGTCGCGCGCCTCACGGGCCTCAGCGCGGCTGACTTCGACGGTTCCGCGCCCATCCAAACCGTCTCTACCGGCGTGCCTTTCACCATCGCCGCGCTGCGTTCGCTGAAGACGCTGCAGAACCTCCGCCTCGATCTCGACCGCGCTGCCGAATATCTCGCGGGCAGCGGAGGGAGATTCTTCTATTTTGTTTGCCGCGAAACCGTCGATCCCAAAGCCCGCCTCCACGCCCGCATGATTTTTTACAACGGAGAAGATCCGGCCACTGGATCTGCCGCCGGATGCTGCTCCGCCTGGATGGTTGCGCACGGCGTTGCTGCGAGCGATGAGCAGGTCTTGATCGAGCAAGGGCTCGAAGTGCATCGTCCCAGCCGCATTTTTGTTCGCGCCACAAAGCAGGACAATCGGCAGGATAACCAGGTGGTCAATGTGCGTGTCGGTGGAAATTGTGTAGAAGTTCTCCGTGGTGAAGTCACGCTCGCCATCTAGCGGAGCGAAACACCGCGACAGTCGCGGCTCTCAGCTCGATGGTACGATCTTGCCAACCACCGGAGTGCCATTGGCGAGCGCGGCACTTTACCGGCGCTCCGAATCTGTATAGCATTCACCTCGCTCACGATTCCCAAAAAAAGAAATCAAGTATCGAATTCAGAAAACATTTGTGAACACAGTCTCCCGGTCATCCCAATGAAGCCCAAGAAAACGATTCTTTGTGTGGACGATAACGAACAGTCACTTTCCATCCGCAAAATCCTGCTGGAAACGAGGGGCTACCGCGTGCTCGCGTGCAACAGTGGCGAGATGGCTCTCGAAGTCTTTCGCCGCGGCGGTGTTGACCTGGTGCTCACCGACCTGATCATGCCCGGTGTGGATGGTTCGCGGCTGATCGAAGAAATCAAGAGTCTTTCGCCGCAGACTCCGGCCGTGCTGATCTCCGGCCGAACCAAAATCTACGAGCGCGAAACGGTTGCCGATGTTTTTCTGTCCAAGGGAATGTACGAACCCGCGGACCTGCTGGAACGCATTCGCCTGTTGCTGGTGCGCAAGCGCGGCCCCAAGCGCCAGGTTGAACTCCACGCCCGTGCGCTGGACGTGGAGCAAGCGACCGTGGCGTAAGGCCCCGCCGAATTTGCCGCCTTCCTGTGATATGGTTTTTACTGGATGGCGGCCTTCATCGAAGCCAGGGAACTGCGCAAAACCTACCGGGTTGGCAAAGTCGATGTGCCCGCCCTGCGCGGCGTCTCCTTCAACGTGCAAAAAGGGGAGTTCGTCACGGTCGTGGGCCCTTCGGGCAGCGGCAAGTCCACGCTCTTTTACCTGCTCGGCGGACTGACCCGCGCCGACTCGGGAAGCGTCACCATCGACGGCGTGGATTTCGCCACCCTTTCCGACAGCGAGCGCACCCGGTTGCGCAAAAGCAAGATCGGATTCGTCTTCCAGAAATTTAATCTTCTGCCGACGCTTAGCGCGCGCTCGAATATCGAGATCGCCGTTGACATTGCCGGCCTGGCGGCGCCCGATCCCGCGTTCCTCAAGAAGATCACCGAGATGCTCGGCATCGCCCAGCGTCTGGAGCATCGGCCGAACGAGCTTTCCGGCGGCGAACAGCAGAGGGTCGCGCTCGCCCGGGCGCTCATCAACCGCCCCGCCATCGTGCTCGCCGACGAGCCCACCGGCAACCTGGATTCGAAAAGCTCGAGCGTCGTCCTCAACATGCTGCGCCAGTCAAACAAGGATTTGGGACAGACCGTGCTCATGATTACGCACAATCCCGAGGCCGCCGAGTATGGCGACCGCATCGTCCATATGCGCGACGGCCAGATCGTAACGCCCGATGAAGATCCGCAGTGGTCGCCACATCATCCCGCCGAACACTTGCAGTCCTGACCGCGCATCGCTTCCCGGTTCGAGAGATCGTTCGAGAGATGGAAGACCGACCGTCTACTTCTTTTCCGCCTGTGGGGACGCCAGATCCTGCGGGAAACTTCTTAGCACAACCTCGCGCGAGCGGGAAGATGTTTTCTTCGCTTCGTCGGTTGTGTTCTCGACGAGAGTTCCCTTTAGCACGTAATACGTGTCGTCGCCCCGGTTCTTGCCTTCGCCGCGCTCGACCGTCCCGCGAAATTCGAACGATACGCCATGCACGGTCTCAGTGGTAAATGCGAGTTGGTTGCCATCGAGCTTACCCGACTTAAAAAAGTGATCCAGAAAAACGCCGCGATCGCTTTCCGAGTCGCCGTAGCGCGAAACAAAGCCGGTAACGAGTCCCTGGTCTTCGACGGTGACCTGCACAAACTCGCCGTCTTGCAAAAAGCTATACATGCCGGAACAATCCGCGCCAGAAGCTGCTGGACTCTGCCGATCTTTATTCAGTCGATCCGGTTTCACCTGCGCACCGGCCAGCATCAAACCAAAAAAAACGAAAGACGCAAATTGCATTGCGTAGAAGCGGGCGGTGTGGATCGGCATGCTCACTCCGAAACAGTATAGCGGTCATGATTGTGATGGGGGCAAGACTTGATGCCTGGCAAGCCACCCCGCGCGGTCAGTTATAATCTGTCTAGAGAGTAGCCGTCCGTGGCGGACCAGCGATGGCGCCTCGGATCCCGCCTTCCCGGGGGCACCGTTGTGGGAGTTGGCTAGAGCGCAACTTGGAGCCAGAGATGGAATCCCCGGAAAAAAGACTGTTGAGATTCTTGGTGGAACACGATCCTGCGAGCCCGGAATTCAACAGCGAATTTCGCGCAGCACTCCTCCCGGTACTTCGCCGGGCGGAGTTCCCTGGGGAGTTCGACCTGTGGCAGGATGTGTTCGTCCAGCAAAAGCTACCCTGGGGACGATTTCTGCAATCCGCGCTGTTGCACGCGGCGGCAATTGTTCTGATATGGACGCTTTCGCTCTCCTGGATTCGACAGCAAAGAGTTCTGGTTCACGCCGCGTTTGACCCGTCATCGCTGGTAACTTATACGCCGGAAGAATATCTGCCGCCGCTCGACACGGGAGCATCTGAAGGAGCGAAGGAGCAAGAGGGAGACCCCGCCTACGCGAAGCAACCGATCATTTCGGTTCCGCTGGAAGCGGACAATCGGTCCCAAACCATCGTCGTGCCGCCCGATCTCAAGCTCGACCGCGATGTCGCCCTGCCCAACATCGTTGCGACCGGAGCCATCGTTCCGGCGGTTCCGCTGGATGCGACGCGAGCCGCGTTGAACCGCATGGTTGCGCCGGATGCCCAATTTCCGGAAGCCCAGGTCGTGGCGCCCGCGCCGGACGTGGAGTTTGCGCCGGACCGCGTGGTTCAGGCGGCAATGAAGGCGGATGTGATTGCGCCGCCTCCGGAAGTGACGGCTCATCACACGCGCGGCTTGGACGGGCCCGAAACGGCGGTCGTGGAACCGCCTCCGGAGTTAACGCAATCGACTAACGGGCAAGTTGGGCTCGTGAACATCGGCCCGAGTGAAGTGGTGGCCCCCGCACCACAACTCACGCTTGAGGAACAACATTCGCTGGCGGCGCGCGGCAGCGGACGTTTAGGGGGCGGTAGCATACAACCGGTGGGCCCGCCGCCGAGCGTGGCTGCGACGAGCGGCGCCAGCGCGGGCGGATGGCTGATCGCGTTGGGAATTCATCCCGTTGCGCCCACTGGACCCGTGGCTGCTCCTGAAGGCAATCGCCGGGGAACATTTGCCGCAACTCCACAGGGAAGGCCCGGCGCTTCGGGAACGCCAGATTTGGCGGGATCGAAATCGGATGCGAAGGGCGGTGGCTTCAAAACGCGCACCAACGGCTCTTTGCCGGCTGGCCTGTACGTGGGCGCGGCGGACGCCGGCGCGGACGACGCGCGCGAGATGGCTAGCCTTTCGTCATCGTCATCATCGGGAGCGACGCCGGGAGCGCGGCCGGGTGCCCGCGTTGCCTCTCCGGTTTCCGACGACAAAATCACCGAGGTGGACCGCAAGGTTTTTGGCGGCAAGCGCGTCTATGGCAGGACGATGAACATGCCGAATTTGAATTCCTCGACGGGCAGTTGGGTGATGAAGTTTGCGGAACTCGACGGGGGGCGGAAAGACGGGCAATTACTGGAGCCGGTTGCCATGGAAAAATCGGACCCCGGCTATCCACTGGAATTGATTCGCACCAACGTACACGGCGTGGTCAAGCTCTATGCGGTCATTGGCGCCGATGGTGAGGTGAGCGGCATTCGCGTCCTCAACAGCCCGGATGAACGTCTGGATTCCTACGCGACGAAAGCCCTGGCCAGCTGGAAATTCCTGCCGGCAGAAAGAGCGGGAAAACCAGTGGCGGTTGAAACGGTGGTGGAGATCCCGTTTCGGGTTCGGCGGAGTTTCTGAGCGCGGGTGAGGCGGGACTTGATCGTAGAAATTCTAACGTGAAGCGGGCGCAGATTTTTCTCCAGGCAGGACGGCGTATACGGCGGGGTTGGCGCAGACTTCGTAGTAGCAGCGGTCGGTCCAGTGCAAAATGGATAGATCGCGGACGTCGACTTGGGCGATACGGTTTTTGCGGATAGCAATCTTGCGAAATACCCCATTGGCGATGGGAACCGTGCCAACGAAGAACTCGCGCTGCTCGTCGATCCATGGTCCGGTAAAGCCAGGTCCGGTAAACCCAGGTCCGGTAAACCCAGGTTCGCTCGGACTTGCCGCCCAGAGTGAGAGCGAGATTTCCTGCTGCAGTTTGTGGAAGGCCGATTCGCTCAGACAGATTCCACCAATATTGTAGTTAAGGCGCATCTCTTCCGCTTCGGTTTCGGCGCTCGCGCCGTCGTTTTTATTGCCTCCGCCTCCGATCTGAACCGAGTACACCTGGAAGACTCCGGCATCGGGTGCGAGTTTCTTGCGGACGCGCTTGCTGCAGGAGGAGAGACGGTCGCTCTCATTGATGGCGTCGGAAATCATGATGCGGTGCTCGCCATCCATGAGGTAGAGCGGAGGCGAATCCTGATAGGCGATGCCCAGGCCGACTTCCATCTGGGGCAAACCGGAGCGTTCCAAAAGTTCGTTGTATTCGCGTAGCAGGCTTACAATCTCGCACGCCAGCACGCAGGCGCGGCCGACGCTGAGCATAGCCTCGCCTTCGCGTTCGAGCAGCGCCACGATGATGGCATCGCCTTCGAGGAAGACTTTGGTAGCACCGTATTTCGCCAGCAACTTGTTTACCGGATCATAGAAATTAAGGCTGAAATAGGAAGCGGCGTTCATGCCTTTTTCCATCAGCGAGCGGGTGAGGCGTGAGGAGTCGCGCACGTCGGCTTTCAGGATCACGTGATGAACGACTCGATCCCCAGCGGGCCTCTGGTCTTCGGGAGGCAGGAACTCGTAGAGCATGCCGTTGAGGGTAGAGAGTTCGCGAACTTTGTCGTCGCTGACCAGGTTGATGCTGTCAAATCCGGCGCTGAGGGCTTCCAGGCCGCGCAGGTCGCGGTGATAGCAAAATAGATCGTGCAAGAGACGCGCGGCAAAGCGGCTGCGCTCCGAGCCGCGGCAAGAGGCTACGCGTCCGACGGCGGCAAAGAGACGGTCGGAATGGAGACGGCTTTCGGCAATTATTTTTTCGACCCGCTCCGCTTCTGCGCGGAAGATCAGCGCGTTCTTGATCTGCTGCGGATTTACCCGCGGCGCATACTCGGCGAGCAGAGGAACGGCTTCATAGGAAGCAACGACGTGCGACAGAACGCCTTGGCGCTGCAGCATACGGGTCCAGATGTCGAGGCGGTCTTTTCGATTGCGATCTTCGGGCGTCAAGTCTTCGCCGTTGCCGGTGCCAACGAGCGTCGTCGCGTTTTCGGGAACATTGAGCGCCTGCTCCAGATGCTCATCGTCAATGCCTTCCCCATATCCGAGTTCACGCAGAAAATTTAGCGCGAACTGGCGGAGACTGGGGAAACGGTCGGGATCTCTGTCGAAGTTGCCGAACATATAATAGTGCTCGGCGCAGAGATAATCGTCGCGGCCATCTTCGGTAAGAATCAGCGGATTGAGGAACAGACGATAACAGTCGGCGGGCAATTCGCCGAGCAGCGAGCGCCGGGTGCGGGCCAGCGTTTCTTTTTCGATTTCGCGAAGCAGACGAAACACCTCCTGCCCGGCGCGGCGGAGGATGATCTTCTTGCGCACCTGGAAAGAGGAGACGAGCTCCTGGGTCTGCATCATTTTCGCTTGCCGCACGCCCTCGAGCGACTTTGACTTCATGCGGCACTGTTCGAGAATCCTGGCAAACTGCATTTGCAGTTCGGTGCGTATGAACTTGAGCACGGCCAGGCGGCCGAGCACATCGATCGATGGATTGCCTTCTGCCTTGGCGCGATTCAGGATCGCGAGATGAATCGAGACCAGCAGAGTTTTCAGGTCCGCGGGGCCGGGCTTGCGCAGTTTGGTGGTGCCCTCGGCGGCGCGTATGAATTTGGTTTGGGCCGCGGAGGGAACGTCCATTTCGAAGAGCGATTCCACCTCACCGAGGCGGCAGATGTACCGCGCGAGATGAAAACTTAAATCCGCGGTGATGCGCCGGCTGAGAAAAACATCGTAGCGGAGATTGTCGACGCCCAGTTGCAAATCGCTGAACGCGAGGGTGAGCCCGTAGTATTGAAGATCGGGCCGGCTCGGTGGTTCAGAATTACGCAACCGGAAAACCGGGAGTTTGGGCATCGGCACTCGTCTCTTGCGCTGCTTGCAAATTGCTGAAACTGCAATACTAAGCAGCAGGCTAGCACGTCGCCGGGACGGGCCCAAAGTTACGCTAGTGCAAGCGCGGAACGAACGCGGTAACGGCTGTCGTCACGTATCGACTGGCGCGCTCTTTTCGAATTCGTCGCCTCGCAGGCCGCCGTTCATCTTCCAACCTCGCTCTTCTCCCGCGACCGCGGGATCAGTTTTTCGAGCCTCAACCAGGTTGGTAGTCGCGGACGTCGTCTCCGGGGCGAAACAGCCGCCGTATCGAGGTCCGGTTGGCATCGGCCAGGCGGTGGTTCAGATCTTCCACGTCCGCTCTTACCCAGCCTACGCTGGAGACCTTGATCTCGGCGTCCTGCGCGATGAGGAACCACGACGGCACGTTGGTGAGGCCGTATGCGTTTGAAACCACATAGCCGGCGGGATCGTCGAGGAGCGCGGGGAAGGTTACGCCATACTCCTTCAAAAAGGCGGCGGTGTTGTGCTTGTCGTCCTGAGAGATTCCTACGATGGCGACTTTCTCGCCACCGTACGCTTTGCGCAAGCGCTCGAAAAACGGAAACGCATATTGGCAGATCGGGCAGGAAACCTTGAAGAACACCGCCAGCACTTGCCCGCGCTGGAGTGCGGCTTGCAATGAGAACGTGCCGACCTCTTTGCCGCTAAAGAGAGCGGGCAAAGAAAAGTCAGGCGCTTTGCTTCCTTCCCGCAATGCCGTCATATCCTTCCGACCTCCGAAAAGGCGATTGAGCCATTTCATAAAAGAAATGCCTCACAAACTTAGATGATGCCGCCGGCCTTCAGGATTTTCCGCGTCAACCCGGTGATTGGCATCCGAGGGATGCGGTCAATTGCGATCCATGTGCCTTTCGCGGCGGGCGCAGCATCTGGCAACGGCGTATTCCGCAACGGTGTATTCCGTAACACATGAACCGTGTAGTCGGTGGTGGTAATGGAATGGCGAAACGTGCGCCAGCGCACGGAAGCCGGCAATGGACACGGGGGTTCGAATGATTGGGGCAGTTCCCACATACCGGGCATGAGCGAGGCTTGGCACGGGCGTTGCACCAGCCGCACTTTGCCATTACCACTGCCGTTGCCGTCGCGCCACTCAAGGGCGCACCAGATTTGTTTCTTTGTCTGGCGGGAGGGCGGCTCGGTGCGCGGAACTTCTCCCCGCGTGACACACCATTTCCGCACAGGGCACATTAGGCAGCGGGGCTCGCGCGGCACGCACACGGTTGCGCCGAGTTCCATCATGGCCTGATTGAAGTCTCCGGGCCGGGAACTCGCGAGAAGCGCTTGCGCGTGTTGCCAGGTTTGCGGTGTGGTGAGATTGATGCCGATCAATTTATTGCCGATCAGTCTTTGCAATACACGCTCGACATTCCCATCGACAACGGCTACGGGCTCGGCAAAGGCGATGCTGGCGATGGCAGCGGCGGTGTAGCGTCCGACGCCGGGCAGGGCGAGCAAGTTTTCGGAATTCCGGGGGAAGCAGCCGCCGTATTGTTTAGCGATCTGCCGCGCGCAGCGATGCAACAGGCGCGCTCGTCGATAGTAGCCCAGACCGCTCCAAGCTGCGAGGACCGCGTCTTCAGAGGCTGCGGCTAGCACTTCGACGTTGGGGAAGCGTTCGAGAAAAACGCGGTAGTGTTCCAGCACGGCGGCCACGCGCGTCTGCTGCAGCATGATTTCGCTGACCCAGATGGAGTAGGGATCGCGAGTTTCGCGCCAGGGAAGATCGCGCCGATGCTGGTCGTACCAGCGGAGGAGAGCGCGCCGGAAAGGGCCGAGATCCTTGCCAGTCGGTGGAACTGGAGACGCGGCGAGCCGCGTCTCTACGGCGATGGAACTGGATGCGCGCATTATTGTTGGCTGACGCTGTGCGCGATGGCCACCCATCCGGCTTTTTGCTGCTGCCACACGGTCATCATGTGCTGCGGCGCCGAAGGAAGCGGTTGCGAGCCGGCGGTTCCATTCAAGGTGACACCGTTCAGAGTGATCGTATAGGTCACCACGATGGTGGTTCCGTTCAACTCCGTTTTCAGATCGCCGAGGGCACAGTCTTTCAGCTGCCACCGGCGATACTGCTCAAGCGTGGCGGAGCGATCGAGCGTTCCGCCGGGGGTTACGCCCACGTAATTCGAAGCGAGAGCGCGCTCCACCTCAACCCAGTTCGCAGCTTGCACATCTTTCCAGAAGACGCGCTCCAGGCCCTCGCCTCCGGTTGCTTCAGAAAAAGCGCGCGCCGGACGATCGCCATAAAAAGTACACGCCGGCGCGAACATCAGCGTGAAAGTCAGCATCACAATCAGAGAAACCGGCGGAGATTCGACAGTTGTCCTCGGACGCATGGCGTGATTGTATCGTGACTCGGCTGGTGTGGGGACGGGGCGGAGCCTGCCCTGAGCGGAGCCGAAGGGCCCAGTCCAAGCGGGCAAAGCCCCGCTTCCACACAAAGCCAATTGACCGCCGGGAGGGAGCCCACGATAATAATGAAGCTTGGTAACCGCGACACGCGCGTGGACATTAATCCCAGCCGGCAGGGTGTGTATGACAGAATTCGACCGCAAGGTGGAGGAGGCTTCCGCGCGCTTCAACCGCTCGGTAGCAAATATCTCCGAGACTCTGGAAAAAGAGACGAAGGAACTGGTGACGTACCTGAACGACGAGGTTGTACCAGCGGTGCGAACGCATTCTTCGAAGGCGCTGCGAACGGCGGCGGGAAAGCTCTCCGAGTTCGCGGACTTTCTGGAAACACAGCGCAAGGGTTCTTGAACTGCCTCTCTTCCAGTTGCCCGCCCGAGAACACGCGGCGGCCGTCGCGGCGGCCGGCGACCTGCCCGCTGCCATGTCTTCTATTTCTTCTATTGCTGGGCAGCGCGCTTCTGAGCGGCTGTGGTCACAAAGCGACGCCGGCGCCGGTTCCACCACCGCCGTCACTCCCGCAAGAAAAAGAGAAACCAGCCGCGACTCCGCCGTCTGCGGGAACGACGGGCGAAAACGAGAAGATCGAGGTTCCCGCCGGCGCGAAACCGATCTTTGAACAAACCGGGATGGCGAGCTGGTACGGCGCTCCCTATCACAACCGGCGCGGATCGAACGGCGAGGTTTATAACATGCACGCGATGACGGCGGCACATCTCACTTTGCCGCTGGGCTCGATCGTGCGCGTCACGAATTTGAAAAGCGGACATTCGGCGCTGGTGCGGATCACCGATCGCGGGCCGTTCGTGGTGGGACGTATCGTCGATCTTTCCCTGGCCGCCGCCAAGGCGCTGGATGTGTACTTGCCGGGCACTGCCAAAGTTCGGCTGGAGGTATTGCAGGCGCCTGCGTCGCTCGATACGGGCGGACGCTGGGCGGTTCAGATTGGCTCCTTCACCGGGCAGAAAGCGGCCGCCGAATTAGCGGGGCACTTGCAGGAGCGTTACCAGACGGCCAAAGTCTTGAAGTTTGTGAGTCCCGTAGGAGACTGGTGGGTGCGGGTGCGGGTGCTGGACGACGACCGCCAGCGCGCGACAGCTCTGGCCCACGAGACGGAGACGGCGGAGGGATCGGTATTTTTGGTGCGGCTCGACTGAAACTTTCTTCCCAGACGTAGTTAGCTGTAGTGGTGTATTGTTTCTTCCAGAGATATAGAGAACTTATCTCCGTGTTGACTTGCCGGATGATCGTAATCCCAGGCAAGGGGAGACTCACTTATGGCGGGTTGTCTATTCTGCCGAATCATTAGCGGAGAAGTGCCATCCAAAAAAGTTTACGAAGACGAGCACACATTTGCCTTTGAAGATCTGAACCCACAAGGCCCGACCCACGTGCTGGTCATCCCGAAGAAACATATTTCCGGCTTGAAGGAAGCCGCGGCAGAGGACGCGGATCTGATAGGTCGCTGCCATCTGGCGGCCGCGCAGATTGCGCGCGAGCGGTCGATTGAAGATGGCTACCGTACCGTGCTGAATGTGGGCCCGCGCGCGGGGCAATCGGTTTTTCATCTGCATGTGCACCTGATCGGCGGGCGCTCGCTGCACTGGCCGCCGGGCTAGAGTCAGGTGTCAGGTGTCAGGTGTCAGGAAAAACCAAAACGAAGACCGCGGCTGATTTTCCTGACACCTGGCACCTGCGACCTGACACCTTCCCAGTCTGAAGTTTCCCAGCTTACTTTCTCTGGCCTACAATCGTGGGATGGCAAACCTCATACTGGTGTACGGTCTGCGTCTGCTGCCTTCCGATGAGGTCGCGGAGGTTGGTGCGGCGACCGTCAAACTGAAGAATGGGCGGGATGCGCACGTCGCCATGCACATTCTCGAGGGCGGCAAAGACGAGATCGAGAAGCAGCTCAAGGCGAGTCTCGCGGCCTTTTTCGACATCTATCCTGAGATATGACGCCTGAGATATGAGGGCAGGCGCGACGTCCTATAATCAGGCGGCGAATCAGGCGAGCGGATGAGACTGATTTCTCTGGAACTCGAGAGCAAGCTGCGCGACAAAGGGCTCTGGCCGCAGAGCTGGATCGCGTGGGCGGCGCTCTACGCGCTGGCTCTCGACCTGCTTCTGTTCGCGGTGCAATGGCTAACGCGGCGTGCGAGCCCAGCAACATCGGCGAGCCTGACGGGCTGGGTAATTTTTCTCAGCGCGCTGGCAATTGTGTTGCTCGCGGTTGCCGGGTTCCGCTGGCTGCGCTCGCAACTCCTGTGGCGGCTGCGGAACCGGTTGCTCGTTACCTATGTTTTTACTGGCGTGATTCCGGTTTTTCTCCTGGGGATGATTTCGCTGATCACGCTCTATCTTCTTGCCTGGCAGTTCGCCGGCTTTGTCGTAACTTCCGACATCACAACTCACCTGCGCAGCATGGAGGCAGCCAACCGAGCCATCGCCAATCACCTGGCGACGCAAATTTCGGGCGGTGGAAAGCTGGACGCGGGAATGCTCGGCCGGACCAGGCCGCGTCGTCCGGAGTGGGCGCGGCGGCAGGTGTGCGCTTGGTACCGCAACCAGCCGCAGCCTTACTGCTCGGGTCCGGAGGGCGCGGCTGGCTTTGACTCTCCGTCGTTTATCACCGGGGATTTCGGCGACATCGTGCGCGACCACGGCACACTCTATCTGCGTACGGCGACCGTGCTCGCGGCTGAACCGGAAGCTTTGCGCGTGATCCTGAGTGAGCCGCTCGACAAGGAGTTCGTCGAGAAGATCGCGGCGGACATCGGCCGGATTGCGGTCTATGGAAACGAGAGTGCGACGGCGAACTCGGCCGCTCCTCCGCAGCAGAACTCCTCGGAGCCCTTCCTTGCATTCGATGACGGAAAACAACGGCAGCAGGTTTTTTCTGCGGGAGCGATTCCTCCAGCCAGCGGCGCGTTCGATCGTCAGATCGGTTTTCCGATCCCGTTGCAGGTGGTGGATTGGGCCAGGGGAGAACGACAGCGCGATGGAGCGCTGGCGGAGGTCGAGACGCGGCCCTCGGTGCTCTATGCGAGACTTTTTGCGGCGCTGGGAGATTACGCCAAGGGCCTGGAATACATTTTGCTGTCGATCATGTTTGTGTTCGCGATCATCTGGTTTCTGGCGCTGTTCGTGGGAACCAAACTGGCGCGCACCATCACCTCGGCGGTGGACCAACTCTACGAAGGCACCAAGCACGTCAATCGTGCCGACTTCAGCCACCGCATCACGGTGCAGTCGAGCGACCAACTGGCAACGCTGGCCAACTCCTTCAACTCGATGACCACATCGATCGAGAAACTGGTACAGGAGCAGAAGGAAAAGCAGCGCCTGGAAGGCGAATTGGCGATTGCGCAGGAAGTGCAGGCGCAGCTTTATCCCAAGTTGATCACGCAACTGGAGACGCTGGAAGTGCATGGGTTCTGCCGTCCGGCGCGGACGGTGAGCGGGGACTACTACGATTTTCTCGCGCTGAATTCCGACCGGCTGATGCTGGCGGTTGGCGACATCAGCGGCAAAGGAATTTCGGCGGCGCTGCTGATGGCGACAATCTACGCGGCGGTGCGGGCCTACAGCATCGAAGACAGATCCCTGCTTAGCGAACTAACGCTGCGTGAACCGGCTACCGTCGGTGCCGCGGGAGGCTCGGGGTTAATGCTGGCTTCGGAGTCGGGAGGGACGGAAGCGTCTCCGGCGACGCTGCTGACGCTGCTGAACCATCAGCTTTACGAAAGCACCCCGGAGGCAAAGTACGCGACTTTGTTTTTGGGAATCTATGACGGAGCGACGCGCCGGTTCACGTACACGAACGGCGGTCACCTGCCGCCCATCCTGATTTCCGAAGATGGGTCGTCGCAACTGCTGAGCTGCGGCGGAACCGTGGTCGGCCTCTTCGACAATTTGAGTTTTCCGGAAGCGACGGTACAACTTCGCCCCGGCGATGTGCTGGTCGCTTACAGTGACGGCGTGACCGAACCGGAAAACGATTATGGAGAGTTCGGCGAGGAGCGACTGATCGAACTGGTGCGCGCGAATCGCCATTTGCCGCTGGAGCGCATCACCGAAATTGTCGCCGCCGCCGTGGCCGACTGGATCGGCGACAACGAACAGCCCGACGATGTCACGCTGGTGCTGGCGCGGGCGCGGTAGCGGAGAGCGGTTGCAGCCATCGTCCACCCGCCAATTACGTAGTTGGCAAAGATTGCCAGGGGTCCCCCCCTCCCCCTACTTTCTTGACCCATTAGAATCATACGGTTAGCTGCAAAATATTCAGGAATAATGACTTATATGTAAAGTATTCACAAATAAGGAGTTACGAGATCCGTCGCTCCGCTCAGGATTTCGGCAGCGGGCTGACGCCCGCTAATCGCCTCAGCTCGGCGGCGAAATGCTTCGCCTTGGTCCCTAATCGGGAGTGGGGTGAAGTGTCATTTGGGTTGTCAAAGAGCGCTTGCAATGGCCTTTCTGTTCGGCATCGAAGTCCGTCTCTGGAGACGGACGCACCTTTGCCTTGGCCAATCAGACCTTCATTTTCGGGCATGGCGTGTGGAATGTCTGTGATGGTGCTCACTGGCTGGAGGTGATGAATGAGTGGGAGGTGCTTAATAATGAAGATCCGACCGCGGGCGCGTAAAGCGGAGTCGAACGGTGTCGGCGGTTCGGCAGGCCACTTCTCGAAAAGCGCGAGAAGGGCGCACCCCCAGTTATTTCGGTCAATGTTCAGAGACAAACACGCGTCATACTTCACCGTTAATGTGGCCCACCTACCTATTCTGTTAAGCTCACTCCTTAGATTCTGGGGGGACCTGAAATGCGCCCATTATCTGGTATTGCCTTTGCGCTCGCTATCGCGGCCTCATCTTCGGTGGGTGCACAAACCGCGCCCTCGCAGTCGGCTCCTCCGCAGACTGCGCGCCAGGCACTGATCGAAATGTTTTTTGGTCAAGCACCGGGCCATCTCGAAAAACATCTTTCCGATGCCACTCGCCAAACTTACGAGAAACTCGGGGGAGCGAATGGTCAGAGTGCTCCAGGGGTATTCTCCATGCTGGCAGCGCAATCCAAGGGCGGAATGAAGATGGAAACCTTCGACACCGGCTCGACCTTTTTGACTGCCAAAGAACCCGCCGGCGGAAATTACGAAAGAATGTACATCACAGTCGAACGGGACGACCTTGTTGGCGACGAGGATCAGATTGAGCTCGCCCTGCACATGATTAGCGGCGGAAAAGAGGAAACTCTTCTTCCCTTCATTCTTCGCTTCAACTTTTTAATGAAGATGGAATCCGAAGTCTGGCGCTTGAATGAAGTTCGCGCGACGGTGCGGTTTCCCCTGGCCGATCCGGCTTTCCTGAAGGGTTTGGAAGAACGTCAGTTCCGTCAGAATGAACAGACGGCGCTCTGGTCGGTGCGCGCGGTGGCCGCTGCCGAGAAGTCATATCAAACTGCACAAGGCGGCTTTGCGTGCACGCTTTCTACTCTCGGAAGCACTGGCAAAGAAGCGGGCGCCACAAAGCGTGGCTACCTTTATGATTCGCAATTAGCCGGCGGCAAGAAAAACGGCTATACCTTCGCCATTTCGGAGTGCGATACGTCTCACTACCGCGTCGTGGCTGAGCCGGAAGCGCCGGGCTCGGGTCAACGCGCGTTCTGTTCGGACGAGAGTGGCACGGTGCGCGCGTCTGCCGATGGGAAGGCGGCGACCTGCATGGTCAGCGGCGAGGTCGTAGAGGAGAAGGTTGCTACCCCCTTGCCTCGCGGCAGCGCAGCTACTCCGAGGAACCCTGCTTCCGGAACACCGCAGCTTGCGGGACGAATCCGCATTTCTCAGGGCGTCGCTACGGGGCTCCTCGTTAGCAAGGTGCCACCAATTTATCCGCCATTGGCGCGAGATGCGAGGATCCAGGGTTCCGTAGTGATGAAGGCGGTGATTAGCCAGACGGGCGACGTCATAAGCCTCGAACTTGTGTCGGGTCATCCAATGCTGGCTCCAGCCGCCCTGGATGCGGTGAGGCAATGGAAATACCGGCCGTACTTGCTGAACGGAAATGCGGTGGAGGCGGAAACGCAGGTCACGGTGAGCTTCACGCTCAGTGAACACTAACATTTGCTTGCGCTTCATGAAATCCAGAGTTCTGATCTAAAGAATTCCCCGCGCAGTTTCCGCGCTTACTTCCTTGGGCGGAGGCCGGTCCGGCGAGGGGCTATGGGGGCGGCTGAGGCGCATCTGAGATCGAGAGGGTGTAGGGGTCCTTCGACTACGCCAAAAGCCATGCGCCTCGCGCATGACCTGGCTCCGCTCAGGATGACAGGGGGTGGGGCAGGCGCGGAGTTTCCGCAGGGTGTGAAGCCCTGCCGGGCTTCCCAAAACCATGGTCAACAGGGTTGTTCGGCAGTCTGAGACGGGGCAAAGCCCCGTCACCACACGAGTTTTCCGCGCATGAAAAAGCGGGAGGGATTTCTCCCTCCCGCCTTGCTTCCGTGCTCGGTCAAACTGCAGATCCCTCGCTTCGCTCGGGATTACAATCCCGAGTAAGGAGAAACGATCTGCTTACACCAGGCCCTGATCCAGCATGGAATTTGCGACCTTCAGGAAGCCCGCGATATTGGCGCCGTTCACCAGGTTGCCGGGCGTGCCGTACTTCTCGGCCGTTTCGTAGCAGTTCTGGTGGATGGCAATCATGATCTTGTGCAAACGATCATCGACTTCTTCACGGGTCCAGGAGATGCGCATACTGTTCTGCGCCATTTCCAATCCGGAGGTGGCAACGCCGCCGGCATTGGCGGCCTTGGCCGGTCCGTAGAGGACTTTGGCGTCGAGGAACGCCTTGGTGGCTTCGAGGGTGCTTGGCATGTTCGCTCCCTCGCTCACGACCTTCACGCCGTTCTTGATGAGGTTCGCCGCGTCTTTCGCGTTGATCTCATTCTGAGTGGCGCTCGGGAAGGCGCAGTCGGCCTTGATGTTCCACAGCCAGTTGTGGTCGAGCTTCTTGTCGGTGGCGCTGTAGATGGCCTTCTTGAATTTGCTCGTGTACTCCTGGATGCGGCCGCGGCGGTTATTCTTCAGCTCCATGACAAAGGCGAGCTTGTCGCGGTCGATGCCGTCGGCATCATAGATGGCGCCGTCGGAATCGGACAGGGTAACCGGCTTCGCGCCCAGATCCAGCAGCTTCTCGACGGTGTACTGCGAGACGTTGCCGCTGCCGGAGACGAGACAGATTTTGCCTTCCAGCTTGTCTTTGCGGGTCTTCAGCATTTCCTGGGCGAAGTACACGCAGCCGTAGCCGGTGGCCTCGGGACGAATCAGCGAGCCGCCCCAAGCCAGGCCCTTGCCGGTGAGAACGCCAGTGAATTCGTTCCGCAGCCGTTTGTATTGGCCGAACATGAAGCCGATTTCACGTCCGCCCACGCCGATGTCGCCGGCGGGAACGTCCGTGTCAGGGCCAATGTGACGGCAGAGCTCGGTCATGAAGCTCTGGCAGAAGCGCATCACTTCGTTGTCGCTCTTGCCCTTGGGGTCGAAATCCGAACCGCCCTTGCCGCCGCCCATGGGCAGCGTGGTGAGCGAATTCTTGAAGACTTGTTCGAACGCCAGGAATTTCAGAATGCCGAG
>JBEKWL010000036.1:0-23586 GCA_049513095.1 Terriglobales bacterium
ATGGTGCTGTGGTTCGTGCTCTCGCTGTTTTTCCTTTTTCTGGTTTCGGTGTGGAGGGAACACCGCCTGCAGGCCATTCTGCAGGTGCTCGCCGATCTGGCCATGGTCACGCTGGTTGTCCATCTCACCGGCGGCATCGACAGCTCGCTGAATTTCCTCTATCCCCTGGTCATCGTGGTCGCTTGCATGCTGCTGCCGCGAGCGTGGGGATATCTGAGCGCGGCTCTGGCTTTCATCCTGTTCGGAACCATCCTCGAACTCGATTACTACCTGGTCATTCCCTCGTATGCGAGCTCGCATCCCAAGCTGAAGGCTCTGCAGGTGGTGATCTTCGTCAACCTGTTCGCCTACTTTGCCATCGCCTACCTGGCGGGATTGCTGATGGGCAAGCTCCGCCAGGTGGATGTGCAACTGAAGGATGCCAGCGGTGCGCTCGAAAATCTGCAGGCGCTCCATGAAAATATCGTGCAATCCATGAGTGGCGGTGTGATCACGACCGGGCTCGACGGGCGGATCACGCTGGTCAATCGAGCGGCTCAGCAACTGCTCGAGATCTCGGAAGCCGAATTGCGCGGACGCTCCGTGGCCGATCTGTTTCAGGATCCGTTGCCCCACTTCGGCGTGGCCCGGGCCGACGCAGAAGTCCGCTACGTGGCCGCTAACGGTTTCCGCAAGACGTTTCGCGTGCTGGTTTCCGCGCTCAACGTGAGCGCGCGCGGTGACCTGGGCTTTGTCTATTCCTTTGACGACCTCACCGAGATCCGGCGACTGGAGCGCGAGGTGCGCATGCAGGATCGCCTGGCTGCCGTGGGCCGCCTGGCCGCGGCCATCGCTCACGAAATCCGCAATCCCTTGACCTCCATTGCCGGCTCGGTCAGCATGTTGTCGGATGCGCCCACCTTGAATTCCGAGGAGCGGCACCTCTTGCAGATTGTGATCCGCGAGTCCGATCGCCTCAACAACATCGTCACCGATTTTCTGGCGTACTCACGGGGCAAGCAGTATCGTTTCGAGCGCGTGAACCTGGTTCCGTTGCTGCAGGACACTCTTACCTTGCTCGAACACCGCCTCACCGCCGAGAACGCGGGCATCAAGATCGAGCGAATCTTTGCGAAGTCCGAAGCCTGGGTGCTGGCCGATGGCGACAAGCTTAAACAGGTGTTCTGGAACTTCTCGGAAAACGCGGTGCGTGCGATGAAAGGTAAAGGTGGAAACCTGACCGTGGCTCTGTCCGAGCGCGGCCCCGACTGGGAGATGAGCTTTGCCGACACCGGTCCGGGCATCAACCCGCAGCAGACGGAAAAAATCTTCGAGCCCTTCCAGTCGAACTTTGAAGGCGGAACCGGGCTGGGCCTGGCGATCGTATACCAGATCGTGCAGGCGCACGAAGGCAAGGTGTGGGCGCGTTCGGAAGTCGGCAAGGGGACCAGCTTCGTGGTGCGGTTGCGGCGCATGGAAAATGAGGAGGGCGCCACGGTTGGAACTTCCTCCGCATCGCAATCCGCCGGAGCGGCGCTGGCAGCCGCGGGAACGGGAGGAGGCGCGCGTGGGTAACATTCTCGTCGTCGACGACGAGCGCTCGATCTGCGAACTGCTCGACATTACCCTGCGCCGCGATGGCCACAAGGTGGAAACCGTTACGGGTGGCGACGCGGCCAAGCGCAAGATCGACAGCGCGCTCTTCGACGTGATTGTTACCGACATCAAGATGCCGGGCGTGGATGGGGTCGAAGTCCTGCGCCATGCGCACCAGATCTCGCCCGAATCCGCGGTCATTTTAATGACTGCCGTCGATGACTACGAAGCTGCGGTGCAGGCCGTCAAGGCGGGCGGCGCGACCGATTACATCCGCAAGAGTCCGGGACTGGTGGACGAAGTCAAACTCGCCATCGCCCGCTCTCTCACGAAAGTTTCGCTGAGCCGTCAGAACTTTGCCCTGCGCCGCGACGCGGCCGCGCGCAATTCGCTCGACAACATCATCGGCGTAAGTCCGGCGCTCGAAAAGCTGAAGCAGACCATCCGCACGGTTGCTACCACCGGCAGCACGATTTTGGTCTACGGCGAAAGCGGAACCGGTAAGGAGCTGGTCGCTCGGGCCGTCCATACCTGCTCGCCGCGAGCCGGCGAAGCTTTTGTCTCGGTCAACTGCGGCGCGTTCCCGGAGACGCTGCTCGAAAGCGAGCTCTTCGGTTACGTCAAGGGCGCCTTCACCGGAGCGAACCAGAACCGGCGCGGACTGTTCGAGGTTGCCGACCAGGGCACGATCTTTCTCGACGAAATCGGCGAGATGACCATGCCCATGCAGGTCAAACTGCTGCGCGTGCTGCAGGAGCGCACGGTGCGACCGGTCGGCGGCACGAACGAAATTCCGGTGGATGTGCGCGTCATCGCCGCTACCAACCGCGATCTCGACCGGCAGGTCACCGAGGGCACGTTCCGCGAAGACCTCTACTATCGCCTGAACGTCATTCCCATTCGTGTGCCCGGCTTGCGCGAGCGCCGGGAGGATGTACCGCTCTTGGCGAATCACTTTCTGAAAAAATATGCGCCCGGGGCAGGGAAGAGCATTCACGGCGTCCGAGCGGAGTCGCTCGAAGCTCTGACCGGCTACGACTGGCCGGGCAACGTGCGGCAACTGGAAAACACGATCGAACGGGCGGTGGCGCTCGAAACCACGAGCGAGCTGCGCGTCGAGTTGCCGGCGGAGCGTCCGAAGGCTCGCGCCGCGGCCGCTGGCGCGGAAACCGCAATAAACACGACCATGACTGTGCCCGCGGGCTCGGTCCTGCCCGAGGGCGTGAACATGGAAAACTACGTCGCCCAGATCGAGCGCTCGCTGCTACAGTCCGCGCTGGGACAAACCAACGGCGTGCAGGTCCGGGCCGCCGACGTACTGGGCATCTCCTACCGGTCTTTTCGTCACTTAATGAAGAAGTATGAACTGTAGGGCAGCTCTGAGCGGTCAGCTCTCAGTTCTCAGATATCCCCTCAAGCCGCTTTTCCAGTGAGCGATTTTGTTTTCTTTGGGGGTAGTCAGCGAGTGCCCAGCATGATTACCGTCTCCGTCGCAAAATCACCCCGCTGAAAGCCGATGCGAACCTTCCCGGATTTGTCCGACAGCTCAGCGGCTAGCTCCATCGGCGTCCGCACTGCTTTGCCATCGATTGACCTGATTAGATCGCCTGCCTTCATGGATGCCATTTCCGCGACGCCTCCTGGCACGATCTCCAGAATTTTCGCTCCGTCGAATTCCTGGGGCACAACCAAGAGGCCGAGCGCAGGGATCGACATCCCGCGACCCGGCACATTCACCGCCGGCTGAGCCGGCTGACGGACGGCAACAGTCGAGGGTTGTTTCCCGGTAGGAACACGCCTGGACCCAGGCGAGGGCTCGCCGGAGTCACGGCCAAATCGAAAAACGATTCCGCCAGAGACCTGGAAGCTGTTTTGGCTGGGAACGCCGTCGTTGTTCAGGTGATGGGTGTATATGAAATCGGCCGGTCCCAATTGGAGTCCGACGCGACGAAAGACCCAATAATCGACGCCCCCGCCCGCAGCGAACGCCACAGACGTATCGGACTCGGAAGTCCCGGAGGAGGATTCAGGAAGATCCATCCGGTCTCGCCCAATCAGGCCGTGCACAAAGCCCGTGATCCGTCTTGAGCGCTCTCCAATGTTATAGCGCGCCCCACCCATGTAGGAGAAATTGCTGCAGTTCAAATTAGTATCGCCGCAATTGCTGGCCTGGTGGCCGCTGAAGTCCGCCTCAACAGCAAGATGATGAAACAAGGCGACAGAGGCGGACAATTCCCATCCGTTTAGAGGCAGCCGCTCCGAGGAAGAAAAGGACGTAATCGAGTTCGCCGGCATGTGAAAGTTGAGGTACGAGTAGCCGCCGAATACATCGATTGCCGGAAGGTTCTGGGCGGAAGCGATGCCGAGAAGAAAGAGAGCTGCCAGAGCGAACTGGACAAATTTTTTCATGTTCCTTACTGCGCCTCCAGGGAATGCAAGAAATGCCCACAACCGACCGAATCCAGATTGCACTGGAACGATGTACCCTCCTACTCGGGGCTTGGGGGCTTGTCTTCCGTCAACACTTGGACGAGATTACGGTGATTGGTGATTATAATTGCCGCGTGGAAAAAAGGAAAATGCAAAGGGCTTCCTACGCGGAGTCTGTTACGGCGGAAACTCCCTCCATATTCCTGTCTCGCGCTCTGCCTCTATGGCGCTGAGATTGTACGTCGGTAACCCTCCGTTTCCTCTAAAGTCATTCCCCGGTTCAACCGATTAAGTTTGAAGGACGGCAATTGAGTCCCTGTTGTGGGGTAATGGCGACGCGCCATCGGGAGAAGATTTATGTCAACAGCGGCAGTTTCCAGCTCATCGATTTTTCAGGAGATCCAAAGTTTTTATCAGAACCGCCAGGCCGATGTTAAGCAGCTCGGCAGTGCTCTTCAAAATGGGGATATGAGCGGCGCTCAGCAAGCCTACAAGGCCCTCGCCGCGCTCGGGCAAAGCGGACCCTTTGCCAGTTCCGAGCCTTTTTCCAAGTCCAGCCGCGCTCAGGCTTTCGAGGCCATCGGCCAGGCCCTGCAATCCGGCGACTTGGCCGGAGCGCAGGCAGCCTTTGCTACGCTAACCGGCAAAAGCAATTCGGAAGGTGCATCGCAGGCGACTCCGTCCGCGGTCGTAAACCTCAGTAGCGCGCAAAGCAGCGCCACCGCAGCCGACAGCACGTCTTCGATCTACCAGCAAGTGCAATCCTCCCGGCAGGAGCGGAACGCCGATCTCGCCCAACTCGGACAGGACCTGCAAGCCGGCAACCTGGACGCGGCGCAGCAGGACTTCAACACCCTGACCGCACTCGGCCAGAGCGGCCCCAATAAGAATGGGCAACCATTTCAGCAAGCCGGTCGCGCCCAGGATTTCCAGGCCATCGGTCAAGCTCTCGAAAACGGCGATCTCTCTGGAGCTCAGTCGGCCTTCGCAAGTCTTGAGGGAACTTTCGGCGAGCCAAGCCAGCAGGCGCAGTCGGCCATCTCAGCCTACAATTCCAATTCCGGCGTTCCCGAGGTCGTCATCAACCTGGGAGGCGCGTCCAGCGCGTCCAGCACGAGTGCTTCGAGTGGATCGAGTGGGTCAAGCGCGCCGGAAGTTGTCGTGAACGTCGGCCAGGGAGGCAGTTCTTCGTCCGGTGCGTCCGGCGTTCCCGAGGTCGTCATCAACCTGGGAGGCGCGTCCAGTGCGTCCAGCACGAGCGCTTCGAGTGGGTCAAGCGCGCCGGAAGTTGTCGTGAACGTCGGCCAGGGAGGCAGTTCTTCGTCCGGTGCGTCCGGCGTTCCCGAGGTCGTCATCAACCTGGGAGGCGCGTCTAGCGCATCCAGCACGAGCGCTTCGAGTGAATCAACCGCGCCGGAAATCGTCGTCAATCTCGGCCAGGAAAGCGGTTCTTCGTCCGCTTCTCCCGAAGAGGTCACGATCAATCTCGGCGGCAGTTCAGGATCGCAGGTTTCCATTGATGCAACTCAGGGACAGAACAGCAGCCCCGCCGAGCAACTCACCATCAACCTAAACCAGCAGAGCAATTACGAGCTCATTCTGAACTTGCTCAACTCCACCGCGACGAACCTGACTCAGAGCAGCTCCAGCAATGCCCTGAGTGTGAGCGCATAGTTCTGCGGGCATGGTTCTGCGGAGATAGTTCTGTTGGCGTAGACTCGCGTCGCACGCCCGCACGAAGCCGCGGACCCTGGGGGCGTTTCGGAAGTGTCTCCACCCGAAACGCCCCCGCAATCTGGCCGCTCTCGCGTGCTCCATTCGCCCCACGTCAAAGCCGCGCGCCTTTTTTCGCCAGCCCCAACGTTAGAACGTGATGCGCACTCCGAACTCCATTTGCCGCGGAGCCCCGGTTGCATACGTGCCCGAACCAGGCAGAACCCGGTCCAGCCGCGCAGTGCAGAAGGTGGTTGAGTTGCCGCAGTATGCCCCTGAACTCGCGTTATTCAACGAACTGCCCGGCGCGCCATTCATCACGCCGCTTAGCTGGTTCCCCGCGCCTCCGAAGTTGGCCCAGTTGAAAACGTTGAAAAAGGAAACGTTCGGCTCCAGCTTCACCCGCTCCCCAACCTGGAACGGCCTGCTCAACCGCAAATCCATTGTCTTCAGCCAGGTCGCTTCGGCTGCATGCGAGGGCAGCCCTTGAATCAGAGGCGCATACGCGCCCAGCGCAAGCAGTTGCTGCGGGGTGAACAGACCGCTCGTCGCCAGCGCCTGACCCGCCGGAGTCAACTTTCCTGCGTATGTTTGGTTGTAATGCGTGATTACCTGGGTCAAATTGCCGTTCGAATATTTTCCCGTGCTTCCAATAATCGTTGCCGGCAAAAGATCGCCCACGGTGCCGTCGCCGGTGACATCGCTGCGGAAGATTTCCCCCGCCACTCCGCCGCCGTCCTGCTGCGGAATATAAGCGCTCAGCGGAAGCGGCGACGCCAGGTGCGTGATCATCGAAAGCCGCAGCCCGTGCGGCAAGTCCGCCGTCGGAGTGAGTGTAAACTGGTGGGTCCGGTCCAGCCCCGAGTCCCCCCAATGTCCCAGATGCGGCCGGTTGTAGTCTTCCGCCACATTCATCAGCGAATAATCTCCCCCGCTGCCGTTCGGCTCGGCCAGGTTGCTGCGATAGCGGGAGAGGGTGTAGGAAATCGCCATCTCCAGCCGCCGCACGCGCCGCATCGGGTTGTCTCCGCTGACCCCGTGGTATGCCAGGTGGATGCCCGTATACCGCGACCGCCCGCTCGGAAAGTACATGATGTTCGATCCCACCGCCGGATTGATCCCGCCGAAGGATGCCTGATGCTTGCCTAAGACCGAACACGGAAACGGCCCGCAGAACGCATTCGACGAATCCAAACCATTGCGCGCGAAGTCCGTGATGCTCGCTCCCGGTACGGCGGCCAAGTAGCAATTCACCGCAGCCTGCGAACTGCTCCCCGCGAACGCCGCCGGCGAATTCGGGCATCCCGCTTTCACCGACAACGGATTGGCGGCCAGCGTCGCATTGATCGCATTCAGTTCCGCCTGATAGGTATCGAGTAAGGGGTTCAGATTGTGCCCGTCCGTCATGTAGCCTGCGTCGCCCACGTGATTGGTGTCAATCCCCAGCGGAAACTGCGTGCCAATCTCGCGCACATAGTCGGCGGAGAACATGCCGCGTTCCCCAATCTGATGCTGAATTCCACCGCTGATGTGGATAACCCGGGGCGTCCTGAAACCAGGTGCCAGCAGCCCGCCAAAATTCGCCAAGCTGTTCGCCAGCGAGTACACGTTCTGCGGGCTTGTCACCGCCAACTGCGCCGCCATGAATTGCGACTGCAGTGCCTCAATCGCGGGTGCCACAGTCCCGATCGGTTGTCCGCAAATCTGTGTCGCGATATCCAGCGTTTGTCCGGAGACCACCACCGAACTCACCGGCGATCCGTCCGGAAACAGAACCGCTCCCGTCGGACACAGCGTCAGGCTGCGGTTGTATTGCCCGTTCGACAAGCGGTTGATCCGATCCTGATACGCATTCTGCAGCAGAAAATTGTCATAGAAGAACCCGCCGCTCGCCCGCACTACCGTCCGCCCATTGTGTCCCGGGTCCCACGCCAAACCAAGTTGCGGAGCAAAATTCGTGTTCGGCTGGTTCACGCTCTGGCCGAGGAACTGGTGCAAACCCGGCGTGACAGGGTACGCAATCAGACCGAATTGATCGAGAATCAAGCCAGTCGTGCACGGCGGAGTCTGTACGATCGTTTTGTTGATCGCCGAACATGGAATCGCCGGCAAGTCGCTGTCCGTGCGCCCGGTGTCGTGCACATAGTTCACGCCAAAGCTGATGTTCAGGTTCGGAATCAGGTTGAAGGCGTCGCCCAGGTACCCCTCGAGCCGCGTATCGAAGTGACCGCCCGTCGGCCGGTTGAATGCTGAGTTCTCGCTGAAATTTCCGAGGCCGTTGAAAATCGTGACCGTGCCCACCGGATAGTTCAGCGGATTGTCCGCTCCTCCCGGAAACGGGTTCGCGGCGCCATTAACGGCATTGATCACATCGATTCCGTTCGAACTGGTCACCGACGGCCCGTAATTTCCCGGCGCGTAAAAATCGCCCTGCACGATGCGATGAACCGCTCCCCCGAACCGTATCGTGTGATACACCTTATAAAGCGTGCTGCTGTCGTAGCGCCCGAAAAGATCGCGCTGAATCGTCTGCCGCGGACCCGCTGTGCTCGGTCCCAGTCCATACGATCCAATCTGCATGTGGAACGGCGCCCCCGCCACAACCGTCGAATCGTTCAGGTCCGGAGTGATCGTGTTCACCATCTTCTGATAGCCGAAGCGCGCGCTGTTCACGAACCGTCCCCGGTTCCAATCCAGCCCAACCACCGCAGCCGGAACGTTTAACTGATTGCGAAAATTCGACTGGCTGTCCGGCGGCCCGATCTGGTTCGCGTTATCGTAGCTGAGCCGCACAAACAACTTCATGTTGTCGCTGACGTTATAATCCAGCCGCGCCGTCAGCATGTTCTCGCGAAAATAAGCGTCCCGCAGGCTGATCTGGTTAGGAGCTGGGAATCCGAGCACCGTCGGCAAAACACCATCCTGCTTGGTGCGTTCCCCGCCGATGAATAGAAATGCCTTGTCCTTGATTACCGCACCGCCGCCGCCAAATCCATACTGCTGGCGGCTATAGTCACTGCCTGACGGAAACCCCGCCAGGCCGAGGATCTTGTCTTGCAGACCTCCAAACAGATTGCCATGCCATTCGTCTCCACCCGAGCGCGTTGAAACCCGCACCGCGCCAGCGGCGTTCAGCGACTGAAACACCTCTGGCGTGACCCGCGAGACGATTACTTCCCGCACCGCCTCCGCCGGCAGGTTCATCGTGGCCGCGCCCTTGGTCTCATCCATCACCTCGACTTCATCCATGTCGTAGTGCGTCGTTCGTCCCAGTTGGCTGTTGATCGAAAGCGATTGGAACCCGCTCTTGCCCGGATCAAGAATCCTTCCATCCACCGCCTGCACGCCCGGCTCGAGTTCTCCCGCATGCAGATAGTTCCGCCCGTCAATCGGGAGCCGGTCGCTGACCTCACCGTCGAACTTGCTCTCCAGCCGCACCGGCCCCGGATTGATCCATTCCAGCTTGAAATCCGCCGTGACCGCAGCCCCCAACACCACTTTCACACTGCTCTCGACCGGCGCCATGTCCCGGCCTTCTACCCGCACCACATAAGGGCCCGGCGGCAGCACCTCGGAAACATACTTCCCGTCATTGCCGGTGCGCGTCACTCCCCTGGTCTCGGTGGCCTGCGAGCGGTAGAAAACCCGCGCCCCTTCCACGGGGTTGCCGGCGTCATCCCGCACCATACCTTGGATGGTGGCGGCTGTCGGATTTTCTTCGGTCATTTCCTGCGCCCACAACGAAACCGTGAGCGCAACCACAACGAAGGGTAATAGGCCAATCGGCAGACAACGACGAACCTGCAATCCAGACCAATCAAACAAAGTGACTCTCCTGGGGGCAGAACCTCAAGTAGAACCTGGAAGCGATTCCGTCTAAGGATCCTTGGTTTTCCAGTGCAATGATTTTCTACTGAAATCGAATAGAACAGTTTACTAGATGCGCCCACTTCCACGGGGCGATGTCTGCGTTTTTTGGAGCAGGCTCCCAATCCGCGGTCCGACCCAGTTCCGATTGCTACTCGGGGCACAATGGAAGGAGCAAAAAAAAAGGAGCCGGAAATCCGGCTCCCTTGGAAACTAACCGCGATCCGTTTAGAAGGTGAAGCTCGCCCCCAGGCGCATCGTACGGCCGAGCTGGTAATAGAGCGGCTTGCCATAGTTGCTGTTCAGGGTAACCCCGGCACCCGTGAGATAGTTCGCGGTATTCAGTGCGGTTCTCCAATCGTACGGGTGCATCGCCGCGGCAAAGAAACTTCCTCCATCGAGCACCGTAAACCCTCCTGGCGCGATGAACGAAGAGAGTGTCCCCGAATCGAGCTGCGAATTATACGCCGTCACCGATTTTTGATTGAAGATGTTGGGAACCACTACTGAAAAGCCGAGCGCCTTTACCTCGCCGATCTTGACCTCGTGTTTCAACTGGAAATCAGACTGGATGTACCACGGGGTTCGGCGGGGTCCAACACTGCCCACTGTGATGGGGCAGTCAACCGTCGCCGCATCAACACAAGCCGCAGACTGGGTCGCATTTACCCAGTTGCCGCGACCAACGATATACTGATCCATCTGCCCTCCGTAACCTCCGAAGTAGTAGCCGCTGTCTACGTATGTGGTCAAAGGTGAGCCCTGATAGAGGTACTGGAAGAGACCGAAACTGGTGGTATTGTTCTTAAACTTCCCCCCTCCCCAAGGCAGCCGATAATACCCGTAACCCTTGAAGACATTCGGGCGATCCGTGGCCAACGGGCCATTATTTGGCGTCCCGTTCGCATTGTATGAGAACCACGGTTCATCGAAGTAACGGCTGTTGTTGGGTGAGGCCCGGCCGCCGCCGTAAAGAGTGGCGCTATCGCTAAGGTCGGTGCCGGTCAAACCAGAGTAATTGCCGCGCAGTTTGCTGTAGGTATACGACGCCATTCCTGTCCAACGCTTGTTACCAGTCGTGGTCAGGCGAAGTTCCAAGCCATCGTAGCTACGAGCCGCCTTGGGCGGGACAGGACAGGTCGGACAGTCAACCAAAGGTAGCGTGCTTGTCAAGGCACCGCTTGGACCTGTTGGACAGGAGCCAGGAGTGCTGCAGCCGTATAACTTGTCGTTGTAACCGTAGTCAGCCGCCGCATAGCCATTGAACGTGTTGTTCGGGGCATAACCAGGATTAACAATCGTGTAAACTTCACCGTATATGGGGTTAAACAGGGCAGCATCCTCGATGGCGTGGTCGAGACGCCGGCGATCCCAGCGCGCTTCCAACGCCACACTCCTGTTCAACTGGTAGTCAACACCGAAAGCCGTATCATGCTGACGGTAAGGCTTGAGGTTCGGAATCACATACTCGGGAGTGCGGAAGTTGCCGTTCTCGATGAACGTCAGATCCGCAGGTGTCGTTCCGCTGGCAAAAGAAGCACCCTGCGCGGGATTCAGGCCCTCGCAGGCGCGTCCGTCGGAACCAAATGTAGCGTCGATCTGCGAGAGGGCGGTTGAGCCGGCGGAATTCAGGGCATAAACACAATCATTCCAGTATTGGCCGCCGAACGAGCTGATGGCCAGGTTCAGCTTCATCATGTCGTAGTAGACGCCGTAGCTGCCGAAAACCTTCGTTTTTCCGTTCTTGAAGACATCCCAGGCAGCGCCGATGCGCGGAGCAATCTTGTCACTCCAAGAGAAGTTAATGGGTTTTGGAGTGAGCCCTTCGAAGACTTGGTAAGCGGGCAGATATTCTTTATCGGCACGGATACCCAGATTGATGGTCACGCCCTTGCCGATGGTCCAGGCATCTTGGGCGAACAGACCGTGGTTATAGTTCCCCGCCTTGCCGTCGGTCCCGGTATCATAGACTTCAACCCACCCATCGGTTCCGACGCAACCCGCTAGTCCGACTGTTGCCTCGATGGCAGTGCAATTCGTCACGCCCACTGAAGTCCCGGGACTGTATACATTGGCAACGCCAGGAGACACGTTAACAAGGGGAAGGTTGCTGTGCTGCAGCGTGTCATTCTGGAGGTGGTTCAACTGGTAACCGAACTTGAAATTGTGCGTGCCCCACCATCCGCTCTTGAACCAGGCAAGATCCTGGTCGAACTGATAGTGCTTGTTGAGGTTGTGCGGGGTAAAGGTGCCATCGACGCTGGCGCTAAGGTAGCCTGATTCCTGATAGAGCGGTGACGTACTCGGGATTGGGGTGCCGCTGCTATCGGACGCGCCAATGCCGCTGTTTGCAAAGTAAAACGCAGGGAAGCCCGAGGGGTAGCCAAAATCGTGATATTGCTGTACGAAATAGCCAAAACGCGTGGTCGAGACCAGCCGCGGCGTGATGGTAATATCGGCGCCGACGTTGGTAATTGTGTTGGGAGCGCTGTACCCGATGCCGCCGGCAAAATTCGTTATCGGGCTCGAAACCGATGGGTTGAGAAGGCCCGTTGTGGAGTCGGCAGACGGGAGCACAAAACCGGTCATGCGCGAATACTGGTACAGCCAGGACCCAAAAACGTTGATCTTCTTGGTTACCGCCGCATCGAGGCGCGCCACGCTGTAAAACGTGTTCTGATTCTGGTTAAAGGCGGTCTCGCCAAAATTGCCTCCGAAGTTGACATCGCGCCGGAGCGTATTCATCTGCGGCTCAAAACCCAGGAAGAAAAAGAGACGATCCTTGATGAGGGCCCCACCCACGCTGCCCCCGGTCGACAAGATGCGCGTGTGGTCCTTAATCGGCTGATAGCTCTGATCGAGAGCGTCCACTTGAAGCCCTACAGCTCCAGTAGAGGTCGGACTGTACCGCGGAAATGGATTGGGCGCGGCGTCTATCCCGCTGCCTTCGAAAACCAAATTGAGTTGCCCGTGAAGAGCGTTGCCCCCCTTCTTCATAACCACGTTGACGACACCACCCAGCGCGCCGCCGTGCTCGGCCTCGATGCCTGAACTCTTGACCTGCACTTCCTGAATGAAGTCAAAGGGCACGTTGGCCATCGAGTAGCCACCGGAGATATTGGATGTGTCCTGGCCCTCGACCAGATAGGAGTTCTCCGAATCGGCGGCACCGGCCACCGAGTAGCCAAACGCTTGGCCGTTGGAGCTGCTGCTAATCGAGGTGCCGCCGGTGCCCGCACCAGCAAACACGTTGTTCCCTGCCAGGGGTTCATTGCGCGCGGCCGGAGCGAACTGAATGACGGACTGGAACGAGCGGCCCTCGAGCGGAACTTCCTGGACTACGTCTTGCGTAACGTTGGTCTGCGTGGTCTCCGTGGTCACATCGATCTGCGGGGCGGCGGCGGTCACTTCAACCACCGTTGAGCTAGCGCCCACGTCGAGCTTGAAGTCCACCGATGGAAGGTGGCCGACTTCGATGACCAAACCCTCGCGCTTCTGGGTCGAGAAACCCTTCGCAGTGACCGTGAGCATATACGTCCCCGGCGGCACGTTGGCAAAACGGTAGTAGCCGCTACCGTCGGTCTCCGTTTCTTTCTCGCCGACCAGCGACGCACCCGTCAACTTCACGTGCGCATTCTGCACCACCGCACTCGACGGATCCCTCACAGTACCCTGCAAGCCGCCCGTAGTTTCTTGGGCGAACGCGACCGCCGCCAGCAGCGCCAGCACGAACAGAAAGGAAAAACTCCGGAATAACACGCGAGACTTAGCCATAATCTTCCCTCCTAGGGGAACGGAAACCATGGTGTTTACAGCAATTTACAATCCAAGACAGCTTCATTGACATTATGTTCTCTATTGTATTGTAAACACTATACTTACTAAGAAGAGGAGGGCTCGCCTTGAGGCTTTAAAGGGCGCGAATATATGGTTTTTAGTAGGGGTGGACTTCAGAATTATGTATCCGCGAGGACGCCTGCCTAGAACGTACCCTTCCGCGTGTAGTACCCCGCGCGATAGTGCGACTGATAAGGACCGCCTGCCGGCGCGTTCGTCAGGTCCACCCGCAGTTGGCGGAACTCCGAATTCGAATAGCGCTGCGACGGATAATACGCCAGCAGATACTGCGTCCGCAGTTCGTCGCTGATATGGCGGAACGCGTCGTCCAGTTGCGGCAGCGAGGTGGCGTAATAATACTTCCCGCCCGTGTCCGTTGAAATCTGAATCAGCGCGTGCTCGCCGCCCTCGTCTCGTCCCGCGTCCGCTTCGATAGGCACGATGATGATGCTATAAATGATCGCTTCCGCCTCCTGGGCCGCGCGCAGCGCCTCTTTGTAATTCACCTGGCTCATCGTGTCTCCGCCATCGGTGATCACCACCATCACTTTTCTTCCCTGCCTCCGGTTTAGCGCCTGCGATCCCAGAAAAATCGCGTCGTAAAGCGCCGTCGCCGAGCCATTGCGCACCCGGTCGATGCCGGCGTCGATCTTTTTCAAGTCGGATGTGAACGGCACCATTAGGCTCACTTCTTCGCTGAACTTGTACACCGCGAGCCCGTCCTGCGGCCGCACAATCGCGTGTGCAAACTTGCGCGCCGAGACCAGCTCCAGCGGCAGATCTTTTCTTGTGCTCAGGCTCGTATCCACCGCCAGCACAATCGACAGCGGCAGCGCCGATTCCCGGCTGAAGATCGCGATCTTCTGCTCTTTGCCATCTTCCTTCAGCACAAAATTTTCTTTCTGCAGGTTCGCCACCGGAGCCCCGCGCCCGTCCGTCACCGTCACGAACACGTTGACCAGCTTCACGTCGACCTTGATCGTGGTTTCCGGCTCCTCCGCCATCAACCCGGGGATGGCACAAATGATCGAGAGGAGGACGAATAAAACCTGTGGGATTCGCTTCATTTGAGAGTCAGTCATTTGGATGCAAGCTGCTCTCCCGCTGTGTCTCCCGGCCGTCGAATTTCTTCGGAAACGCCTCACCGTCGGCCCATACCGCTCCATCTTCAAAGTATTCTTTCTTCCAGATCGGCACCGTCTTCTTCAGCGTGTCAATGATCCACCGGCAGGCCTCAAACGCCGCGTCCCGATGCGCCGCGGCCACCACGATCAGCACGCTCGTCTCGCCAATCTCCAGCCGCCCCAGCCGGTGGACGATCGACACTGCTCGCACCCCAAAACGCGCCCGCGCCTCCGCCGCCAGAGATTCCATCTGTTTCAGCGCCATCGCTTCATAGGCTTCATAAGCCAGATAGAGCGTGCGCCGCCCACGCGTGTTGTCCCGTACCACGCCTTCGAAAATCACCGCCGCGCCATCCGCCGGCCGCTTCAACCGCCCAACCGCAGCCTCCGTATCGATCCGCTCGCAGGCAATCCGAACTTCGCCCCACACTTCGCCGTCTTCTGCTGACCCGCCGCTCACCGGCGGCAACAGCCCCACTTCATCGCCCTCTCGCAGCACCCGGTCCGCTCCCGAATATTCTTGATTCACCGAAATCGCCAGCGACGCCGCCATCGCTTCAAACCGCGGAGCCTCTCGCGCATAATAGAAGAGTACTTCTCGCACCCGTGCCCCCTCCGGCAGATCAACCGTCTCGCCCGACCGTCCTACCACGTCCTTCAATACTCCAAAAAAAAGCACGCCGATCTTCATCAGAATTCGTCTTTTTCCGCAGAGACGCGGCTTGCCGCGTGTCGCCCGTCCGGCCGGGCGCGGACGCCGACTCTCCACCAGCCAGCTTGGATCGACAGCAGTAACAATCACGCGCCCGCGCCACTAGTGTAGCGCGCCGCATCCGAAAGAACCTGTCCCTCCGTACAGCCGTCCGCGCCGACCTCCCGTTCGCTCCCATTACCTTCGTAATCGTGCATTAAGTCACTTTCCCGCTTAGTCTTGGTTGCGACGACTCCAGTACTGAAGAGGAGGCTGTTATCGTTAACGCCGACCAAACCGATGCCTGCCGCAGTGCGTCCGCTCGGTCTTTCCTCCACAGCCTTAATATTTTGATCAAGTACACCCGGCTGTATGGAGTGACCCACAAGCGCACCGAGGGCCAGTTCGAGACCGCCTGGAGCGAACTCCAGCAGGCGCTGCCCAAAAGCGGTGACACTGGTTTTCTGCTCGGCGTCTCCGACAACAAACTTCTTCTCGATGGTATCCCGCTCGAAGCCGGACAGGCCGAGCGCAGCTTCGCACAGTTGCTGACCGCCGCGGGACTCTCCAGCATCCTGTTCTCCAACAAGGTCACGCTCGAGGACTTTACCAGCCTGGTCCGCGCCTTTGCCATGGGCGGCTCCAAAGCGCAGGACTTCGCGAAACAGATCAAGGAAAGTCTCGGCAATAACAAGAGTTCCTCCATTCGCATCAATGAAGTCAAGTTCGTTGCCGCCGATCCCGCCACCGGCGAAATTCCGCTGGCGGCCCAACTCGCCGCCCAGGCCCTCGGCCCCGAATTCAAGCAGTGGCTCAATGACCCGCAGAAGCTTCTGCAGTTGATCGCCGCCGCCCAGGGAGCGAGCGATGGCGGCACTGTGTCGGGCGGCGCGCCTCTGGGCAGCGTCCCTACCATCCCCATTCCCGGCGGCGCGGGCGCGGGCACCGGCGGCTCGCCAGGCGGGCCATGGACCGGCGGCGTCGTTCCCTTGCAGGAAGAGGAAGTCATCCAAACCATTCGCCTGCTCACTCATTTTGGCCAGGCGATGCAAGATCCCAACGCTGCCCAGGAAAATCTCCAGGTCGAATTCGGCAAGGCTACCGAAGGCGCCAAGGTCAATCTCGCCCAGTTGCTGGAAAGTCTGGCCGCGCAGGTCTCCCAGAACAAACCTAACGACAGCAATGACACCCCGCTTCTGATGAAGGCCGCCGAGAGCATGGCCATCAAATTCGCCCTCGACCGCTATCAGCGCGGCGATGTCAAAGTCAACGCCGTCCACGACATGATGGAGCACATGAGCCGGCAGATGGACACGCTCCGCCAGATCCTGCGCGTGCAGGAAGATAAGATGTCCAAGGCCGGCATTCTGGTTGAGTCCCACGCCGACATTCTCGATCGCATGTTCTGGGCCGAGATTCCGGAAGCGGGCAAGAAAAGCGTTCTGCTCTCCAACGAAGCCGCCTGCGTGCCGCCCCGCAACATTCGCCAGTTCGTCGAAATCCTTTTTGAACGCGACGACAATAAGATCGCCGGTAATATTCTTTCCAACTACTGCAGTGGCGTCGACGCCAAGGATGCCGAGCCCCGCCGCAAGACCGCCATCGGACTGGCTCAACTTGCCGACCTCTACGCCACCGCGCCGGATGAAGTCATGCCCAATGCCCTCGCCATGATCGCCGAGAAACTGGGCATGGAAAGCGATACCGAGATTCAGAGTCTGCTGAGCGCCGCCTTCGCGCGCTTCGGGCAGGAGGCCTGCACCCGCAAAAAATACAAAGCCGTCGCCGAGCTCTGCGAGTCGTTCGAAAGAATAGCCCACGAACGGCCTGCCCTGGTGCAGGATCTCCGCTCCCGTGTCGGTATCGAAAATCGCCTGCCCGAGATGATCGAAGAAGCCATCAACGCCGATCAGGCGCCTGAGGATTTAATCAACGTCCTGCAGCAGCTTCCCAGAAATTCCGTCGAACACCTCGCCGACCGCTTCTTCCGCGCGCAAAAACGCGTCGAATGCGATCGCATTGTCGAACTCGTCGGCGAACTCGGACAACCCGGCATCGACGATCTGCGCGACATTCTGCGCACTGGCCAGCCCCGCCAGGCTGCCTCAACCGTCGGCCTGTTGAGCCGCCTCGCGGCGACCGCGCTGTTGGAGTTGCTGCCCTCCCGCATGGGCGAGTTCAATCGCTTCTATCAGGACGTCATCGTTCGCCAGATCGCTTTCGGCGCCGCGCCCGACCGCGGACGCACCTTGGTCGAACTGCTCGAACTGCTCGACTCCCACATCTTGCCCGAGGCCATTGACGAGATCGGCATGAGCCAGGACAAGAGCGCCAGTTCCAGCCTCATTGCGCTGGCCACCGCCGGCGAAGCTCACAATCGTCCCCCCTTCGTGCAACTGAAGGCCGTCGAGTCACTCGGCCGTTTGCGCGAGACCGAGGCCGTTCCCGTTCTGCGCGCCATCGTTGACGACAAGAAATTTTTCGGTTATAGCCAGCACCGCGAATTGAGAATCGCCGCCATTCAGGCGCTTTCCAAGATTGATCCCCGCCACGGCACCCAGGCTCTTGCCGAAAGCGGCCTTGAGGCCGGCGAACTCGCCATCGCTCCGCTCGATTCCGGTCCGGGATGTCCCTGGGTTCGGCAGCGCCGCTATGAACGCATCGTCCTGCCGCGCACTCTCTCCGCCACGCTTTCCAGTTCATGGGGGAAGTCGAACATCGTCATGCGTGAGATGAGTCTTGGCGGCGGCATGGGCACGCGCAATGACAATCTCCGCGTTGGCTCCGAAGCCCGAGTCGAAATTTCGCTGGGCGTGAAAAAAATCCGCGGCGAGGTTCTCCTGCGCCGCGCCCGCGTCAATGAAATCGGTTTTGAGTTCGTCAGCATGGACCTCGACAGCCGCTACCGCCTCCGCCGCGTCCTGGTCGAGGCCTTGCAAAGAGTCCCCGACAATCGCTCCGCCGACTGGGACGGGGAACGCAAAATCTAAAACTAAGGTCTCAGCTGTTAGCTCTCAGGAGGCGCCACGTTTACGAAAATAATCGTAGAGACGCGGCTTGCCGCGTCCGTCCCCACCCGGCAAAATGAAAAAGCCCCCGCGTAGCAGGGGCTTCTCCGCAAATCAAGTTCTAAGAACCGCGAACTCGTTTACGCAACTTTCACGAAAATAATTACCAGCGTGAACAACACCAGCGATTCAATGAACGCCAAGCCGAGAATCAGCGCCACCTGAATGCCAGCGCGGGCGGCCGGATTACGTCCGAGCGCTTCGCACGCCGCCGACGCGGCACGCCCCTGGCCCTGCGCCGCTAACCCGGCGGCGATGGCGATGGCGAAACCAGAAGTGATTGCGATCCAGTTGGTCGAACCTGGCGCGCTTGCGCCCGTCTGCGCGAACGCCGGGACAGCCATCACCGAGAACATCATCATCACGAACAACAACATTACGACTTTCCGCATTTTGCTTCTCCTTTATGAATTGCCCCCAGGGGGTGGTTGACGCCGTGCGAGTAAGCCAGCGCCCTCACGCTGAAAGGCAGGTGTCAGGCACCAGGTCTCAGGTCTCAGGAAAATTATGCCGTTGAATTTCCTGAGACCTGACACCTAAGACCTGAGACCTAGTGCTCATGCGCCGTCGCCTCTCCCAGATAAACGCAGGCGAGCAGCACAAAAATGTACGTCTGAATAAACGACACGCCGATATGCAGGCCCTCGAATATAATCGGAATACCGAGCGGCACCAGCGAAAAAAATACCAGCGTAACCATCTCACCCGCGAACATGTTGGCGAAAAGACGGACCGTCAGCGACAGGACGCGGGCCGCATGACTGAACAACTCAATCGGGAACAACAGGATCGGCAAGAACAACCGGACAGCCAGCGGCATGCCCTCTTGCGGCCCGATGAAATGCTTCAGGTATCCAACCGGCCCATTCGCCCACACACCATGGAAGTGATAGTAAAACCACGTGAGCAGCGCGCATCCCAGCGGCACGATCGGCACCGCCGTGGGCGATTCCAGGCCCGGCACCAGTCCAATCAGATTGCAGCTCAGAATGAACAGCCCCAGCGCGGTTAGATACGGGACGAACTTTTCCGGATGATGCGAGATGGTCTCGCTGGCCAGGTTATTGACGAACCCGTCGATGCCTTCCATCGTGTGCTGCAGGGCGCCCGGACGCTCCACCGAAAGCCGCATGCGCACGGCAATAAAAAATATCGTCAGCAGCAGTACCACCAGCAGTTCCATCGCGAAGCTGTTCGAGATCGGAGTCGCCGGATATTTCGGATGAATGTGCAGCGCCTGCAGCAGCGCCAGCACCGGCGCGCCGAACAGACGATTCAGAAGTGCGGTAAAAGCCAGTTGTTCCATTCTCAGAGTTTGCGATTCTCAGACTTCGGTACTTTACTTTTTTGAAGGGGCGCGGCTTCAGCTGCGCCGCTTCGATCCAAATGAGTCTGGGGCTTTAGCCTCGCCAGCCCGCGGGCTTACGACCCCCGACGTAAAGCCGTGTACCCTTCCCATACCGCCTCGGCCATCAGGGCTGCCACCGGCACGCACAGGCCCCACAGAAAGCCGCGAAACGCCTGGGAAGAACTCTTGAATATAGCATAGGCAACGGCTCCCACCAACCCGTAGCGCACCACGAAACGCAGGATGATCCAGCCTCCTTTCTCCCGGCTATTCCGGTTGACAATGCGATCGGCAAGTCCTTCGACGCCGCGCGTCAGCGAGCGGAAATTAACGTAGGAAACCGCGGCTCCGAAGCCAAATCCAATCGATCCGGCCCAACCGTAAAACCAGAACGCCGGCCCCAACAGCAGAACGCTCACGACCAGCATGTTGCGCAGCACGCGGGGAACGATGCGCTCATAGATTGAGCGCTCCTCGATCACGCGCTGATGGAGAGTCTCCGCAGGCCCGTCGAAATCCTCACGCTCATTCATCTTTTTTGAAAGCGCCCACGGCCATGCGGATCATCTGCCAAAATCCAACCACTGCGCCAAACAACAGCCCGACCAGATAGAGCCACTTGGTATGCAGCCAGTAATCGGCCAGCTTGCCCAAGAAAAAACCAAGCAGGATGGCCGCTGGAATAATAAACCCTACCTCGGAATAGCGAGCAAGCGAGACGAGAGGATCTTTCTTCTCCGGGGGATTGGAACGCTCAGGCATGCGAAGGAATTGTAAATCAGCCCCGAGCTATGCAGCTTCGGGCTACGAGCAACGCGAGCCTAGCCCCTCCGGGCTGCGAGCCAGGAACGCAACCTGAAAAAAGCAGGCACGCGGCCGTTTTGTTTGCTCGAAGCTCGTAGCCTTACTTCAACATCGCCGCCACATGCGGAGACTGCGCAATCCCGAGCGACCAGTTGACGCTGCGAATAAAAGGCTCCGGATAAACTCCGATCACGATCGTCGCCAGGGCCGTCACGCCCACCGCAAAACGCATGCCGAGGCTGACGGGCAGTCGTTCGGGCTCCATCGGCGCGCGCATCAACATGGAATTCGCAATCTTCAGATAGTAATAAAGGCCAAACAGCGAGTAGAGCACGCCGAGCGAGGCGAGTCCGTAGTGCCCGCTTTCGATCAGGCTCAGAAAGATGTAGTACTTCCCTAGGAACCCGGCGGCGGGCGGAATGCCGGCGAGTGACAACAGAAACAGCAGCATCAGCGCGGATTCAACCGGAGCGCGCTGGTAGAGCCCGGCCATGTCGTCGAGTTCGTCGCCAATCACGTTGCGCTGCCGCAACGACGTGATCACCGCGAACGCACCCAGATTCATGAACGTATAGACGAGCAGGTAGATCAAGATTCCCTTCAAGCCGTCGAGAAAGCCAGGGCTGCCAGGCTGCGAAGTCCCCATGGCCACAAACGCCAGCAGCATGTATCCGACGTGCGCAATCGAGGAGTAAGCAAGCAGTCGTTTCGTGTTCGTCTGCGTGAGCGCGGCGAAGTTCGCGCCAGTCATGGTGGCGATGGAGACGATCACAATCGCCGGCGTGTAAACCGAGCGCAGCGAAAACAGCCCAAACACAAGTATGCGCAGCAGCAACGCCCAAGCCGCCGCTTTCACCGCCACCGACATGAAACCGGTAATGCTGGTGGGCGCGCCTTCGTAAGCGTCCGGCGCCCACTGATGAAATGGAACGGCGGCGATCTTGAACAGCAATCCGACCATGGTGGTCAACAACGCGATTACCACCACCGGATTGTGCGGATTCTGCGCCGAGACCGCGCGCCCAATGATCGCCAGGTTGGTGCTGCCGGAAATTCCGTAGAACAGTGAAAGGCCGTAGGCAAAGATGCCCGACGAGAATGCCCCGAGCAGGAGATACTTCAAGGCTGCTTCGTTCGAGCGCCGGTCGCGGCGCAAAAAACCGACCAGCACGTATGTGGAGATCGCCATCAACTCCAGCCCGATGAAGAGCAGCACGATGTCGATCCCGGCCGCCATGCACATCATGCCCACCACGGAAAGCAGCAGCAACGCATAATATTCGCCGTGGTGTTCATCTTCTACGTCGAGATAGTGCACCGATATCAGGATCGAGATAGCCGCTCCGGCCAGAAACAGATACCAGAAATAGATGGCGAAGCGATCGACCAGCAGCGAGTTATAAAACCCGAATAAGCCCCTTGGCGGCAGCATCGACTGAATTTGCCAAGTGCACAAAGCCGCAAACAGCACGCCGACAAAGGCGCCCACGGCGTTGATCCATTTCCATCCTCGCGGAATCATCAGGTCAATCAGCAGAATGCCGAGCGCAAAAATGGTAAGTTCCACCATCGGCAACATCAACCGGTAATCAGTTGGTGATAGGCCTCGCACCTAGTTGCTCGCTTTCGCTGCGACGGCGACGGGCGCCTGCGAAGCTGGCGCGGGCGCAACCTGCGCGTTCACCGGCGCGTTGGCGTTGGAGTTGTTATGGATCGTCTGCACAAGCTGGTTGACCGGTTGTTCGAGGATCTGGAAAAACGGCTTCGGATAAATCCCGATCCATAACGCCATGATGATTAGCGGCACAAACGTGAGGATTTCGCGCGGCGTAAGATCATGCAGCTTCTCGTTCTTGGGATTCGTTACCGTACCGAAGAAGACGCGCTGATAGAGCCAGAGCAAGTAAGCCGCCGCCAGAACCACGCCCGGCGCCGCCCACGCTGCCCACCTCCAGTTCGCGGTGAATGCTCCCTGCAGAATCGTAAACTCGCCGACGAATCCATTCAGCAGCGGCAATCCCATCGACGAGAGGAACATGATCATCGTGATCGTCGCATAGAGCGGCATCACGTTCGAGATGCCTCCATACTCCACGATCTCACGCGTGTGTCGTCGTTCGTACAGAATGCCGACGATCAAGAAGAGTGCGCCGGTCGAGATGCCGTGGTTGATCTGCTGCAGCACCGAGCCGGTCAGGCCCGCCGAATTCAGCACAAAGATTCCCAGCGTGCAGAAACCCAGGTGGCTGACGGATGAGTAAGCCACCAGCTTTTTCATGTCCTTCTGCATCAGTGAAACCAGCGCTCCATAGATGATGCCAACGAGCGAGATGCCTATCATCCAGCTTTGCACTTTGGGATGGGACACGACCGCGGGAAAGAACGGCAGCGAAAAGCGCACGAATCCGTACGTTCCCATCTTCAGCAAAACGCCCGCCAGAATAACGGAGCCGGCGGTGGGCGCTTCCACGTGGGCATCCGGCAGCCACGTATGGAACGGAAACATCGGAACCTTGATGGCGAAGCCAATGAAGAAAGCAACGAACAGCCAGATGGCGTAATGGAATGGAATCAGCGGCGCCGTTTGATAAAGCGCGGGAATATGGAACGTGAAAACGCCAGTAACCGTGTGGTGATGGAAATAGAGGAACAGGATGCCCAGCAGCATCAGCACGGAGCCCAGCAGCGTGTAGAGGAAGAACTTGATGGCCGCATAAAGTTTGCGCGGGCCACCCCAGATGCCGATCAGCAGATACATCGGCACCAGCATCGCTTCCCAGAAAACAAAGAAGAGGAAAAAATCGAGCGCCATGAAGACGCCGAGCATTCCCGTCTGCAACACCAGGAACCAAACATAATATTCCTTCACCCGGATCTCGATGGCGGTCCACGAGGAGAGAATCGAGATCCAGCCGAGCAGCGTGGTCAGCATGATCAGCAGAAACGAGATGCCGTCAATGCCCAGGTTGTAACCCGCGCCAATCGAGGGGATCCAGTTGTTCGGTGTGCCCTCGAGGAACTTGAAGCCGGGCAAGAAACGCTGCGCCCAGAACATCGGCACCAGCGGCAGCGAGATCAGGAAACCGGCGAGAGCGAAGATGTTCGCAGTCCAGCGGATCGCGTCTTTGT
>JBEKWL010000037.1:0-23486 GCA_049513095.1 Terriglobales bacterium
TACACTGCGCTCGGCGGCATCCATCCGGAGCATTGTCTTCCGATTCTGCTCGATGTGGGAACGGACAATGAGGACAGGTTAAAGAGTCCAATTTACATCGGATGGACGCATCCTCGGGTCCGCGGCGAAGAGTACGACGCTTTCGTAGATGTTTTTGTAAACAGCGTGAAGAAGCGCTGGCCCCACGTTCTTTTGCAATGGGAGGACTTTGCCGGTTCGAATGCCGCTCGACTTCTGGCTCGCTACAAAGACCAACTATGCACTTTTAATGACGATATTCAAGGCACTGCGGCGGTAGCGACCGCGACGCTGCTCTCTGCGGTCAACGTTACGGGCGTGCCACTGGAGCAACAGAAGATCGTTGTATTCGGCTTCGGAACCGCGGGCATAGGCATCACCACCCTGCTAGAACAATTCATGCATGACAAGGGCATTCCGAAAGAGGAGGCTCGCAATCACTTCTACGCGATCGACCGCTACGGTCTCATCACAGAAAAGGGCAAAGATGTGCGGCCCGAGCAACTGCCCTACGCCCGCAAAGAACAGGAGGTGCGGGGTTGGAGACAACCGAATGGAGAGATCACCTTGCAGGATGTGATTCGCCATGCCAAGCCTTCGGTCCTCATCGGAGTATCTGGTCAAGCCGGAGCCTTCACCGAGGATGTAGTGCGCGAAATGGCCAGGAACACAGTTCGGCCGGTCATCTTCCCGCTTTCGAACCCTACCGCTCGCTGCGAAGCAACTCCTCAGGACTTGGTGGATTGGACCGAAGGACGGGCGCTGATCGGTACCGGGAGCCCGTTCGAACCGGTGAGTATTTGGGGGAAGAAGGTTCGCGTCGACCAGACCAATAACTCGTACATATTTCCTGGGCTCGCTCTTGGGATTATTGCCTCCAAGGCCAAACGCGTCACCGATACGATGGTCATGGCCGCGGCTAAGGAATTGGCGCGTCTCGTCCCCACACAAAAGGATAAGAAGGCAAGCCTTCTGCCGTCACTTTCGGATTCGCGTCAGCTCAGTCGCTTGATCGCGAAGGCCGTAGGTCGGCAGGCGATTCAAGACGGCCAGGCCCAGATTGCCGGCGAAGATAATCTGGACCGCGAACTGCGAGCGAATATCTGGGAACCAGTGTACGTACCGTACGAACGCAAAGCAGGGAGGTCCTGAGATGGCGATCATCGAGACGACCGCCAATCAGCTCCGTGTCGTGGAGGATGCTTTAGCAGGCTGCGGAAAAACCCTGATTCGAGCGGGTCTTGGGAAGGGCACGACTTCAGTGGTGCCGCTAAGTCCCTGAAACTGGTTTGCGCTTTGGCGCCCGAGGCGTGATCTTTGCGCCCGCTAGGAGTTTTTCCGCAGCCTTCAGGCACTGTACAATACCGTTTCTTGGAACTCTGATCACGGAAATGATGGCAAGAACGGGGTAGAGCAATGCCTGAGTCCATTGACTGGCCGCCGACGCATCCGCCGCGCCGCCGACGACGCTTCCTTCTCATTCTCGCCGTCCTTGCCGGCATTTTCTTCGGCGGCCGGACCGCGTTGTCGTATTACGTGAACGTGCTCTGGTTCGGGTCGCTTGGCTATGGGGACGTCTTCTGGAAAACCCTGAGCCTGCAGTGGGTAATCTTCGCGGTTTTTACAGCGGCCACATTTCTCATTCTGTATGGATCGTTCCTGGCTCTGAAGCAGGCGCATCTCCCCGATCTGCCGAGCGGCCACACGATTTACATCGGCGGACAAACGCTGAAGCTGCCGGTTGAACCCGTGCTGCGCCTCATTGCGCTCGGCGTTTCGCTCGTTATCGCCGTTGCCACCGGCGCCGGCATGATGGTCGAGTGGCCGGCGCTCGCGCTCTTTTGGTACGCCCCCGGCACCACTGGTGGCGTCGTGGACCCGATTTTCGGCAAGCCGCTGAACTTCTTTCTATTCACCCTGCCGGCGTGGCAGCTCATCGCCGGCTGGCTGCTTACGCTCGCCGTGATTACCTGTTTGCTCGCCGCTTTCTTCGTCCTCATCACGGGCGGAAGCCGTGTGCTCGCCGGGCGTCTCAGCCGCTCCGTCACATTGCCTTGGCGCGGGCTCTCCATCACCTTTGCGTTCCTGTTGCTCATCGTCGCCATGCGCGTGTATATCAGCCGCTTCGAGTTATTGCTCGAGGATCATACGATCTTCGGGGGTGTGACCTACACGGACGCGCACATCACGCTCACGGGGATGCTCGTGGTCTTTGCGGCGCTCGTTCTCGGCGCGGCGATCGCAGCTGTCAATGCCGTGCGGGTGCCACGCGGGCGCTGGCTGATCGCGGCGATCCTTCCGGCCGCGGTCTGTTATGTCGCCCTGCAAGGAGTCGCCTGGTACGTCAGCAGCTTTATCGTAAAACCGAACGAACTGGTTCGCGAGAAGCCCTACATTGTCTACAACACCGAACTGACCCGCCAAGCCTATGGATTGAGCCAAATCTCGCCGCGCGAGTTTCCCGCTGAGACGACCGTCGACGCGGCCGACCCGGAAAACAATCAGGCTACGCTTCAGAACATCCGGCTGTGGGACTGGCGCGCACTCCAGGATACGCTGCGCCAGATTCAGGAAATCCGCACCTACTACGACTTCCCCGACATCGATATCGATCGCTATGAAATCGACGGCACGACGCGCGAGGTGATGCTCGCCGCTCGCGAACTGAACGTCGACAAGCTCCCGGAGAGCAGCCGCAATTGGATTAACGACAAGCTGATCTACACCCACGGCTATGGCATCACCATGAACCCGGTCAATGGGTTCACGCCGGAAGGGCTGCCCACGCTGATTTTGAGCAACATGCCGGTCCAGAGCACGGTGCGTAGTCTGACCGTGACGCGCCCAGAGATTTATTTCGGCGAGATGACCAACACCGACGTCTACGTGAAGACACGGCAGAAGGAATTCAACTATCCGCAGGGCGCGAGCAACAGCCTCACGTCGTACGAAGGCAACGGCGGCATCGTGCTCGGCGGTTTCCTGCGCCGCATCGTTATCGCGCTCGACCGCGACGACCTCGCGAAGCTGCCGTTCAGCGATGACGTGAACCAGGATAGCCGGCTGCTGATGCGCCGCAACCTGCGCGATCGCGTATCGGCATTAGCGCCGTTCCTCACCTACGATCCGGATCCGTACATCGTGCTCGGCGACGATGGCCGGCTCTCATGGATCATGGATGCCTTCACGGTTTCAGACAGCTATCCCTACTCGACCCATTATCGTCTCGGCAACGATCTTATTAACTACATGCGGAACAGCGTCAAGGTGGTCATCGACGCCTACGACGGTACGACGACGTTTTACGTGTTTGATACCGAGGATCCGATCATCGCAGCCTACCGCCGCATCTTTCCGAGTCTGTTCAAGGATGCGGCCATGATGCCGCCCGGCCTGCGCAAGCACGTGCGCTACCCTGAGTTGCTGCTCAAACTGCAGGCGGAAGTGTACGGCCTCTATCACATGACGGATGCGGAAGCGTTCTACAACCGTGAAGATCTGTGGACGGTCGCCACCGAAGTCGGCATGGGCTCGGCAGGTGAGCAAACGACACAGGCGATGCAGCCAAACTTCGTGCTGATGAAACTGCCGGGCGAAACCGGCGTGGAGTTCGTGGAGATTCTGCCCTTCACTCCGGCCAACCGGAATAATCTGATTGGCTGGATTGCCGGACGCAGCGACGGCACTCATTACGGTACCTCGGTGGTTTATAACTTTCCCAAGACCAAACTGGTCGACGGACCGCTGCAAATCGAGGCACGAATCGACCAGAATGCGCAGCTTTCCGGACAATTGACACTGTGGAATCAGCAAGGCTCGCACGTGCGGCGCGGGGCCCTGCTGGTGATTCCGTCCGGGCGCGCGCTGTTGTATGCGGAGCCGATTTACTTGCAGGCAGAGCGCAGTCCAATGCCGGAGTTGCGTCTGGTCGTGCTCGCGCTGCAAGATCGGCTGGCGTATGGACCCACCTTCGAGTCGGCGATGGCGGCCCTTTTTGGCGGAGCGGCCTCGTCCATGAGTGCGGCATCAACGAGCGCCCCAGCCATGACCACCGCCGTCCCCACCGAACCGGTGCGAGGCGCACCGTCATCTGCGGCGTCGCCTCAGCCCGCAGCGGATATCAATGCTCTGATCGCGGAAGCCGCCAAAGACCTTGCCGACTATCAGCGCCTGACGGCGGAAGGCAGGCTCGGCGAGGCCGGACAGAAGCTTGAAGAGTTGAAGCGCGCACTCGACAAGCTGAACACGCGCCAAAGCCAAAGATAGTCTCGCTGCGGTGCTGCGCTCCTGAAATGGACTTATCGGAACAACTCTCGGGGCCGTGTATCATAATGCTCCTGGCTCCTCTCAATGCTGCGAAAAGACATCCTTGCTCTTCTGGAAGGAGGGGATCGACGGACGATCGGCCGCTCTGATCAGGTAGCGGCAATTGTCTCCAACGACCCAGAACTTTTTCCTGAACTGATCTCAGGTTTGTGGTCCGCAGATCCGCTCGTACGAATGCGGGCCGCAGACGCGACCGAGAAGGTCACGCGGAAGCAGCGTGAACTCCTCCAGCCCCACAAGAAGGAACTGCTAGGCTTGATGACCGAGGCCCAGGAACAGGAATTGCGCTGGCATCTGGCGGTCATGGTGCCAAGGCTCCTGCTGAACGCCAAGGAAGAGCAAGTCGCGATTTCTTCGTTGAATAGTTACCTGGAAGACCGTAGTTCCATTGTCAAGACTTTCGCTCTTCAGGGACTGGCTGACTTGGCGCAAGATGACCCAAGTATTCGACCCAGAGGGATAGAGATTCTACGCGAGGCTACTCGGAACGGTACGCCTGCGATGAAAGCTCGCAGCCGCAAGTTGCTGAGTCACCTGGAGCGTATTTGATGGTCAGTATTTTCCGCTGAATTATGAAGGCATCGCTGAGCCAAGCTATCGACGAGGCGCTTAGGTATCTGGGCCGCGTCATCGATCACGGGACAGGAAGAAGCCTGACTAACTGCCCGAGTTAGCCATCATGAGCGCGAACAGCGCAGGCAGATAGATAATCGTCGCCCGCAGCAAACGCCGAGCCGACGGTTTGGATGCCGCAGCCGTTGCCGGCCGTTGCGGATACGCCATTCCAATGGAAGCGCGGAACAGCGCCGCGCCCATCAGGATCGCGCCAACCAAATACAATCGTCCCGCCATTCCCAGCGCAACCGGCAAAATACTCACCGGAATCAACGCTCCGGAATAGGCCAAAATCCGCCACACCGTGGACTTCCCATCGGAATCCACCACCGGCAACATCCGAATGCCGCCTTGCGCATAGTCCTCGCGATAGAGCCAGGCGATCGAAAGAAAATGCGGAAACTGCCAGAGGAACATGATGGCAAAAAGAATCAGCGTCTCGACTTCCAGTTTTCCGCGCACCGCTGTCCACCCCAGCACCACCGGCATCGCTCCCGGGAATGCGCCCACAAATGTGCACACCGGAGAAACTTTCTTCAATGGAGTGTAGGCCGCCAGATACACCAGCGCCGTCAAAAACACTAATAACCCAGTTAGTAAGTTGGCATAGATCGAGAGATAAGCGGAACCACCCAGAGTCAGCGCCAATCCCACTGTGGCCGCGTGGGCTGTGCTCATTCTTCCCGCAGGCAAGGGACGCCGCGCCGTGCGCCCCATCCGCGCATCCACGCTCGCTTCCAGCACTTCATTCAGCGCCGCCGTTCCGCTCGAAACCAGCGCCACACCCAACAGGGCGTGGAATAAGCCCAGCGACCACGACGAAACCCCCAAGCGGTGCGCGCCAAAGAAGTAGCCGGACCACGTCGTAAGGACGATCAGAGTCGTAATGCGCGCCTTGGTAAGTTCGGCGTAATCGCGCAACCGAGAGACTAATTTTTGCACCATGAACCCCACACGCGCCCGTTTTCCCTGCCGCATCCGGCGGTTTAGCTCAAACCGGCGTCCCCAATGAATTCCCCACGAAACATTGGAACAGCGAAGGTCAGAAGACAGCATTGATACCGCGCCACCGCTTCAATGTCAAGCCAAAAACCTAAAGCGCCACCGCGTTTTGCTCTCACGATGCTCGCATCAAACGCAATCCTTGGCAACAGCGACAACAGTCAGCGGTTGCTCGCAGGACTGGGACCCGCAGAACTGGAAACACTGAAGGTCTCGGGCGGATCAAAATAGCACCGATGCCACAGGGCCGCGTCGGTCAACCTGCCCGCCTTCCATTGCTGAACCGTGGGCAGAGTCATTGCGATCATGCCCCCATCGACCGAATCGAAAATCAGCACCACTCCGGCGACCTCCTGTGATTTTGCCGCCAGCTCCGCATAGTTCTTGTCGAGCAAAGACTTGGTGAACTCCAGTTTTGCTCGCGCACCGCTGTTTTCTTCGTCCTCCCGGATCTTTTGCACCGAGATGATTTTCACGTTCTTGCCCCGAAGCGGATCCCAATCTCCCGGGAAGGGCGCAGTTTCCTCGCGCGACACCAGAAAGAGATCGACCGCAACCGGTGCGGCCTTCGTGCGCGCCAACGGAACGTCCGAAATACCCTCCGGCATCTCCAGGCTGGTGCGCCAAATCCACCCCCGCGACAAGCCCGAAATCCGCACGTGAACCCAGTCCTCATTGAAATCCAACATCTCAAATTCATCGTGCGCGGTCGCCAAAAACAAAGTCTTGGCATCCAAACTGGGAGACGTAACGACCGGCGTCCCGGTTTTCTTTATCGCAACCAGATTCTTCGGATGCGCCTGGTTCTTGAGCACTTCCTCCAAACTCGCCGCCTCCTCCCGCAACCTGGCTGCTGCTTGATCGGCAGTTTTGTTCTGCGAATTTTTCTTCTCTGCCAGTTGCTGACTTGGCAGGCCCTGTTGCAATGAAGACGAGAACGGGCGCCCGGTTTCCGGCAACTGGGGCATCGGCGCCGAGATCGCGGGTTCCGCAGTGCCCGGGTCCGCAACTCCTTTTTCCGGGGTTGCTGGCCGCTTAGCGGACGCTGCCGGTGGAGCGGTCACCGGAGAGCCTTCCCTCGAGTTCCCGCTCGAACTCCCGCCCGAATTCGTCGCACCAGCGCTGCCCGTCAGCAGATCGGATAGCTGGTCAAGGAGGTCGGTTTCGATCCGGCCATTCGAAGTCAGCAGTTGGTATCCCGAACGAGATGGAGTCGAATCCGCGTACCATGCCGTCACCTTCGTGCTCAGCCGCACCACCGATCCGCCCGACGCAGTTGAGCTCACCTGCACGGCAGCTTGGTAATACGCCCGCTGGTAGCGGTTCAAGGGATGATCGCTAGGCAAAGCGAATCCTTCCAGTACCGGCAACCGTCCACCCATCGACGGCTGCAACTCCTTCAAAGCTCTTTCCACCGCGCCCTTCGACTGAAAGTAGGTGCGCTCGTACGGCTCCGCTTGCGCAGTACCGCTCTGCGACGCGGCCATCACCAGCACGACCAGCAGAAACGCAGCCCGCAGCGTAGCGCGAATCAATCGGTGAGCGATTGGCAAACTCCGCCGCGTCATGGCACCTGCTCCAACTGGTCCCTTCGAATCCATCCGTGCTGCCCGTCGTGCGTCTCGACCCCGTACCAGTAAGGGGTTGAAACCAGAATCAGAACTTCGACGCCAGGCTCCAGAGATTTCAGCGTGCTCGCGGTGTGGAACGGAGCGGACTTGAGCGGAGCTCCGGGCTGCTTGACCAGTCGCTCCACCTGCTGCCGCAGCTCGGCAATGTGTTGTTCCAGCGATTCATCGGATTCCGTCGTCGGTTGCGGCATCGCGGATATCGGTGACGCAGGGGATGGTTGTAGCGCAGCAGCCGCCTGGCCATTCGTGCTCTCACCGCTCGTACTCTCGCCCGCCGTACTCTCGCTGGACTTCGCCGTCGACGGCGGAGCGCCCACCACGACTGTGTCACTGCCCAAGCCGAAGTTTTGCTTCGCTAAGCGTTCCTGTTTCGCTTGTAAGGCCTCGGCGGTTTCCTTTTTCACCAGCTCAACCGCTTGCAGGTGGTCCTGAATGTCCTTGTACTCGGCGCTTTCCACCGAGCCGTTCGACAGGTGGATGGTGTGCCGAAAATCCTCCACAAACAGAGCGTCAATGCGCAGGACGGTATTTTTGTCGCCCTGCGGTTGCACCACGTAGCGCACGGCCAGCGTTCCAACATCGCCGCTGTCTTTGAAATTTCGCGGATCCAGCGCCTGCGTCCGAACCTTGTAGAAGACCCTGCCGCCCTCCGTCCATGCCGCAAACACCGGCGTAGACGTGGCCGCGACCGCTCCCGCGACGTACTCGTCTTTGTTGTATTCCTTGGTTCCCCGGATAATCGTGTTCTGCGCTACGTCCTCCACAACCTGCGCGACTTCGGGCTCTGGCAACGGAACGTTGACGATCAGGCCCGCACCATACTGGAGAACATTTTTTTCGCGGCCGTGCAAGGGGACCGCCGCCGCAGTGAGCAGAAGAAATGCAGCGGTCACCCGCAGATAAAGCGAAGCTCGATGAAACATAGCCCCGTGAAACCCAACCCAACGAACCTGCCCCTCACGGCCAAAACTCTTGTCCCACATCACGACCAGCTCCGGTGCTCCTGATGCAAGAGTCTCTTACGCTGGGTTCATCGCTGTCAACTGGCACAGCGAGCACCCTACTTGCCGTTTCTCTGATCACGCTCGGGCGGCATGTCAAAAGATTGTAAAAAAACATTTACAAATCCCTTGCACTTCATTTCTGACGGTAGTACTATCCCCGCCGGTGGGCTGGTCGGATCACTGGACCACCCAACCGTAAACTTTTGGGGTGGGGCCCACGAGCTACTAAGCCGTCGTCTTTACGCTTAGCCGCTTCCAACGCTCTCTCGTTTGGGTGTAGTGGGGAATTCCGTTTTTGCAAAAACTTGTGACCTTAGTCTGAGGAGTGCAGCATGCGTATGTGGGCGCAGTCTCATCTCTGTCAGAAGCCGCAGCGGATAACCTCCGTCCTCGCCGCTGCTTTGGCGTTGACTTGTGTGATCCTGGGCGCTAGCCAGTCGGCGAGCGCGTTGCCGGCCTTCGCCAGGAAGTATGGCCTGCGTTGCTCCGCCTGTCATGAAAGTTGGCCCATGTTGAATTACTTCGGCCAAAAGTTCAAAGACAACGGCTACCAGCTCATGAACGATCGCGACGCTCCGATCTGGCAGAATCCCGGATACTGGCCAGTCACGTTTCGCATCACTCCCATCTGGCATCGCGTCAGCACCAACAAAGTCCAGGTCGACGGCAGCGCCGGTCCGGGCGGCAACGAAGCGAAAATTACCTCCTCCGGCTTTGACCTCAGCGGTCTTGACTTCCACACCGGCGGCACGCTGGAGAAAAACTTTTCCTTCTATGTGCTCCCTTCCTCCGATGCCACCGCCTCCTTCCACTTTGAAACCGTCATGGCCCGGCTCGACAACATCTCCGGCAGTCCGTGGTTCAACGTGAAGCTGGGCAAGTTCGAGCTCGACAACTTGCTTTCTGAAAAGCGCATCCTGACGCTTACCGCAAACGGGGGCATTTATCAGCTCTATCACTTCATCCCGCTCAACGACCACAACATCTTTGGGCAAATGGGAGACAACCAGCTCGGCCTCGAGGTCATGGGGCACTCGTACAGCGATCGCACGCGCTATTCTATCTCGCTTCTTAGCTCGAACGATGGCCAGGTAGGCTTGCCCTATGGTTCCGAATCTTATTCCACATTCATTACCGGCAGTCAGGCGTTCGATGCTGGCAAGCTCGGGGTTGATCGCCTCGGCTTCTACGTTATGGCGGGCGTAGCGCCGACCAGTTGGCTCACCAACATGGGGGCGCCGATTGGCGGTTCAGGAACGCAAAACAAGGGTTACAGCCGCGAGGGCTTCGTCGGACAGTTCTACTTCGGCCACCGTGTTGACCTCACGGTTGTCACCCAGCACGGCGAGGACAGCGCGTGGTTTGGCCAGGGCTACGGCGACTTTGTCGATTACACGACCGCCCTTTGCCCCAACGCCAACCCAACCGGGCCCTGCAACAACGTGGCAGGAACGACGTTGCCCGCTGGATCGCGCAGCCCGACTTGGAATGGCGTTCTCCTCGAACCTCACTATGTAGTCAGTCCGCAAATGATTTTGCTCGCGCGCTATGAAACGATCAGAATGTCGCAGCAGTCGACTCCCGGGACTGCTTCAAACCTCGGCAACATCACGACTTACACTTTCGGCTACCGCTACAACCCGTTTATGACTAGCCGGGCCGGCTTTGCCTACCATGGCGAATACAACTGGTTCCACCAGGACGGAACCTCGCCTGTTACTGCAACTAACTTGACCAGCAGTGAGCTGTTGTTTGGAATTGACTTCGACTTCTAACCATCAGGATGACCCGCCGGCGATCTCGATTCGCCGGCGCTGACTTCGGTTTAAGGGTGCTGACCATGAACAGCTTGAAGCCAATGCGTTTTATCGGCGCGATTCTTTTCACCGCGATCCCTTGCACTGCGATTCTAGGACTGACCTTCGTCGCCGGGTTCACCGCTACGGTCTCCGCTCAGGATGAACCTCTCGTGGGTCCGAAGCCACATGTCGTAGTCAAGCCCATGGAAAGCCACATCGGGAATATCACCGGGCACGCCGCGGACGCGAAGTCCGACTACCGCCGCTATTGTGCGGGCTGTCACGGCGAGTACGGCGATGCCAACGGCGAGAACGCCGTTTGGCTGGATCCGAAGCCACGCGACTTCACGACCGCCACTTTCAAGTGCCGCTCCACTCTGACCGGCACGCTGCCCACCGATCAAGATCTCTTCAACTCCATCGGACGCGGGTTTGCCAATTCGAACATGCCGATCTGGAATGTCTTCACGAAACAGCAGCGCGCCAACCTGGTGGCTTACATCAAGATCTTCTCGCCTCGTTGGGAGCACGAGAAAGCCGGCGAGCCGATCAAAATTCCCGCCGAGCCCCCGGTCACCATCGAGAGCATTTCCCACGGCCAGGCGCTCTTCGCGAAATTGGAGTGCTGGAAGTGTCACGGCACTCACGGAGAGGGCGACGGTCCGTCCGCCTCGACCCTCACCGACAGCAAAGACAATCCGATCCGTCCCTACAACTTCGCTTCGGGCGGGAAGGATGCGCGGTTCAAGTGCGGCAGCACCAACGAGGATATCTACAAGATCTTCATGACCGGTGTGGACGGCACGCCCATGCCTTCCTTCGCGGACGTGATTCAGCCGAACGAAGCCTGGGATCTCGTCCACTTCCTGCGTACATTGCAGGTCAACCGTCACGGCAAGGAGAACGAAGTTCTAATGGCTGCGCACGGAGTGATTCCTCCGTACGTGGATAGGACCCCAGCGCCAGCAGCCGCCCCACCCGATAACAAAACACCCGGTGGCGGCCAGTAAGTGAATGCCAAGACCCTGGAAGGAGCACTCGAATGCGCACCAACCAAATGCTGCTAGCTTTTTTGACGCTGCTCGTTTGCTCGTCAATGATGTGTCCGTCCCTGATGTTCGCTGGAACCGTTAGCGGCAAGGTGACCTACACGGGCACGCCCGCCCACCAAAAACCCATCGATATGTCCAAGGAACCCAGCTGTGCCAAGCAGCACGCCACACCCATTTCGACCGAAACGGTTGTGACCGGGGCCAACAACGCGTTGGATAACGTGGTGGTGTACGTTTCCTCCGGAGCTACCGACGAGGGTCAAGTTCCGACGCAGGCCATCACCTACACTCAGAAAGGGTGCCAGTATATTCCGCACGTTTTGCCCATGCACGTCAACCAGGAATTCGATATCCTCAACGACGACCAAACTTCGCACAACATTCACCCGCTGCCCAAAGTGAACACGGAGTGGAACAAATCCCAGCCCCCCGGTACGCCGCCCATCAAGGAGAAATACGACAAACCCGAATTCATTGAGGTGAAGTGCAACATCCATCCGTGGATGCACGGCTGGTTCGTGGTGCTCAAGACCTCGCACTACGACTTAAGCAAGGATGGAGGGGACTTCAAGCTGCCGAACCTGCCTCCCGGCAAGTACACCATCACCGCCTGGCATGAAAAATACGGCACCCAGACGGCCGACGTCACTATCACCGGCAACGAAACCAAGGACGTCAACTTCACTTTCAAGGCGACGGCATACTGACGGAACGGCGGCGGAATGGAGTTCTCCGCCGAGTGCGTATCTAAAGGGAAACGACGGCGATGGGCGCAGGAAGGCTCCGCCGGTGTCGTGGATATTGACTTGACAAATCGTCACCCTCGGCACAGAGTTCTGCGCCAGAAAAGACTGGCCGACGCAGACGGCGCGCCCAGCTTAGCATGCAGCGGGTTGGCGGTAGACGGCCTTGAGCACCAAATCCGGGCTGGAAACAAGGAGAGCATATGGAAACTGCAATCGGAGTATTTTCTTCGCGTGATCACGCGGAGCAGGCGGTCAAGGAGCTGCGGGAACGGGGTGTGCCGGAAGAATCCGTCGTTTTCTTAACTCGCTCGGAAAACGAAGCCAAAACCATCGCGAAGGAGCTCGGCGCATTTGTGGGAGGCTTCGTCGGAGGAGCCGCCGGTGTGACAACCGGGGTGGTCGCTGCAACGCTGCTTCTTCCCGGGATCGGGACAGTATTCGCGCTAGGGATCGGCGCCGCCGCGCTGCTCACGGGCGCCGGTGCGGGCGCCGGTGCGGGCTCCGCCGTCGGATCGGCGGCAACACACGAGTCGGACGCGCCGCGACCGACCGCGGCTGAAAAGTCCTCTGAGGACGTGGCCTTCTTCCGGGAAGTACTCAAAGAAGGGCGTTCGCTGATTGTGGTTCGAACAGAGTCAAAGGAACTTGCGAGTTCCGCGTGCGCGGTTCTTGACCGGTTGGGAATCGGAATGCAGGAACGGACCCCTGTCAAGATGCAAGCCGTCACCCGGCAGGTGGGTGGAGTCGCCGTCGTTGACGTCAGCGGAAGAATTACGCTGGGCGAGGGAAATGTCATTCTCCGCGAGATAGTTCGAGATCTGGTGGGAAAAGGCGCCAAGGCGATCGTGCTCAACCTGGGCGAAGTCCAGTACATAGACAGTTCCGGCGTCGGGGAATTAGTCAAGGCCCACACCACGATTCGGAATCTGGGTGGGCAATTGAAACTCACCAATCTGAACAAGCGAGTACATGAGTTGCTCGAACTGACCCGGCTGTCCGCCGTTTTCGATATTCAAAAGGACGAGACAAGCGCGATCAAGTCCTTTGGCGGATCGTCCCAAGAGGCGGCATAGCGCATCGGTTTCGCGAGGAGTTTATCGTTAGGTCCTCCGCGCGGAGGGCGCGCAGTCACTCCTGAAACAGACTCATGAAGACGAGCTGAAACCGGCCAAGGCGAGGGCATCATGGCGAAGTTTTTTGCGGTCACCATCATCGTAATCGCGATCCTTTCCGCGATTCCCATCCTGCGGCACACCTGGGTGGCGCCAGAGGACATCTCGACTCATGGAGCTCTGATCGATGAGCAGATGTCAGAAACCATGGCGGAGGCTGGAATCTCCTTCCTCGCCGCACAGTTCGTTTTGGCGATTTTCATCTGGAAGTTCTCCAACCCTGGCCCCAACACAAAGATCAAGAAATTTCCCGGCGGCGCCAAGGGTTTGGTGATTGCTGCCTTGCTGGTCGTAGGCTTGGAAGTCATGGCCCTCGGAATCTTCGGAGTGAAGGCATGGGCTAACGTATATCTCACCGCGCCCTCAGCCGACGCCATGCCCATCCAGGTTCAAGCCGGACAGTTCGCTTTCTATTTCCGCTATCCCGGTCCGGATGGGAAGTTCGGCTCCATTCATCCCGAGCTCATTAATGAGGGATCGCAGAATTTCTTTGGTCTCGACCCCGAGCATGATACGGATTCCCGGGACGACATCGTGACCGCAGAAATGGCGATCCCGGTGAACAAGGAAATCCATCTGCTCATGCATGCGAAGGATGTTGGACATTCCTTTTATGTGCGGGAGTTGCGGGTGCAACAGGATTTTGTTCCCGGACTGGATGTCTCTCTACATTTCACCGCAACTAAGGTCGGCAAGTACGAAATTGTCTGCACCCAGCTTTGTGGCCTGGGACATTACAACATGAAGGCATACCTGGAAGTCATGTCGCAGCAGGACTTCGATGACTGGATCAAGAAAGAAGCGGCAATGCAGTAATCTTTTTCCTTCCGTGTTCACGCGTGAGTGGATCAAGACAACTCTTTGAGGTGAGGATATGCACGACGTAGCAGCGCACGCGGCGCACCACGTTCCTCCGACAAGTTTCATTCGGAAGCACGTCTTCAGTCTGGACCATAAGGTGATCGGCAAGCAGTATTATGCGCTGGCCCTGGTCGCCGCTCTTGCCGGAATGGTGCTTTCCTGGTTCATGCGCATTCACTTGGGCTGGACCAACGCCGCGATCCCCGGCCTGCAATTGCTTTCGAAAAACGGCGCTCCGGGCGGCCTGATAACACCAGAGTATTACCTGCAATTGATGACCATGCATGGCACCATCATGGTCTTTTTCGTGCTCACGACCGCTCCTTTCGCGGCCTTCGGTAACTTCTTCCTGCCCATCCAGGTCGGCGCCGAGGACATGCCCTTTCCGCACTTCAACATGATGTCGTTCTGGGTCACCTTCGTGGCCTTCCTCGTCCTCATGTCGTCATTCGTCCTGGGCGATGGACCAACTCTCGGGGGCTGGACCCAATACGCGCCGCTCAATGCGGTGGGTTCGGTTGCGGGTCCAGGCCAAGGCCTGGGGGTGGTGCTTTGGGCAGCTTCCATTGCGCTGTTTTGTGTTGGCCAGTTGCTGGGCTCACTAAACTTCATCACCACCACACTTGATCTCCGGGTCAAAGGTATGAGCCTCCTGCGCCTCCCGCTCACCGCGTGGGCATGGTTCATTACCTCATGCATGGGGCTGACAGCATTTGCCGTGTTAATGCCGGCATGTATCCTCGTCATTCTGGATCACGTGGCCGGGACCAGCTTCTTTGTCGCATCGAATCTGGTCATCAATGACCAGGTGCAGCCGCACTCGGGCGGATCGACTCTGCTCTGGCAGCACCTGTTCTGGTTCTTCGGACATCCCGAAGTCTACATCGCAATCGTGCCCGGCATCGGCATCGTCTCCCACATCCTGATTACCAATATGCGCAAGCCGATGCTGAGCCATCGAACACTGATCTATTCCATGGGCGCACTTGCCGTCCTTAGCTACATGGTCTATGGGCACCACATGTTTGTCAGCGGGATGAATCCCTATTCGTCGCTGGCGTTCTCTTTCCCCACGCTGGTCATCACCATCCCCTCCACCGTCATCGTGCTGATCCAGGTCTTCAGCCTGTATGGTTCCAGGCTGCGTATCAATTCGGCATCCCTGTTTTCCTTGGGCTTTATTTCGATGTTCGTCGCCGGAGGCGTGAGCGGCTTTTTCCTGGCTCAGCCATCGATCGATATCATGCTCCATGCAACCTACTTTGTCGTAGGCCATTTTCACATGGTGATGGGCGTCGCTGCCATGTTTGGCATCTTCGCTGCAACTTACTTCTGGTTCCCCAAGATGACCGGACGAATGATGAACGAGACCTTGGGAAAAATTCATTTCTGGCTCAGCTTCGTGGGCGCCTATTGCATCTTCATGCCATTCCATTACCTGGGCATGGCCGGAAATGTGCGCCGCTACTCGACCTTCGTGGACGACTTCCTCCAGCCCCTGATCCCGGTGCACCGCTTCATCACTGTCGCGGCCCTCATCACGGGTGCTGCCCAGTTGATTTTTCTCTACAACCTGATTCACAGCCGTTTCTGGGGCGCGCCCGCACCGGATAACCCGTGGCAGGCCACTTCGCTGGAGTGGAGCACGCCCACGCCTCCGCCTTTCGACAATTTTGCCGGCAAACTTCCGGTGGTTTACCACGATCCCTATCAATACGGCGTGCAGAGTTCGGTGGGTGACTATGTGATGCAGGCTTCGCCGGAGCAAGTCAAGACGGAGAACGATGAGAAGTAACTCGCAAAGATAACTCTTAAAGAACACCGGCATCTGAGGGGAGTTTCGTTGGTTATGGCAACTACAATACATGAACCGCTGCAAATCGACCCGCACCGTTTGCCCGATCAAGGACACTCGGGAAACGGCGGTTGGAGAAACTTGGTTCCGGCGGATGGCGACCTGCGTGTGGCGCTGGACTACTCGCCACCACCGTCGTCGACTGGCATCTGGGTGGTGCTTTTCGCCATTACGATGATGTTTGCCGCGTTCACCAGCGCGCTGATCGTTCGTAAAGGTTCATCGCTCGACTGGCAGACCTTCAAGCTGCCCTCGATCCTCTACTTCAACACGCTTCTGCTCCTCGCCAGCAGCGTTGCCCTGGAAGTCTCGCGTCGCCGCGTCGCTACTTTCATGGGCGGCCTGAAAAGTCAGGTTGAGAACCCGGCACGCTGGCTACACATAACCTTATTTCTCGGCCTGCTTTTTGTGGTTGGTCAGTACGCCGCGTGGGCGCAGTTACGGGCCGAGGGGCTCTATCTGGCCACGAATCCGAGCAGTTCTTTTTTCTATGTGCTGACCGTTACCCATGCCCTGCACGTACTGGGGGGACTCGTCGGGCTGATCTACGTCATTCGCAAGCTGAGTAAGTCGGCCCTGCGACGGAGCACGCTAGTCGCCACCGCGCGCTACTGGCATTTCATGGGCATTCTTTGGCTGTACCTGCTTTTGCTGCTTTGGATGAAACTTTAACCGACTCGACAGTTAGGAGGCGCCGTGAGCCCAGCGGATTTGACCATGGAAGGACACACGACAGGTCTTACTGTAGGACCAGCGTTTTCGATTCCTACAAAAAAGCTGGCGATGTGGCTGTTCATTATCGCCGACACCATGACTTTTGCCGCGTGCCTGGTTGCCTATGGATTTCTGCGCAATGGGACTCCCAACTGGCCCAGACCGTTCCCCGGCATCACCAACGTCGCGCTGATGACCTTCGTTCTTCTGACCAGCAGCTTGACCATGCTGATCGGACTGCGCTCCGCGCGGGCCGGCGACAAAGCCGGAGCCTTCCGTTGGACCATGATTACCGCGGCTCTGGGTATTGTTTTCGCCCTGCTTCACATTCGTGAATGGCTGGAGCTGATTGGCCAAGGCATGACGCTCTTTAAGAATCCGTGGGGAACCGGTTTGTTCGGGGCGTCATTTTTCAGCATCACGGGCTTGCATCTTACGCACGTCACCTGCGGCGTAATCGCTCTAATCGCTGTGGGTCTGCGCTACAAGGGCGGCCGCTACAATGCCGATGACATCGAGATTTTGGGCCTTTACTGGCACTTCGTGGATCTGGTTTGGATGTTCGTCGTACCGTTGGTCTACCTTTTGAATCTCGCCCACTAGATCAAGAAGCTTGGGAGCAGAATGCTATGACCACAGCGGAACAGCACAAGAGTAACGGAATCGGCAAAGACCTGGCCGTCTATGTTTGCCTATTGGCTTTGGCCGGCTTGCAATTCGTAATTGCCTATCAGAATATCGACGCATCGCAAATGTTCTGGCGCATGCTGACGGTCGCATGTGTCGAGGCAGCGCTGGCAGTATTGTTCTTCATGCATCTTTGGTCGGAAAAGCGGGCTTTTCTGTGGTTTGTCCTCATCTTTACGATTTCTGTTTTGCTGGGGATGCAATATGGGTGGACCGACGCCTTCCGGATGCTGGTCGGCGCGCCATTTTCAAGATGACTTATGTAAGGGAACGGCGCGTGGAGAAGAAATGTTAAGAAAAGAGTTACGAGGAAAGTTGCGACGAGAGTCACGAGGAAAGTTAAGAGCAAAGATGCGGGTCGAGAGACCGTTCCTGCTTGCTGGTATTGCGCTGCTTGCGCTGGTCATGCTCGCCGCCCCGCTCCCCGCCTTCTCCCAGAGTTGCGCGCTCTGCTATACGCAGGCGGCCGCCGCCGGTGCTCGAATGATTCAGGCCTTGCGCAGTGGAATTCTGATTCTTATCGTCCCTCCAACCCTTATGTCGGTGGGCATGATTTTTGTTGTTTATCGCAAACGCCATCAGTTCAGGCAGGACGCTGACGCACCTGACTCCGACCGCAATTGATAGTGATCCGGGAACAACACATCGAGACCGTGATCGAGTCCCAATACGAACCAAGCCCTACCCAGCCGCTTTCGCCGGCGGTATCCAGTAGACCTCTTCTTTGAAGTTCTCTTTCTGAAATCCGACCCGTTTCAAGATGCCCTTCCCGTGCTCGATCATCTCCGGATGCCCGCACAGATACGCAATGCTGTTGGCCGCCGTGCATCCCCAGCGGTCGGCCCACTTCCGTATCAACTCATCCACGCGGCCGACTTCGCCCTTCCAACTCTCGTCCTCCCAGGGACGGCTGATGGTGGGCACGTAGGTGAACCACAGCGCCTGCTCGGCAAACTTCTCCAACTCCTCGCGGTAACCGAACTCCCGTGAGCGGCTGGCGCCGTGCAGCAGAAACAGGCTGTGATCGCCGGCGAAGTTGCCTTTCTTCCAGTCCGTGAACAGCGTCCGCACGTAGCTGACGAACGGCGCCACACCGGTCACGGTGCTCAGCAAGAGGTGGTTTTTGCGCGCCGGATGGGAAGTGTCCAGGGTAAAACGCCCCTTGGCCACCTTGCGCATGAGCACCTCGTCCCCGGGCTGAAGATCGTACAGGGGCGGGGTGGTCAGGCCTTGCGGTACCAATTCGAAAAAGAATTCGAGTTCCCTCTCGTTGGGCGAAGAGGCGATCGAGTATGCCCGCTCCACGCGGCGCGTGTCACGCTCGACCCCGAGGGTGGCGTACTGCCCCGGCGTGAACCGGAATTCGGCCCCTGGATCAATGCGGATCATCCAGAGGTCGGGCGCGAAATCGGCGCGCTTGGTAATACGGGCCCGGTAATGCTTGTCATCCATGGTTCAGTTGCCCCTCTTGTTTCGATATTGGGCAGTGAAGAAAAGATTCCGGACACGCCTCGCTCTCCAGCCGCTTGCCAGCGATCCAGAACCGCAGGCCCCAGCATCGAACTCAGGCACAGCCCGTCAGGAGGCAAGCCGGCACGAATGCATCGCGGAATCCGTATTGGCCTCAGAAGCCTGCCGCCGCGGCCGCGGCCGTGGGGTGTAGCACGACAATCTGATCTATGTTCGTCATCTTTAATACTTCTTCCACATGGGCGGTGGCGCCCGCTATTCGCAGTTCTCCTCCCGCCTTCTTCAGCTTGCCGGAAGACATCACGATGATCCCAATCCCAGTGCTGTCAATGTAGGTCACGCCGGTCAGGTCAAAGATAACTTTTTTCCGTCCCTCACCCACCACGCTTTCGACGGCCCATTCCAGTTGCTTGCAATCCCTGCCCAGCGTGATTCTTCCTGCAATTTCCAGGACAACAATGTCAGGCTGCACCTGCTTGGTCTGAACCTCCAGCATATGCCAAACTCCTTTCCGGACTCGTTTCCGAGCTATCAACTGCTATGAAGGACTGCTCCTGGGTACTGCGAGATGGTTTGCCCGATCATTCGGGAGCTGCCTGCCTTTCGGGTCGCTTCATCTTACGGACGCGGCATCCGCTAGTCAACGAATGACGGGGAGAAGGGAAAGGAGAGAGCTCAGAGCGCCCCCCCCGAAAGAAAACTGAAAGCCTCATTTGGCCTGTGTTTCTTCTACTCTCGTGCGCTCTGAGTGTGGACGGGCGGGCTGGATTCAAGGGCGCGGGGGGGCAGACGGGATGGGCGCTGGTGCGGCGGGACGGCGACACGTAGCTTTCCCACCTTGCCTTTAGGGACTACATCGAGTTGGTTAGTGCGCGCCCCACTCTCCAAATAGGAGTCCGACCTTCTTCCAATCATCCTCGAAGCCGAAGTGTTTGGTTACGAGATTCGAGATCATGAACATGGCGCTGGATGTGACATTGACCACTTCAATGATCTCACCATCATTATAAGTCTGCTTGATATCGCTTCCGTCGAAGCGTCTTCCGAGTTGATGAACTCCCGAATGAGTGTAGCTGTGAAGTGCGCTGCGCGTTTTCTCATTCAGAAATTTCTCCATCAGACCTTCTAGCCCGAAAGCGGCATCAATTCTCGTTCCGATCTCTTTGAAGTTGACTCTGTAATCGTCATTCTGAAGCGCCGTAAGTTCTTCGTTAGAGCCGCAGATGACGATATGGGCGCGAACTACAGCCTCCATAACGGGACGGACTAGCGCGAATGCCGAGCCGAAGATTTCCGCCTGTAAGAGGCTGAGTATCCCTTTGTCGTAATCGAACAGCAACGCCCAGTATGCGATGAGCAGGTTGTTACGATCACTGGTTGGGAATTGCTGCTTGCTGACGACAATCAACTCTAGTTGTTCGCCGAACTTCCTAGCGGTATCAATTCGCTTCTGAACCTTCTCGCTGATCATGAAATTAGTCTATCGGGGGCCAAGGGTCTACGGGGCCAAGTGCGGCACTGTTGGCGCGTATTGAAACAATTCTGAACGCAAGTTTTCTGGGGTGCTGTTTTCTATTTTGCGTCCGTAATGCCGCCATCCAAAATCGCTAGCACTTTCCGAACCGGTTGGCCTAATTTGAGATATTCGTAAGCGCCCTCCGTGTAAAGCTTCGGAGCAGGCGTGACGGCAGAATGCTCGCTAGTGGCAACCATTCCCATAATTATCGTTTTCGGAGGAAGCTTAGAAGAGTGGACGGCAATCATGTTCCCCGCCGCAGACGCTTGGACATCAGTCTCGTTGTTTATCGCAGCTTGAACAACGGTACATTCGCCTTTCGCATCCTTACCTCCTTCCCAGAGTTGCATGGACACCCGATTCGCGTCCATCGTTTCAGCCTCTTGAGGAAAGCCAACTTTAAAGTTGTTAATGCTGGTGGGAAACTGAAACTTGGCATATATATATTCTGTCGGTTCATCGCTGCTGATCGTAAACATGTAAAAGGTACAACCAGCGGCGTTTCCAGAAGTAGCATGAAGTCCGCTAACTGTGGCCCCAACGTGTGGCCCCGGCAGCAGAGCCACAAACCATTGGACGACATATAGTCCGAACAGAGTCCCCGCAACAAACCAAGTGAATCCCTGCAGCAGGGACCTGAGCCTTTTTGGTTTCCCCTCAGGTTTCTCTGCAAGTGCCTTTTTCCTTGCTTTGGTCACTGAAATTGCTTTCCGGCTCTACCATAATAATAGCGTGATGCGTCTAGCCGCGCTCCTGACGCCAGCGGGGGAGTGCTGAGGGCCTTTGCCCGCATGGGCGGGGCCGCCAAGCTCATCCACAACGTGGAGCAATGCGACACAGCTCAACGTCAATCCACGCGCATGTTCTCTTGCCATTCAAAGGGGGGCGCTCTGAGCTCTCTCCTTTCCCTTCTCCCGTCAACGAATGACGGGGTTCGGGGGAACTATCCAAATGTAGTAGTTTCCAGAACTTAGTGGTTTTGGCTAAGCCACCTGGGGGCTTGTAAAGAACTCACCATAAGGTCAATCTTTCCTTAAGCGCCGATAGCTCACCTTCCTCCTCTAGCGCCGTGCGCCTCACAAAAAACTGGAGGATCCAAAAAATGAAAAAGCTCGGATTGTTGTTTCTTCCGATTCTGGCAATCGCCCTGATGCTGGGGGGCAATGCCCTCGCTCAAAACGTGGGTGACAACAGCGACTATTTCGTCACCTATTATTCCAATGCAAATACCACCGGGGCTCCGGATGGAACGCTGCGCATCGTCAACGATGGCGACAATGCAACCACAGATTCCGAGGGAATCGAAAACGGAACCCTGTGGGCGGCGATCTACGTGTTCGATGACAGCCAGGAGTTGAGGTCGTGCTGCGCCTGCCAAATCACCTCCGACGGTCTGCTTTCGGAATCCGTGAATAAAGAGCTCACGGCCAACGAATTCACCGGCAGAGGACAGATCGCCCGTGGCGTTATCAAAGTCGTTTCGTCTAGGACCAATGACCCGACCGCCCCCATCGCGGATCCCGGACTGCATGGATGGATGACGCACATCCAGGCGACGACGACCACGTTTCCTGCTCCCGGTCCAGGGAACGCTGTGAACGCCGTGGAGAAGGGGCCGTGGTTCGTTACCGAAACCGCGTTGTCCGACTCCAACCTCACAGCGCTCGAAGAAGCTAACCTGGCGACCCTGTGTTCCTATGGGCTAACCATTGGCAGCGGCTACGGTATCTGCCCCTGCACCGTGGAAGACTACGACTTCTAGCCTTCCCGCTTGAAGGGCTGTAACGGCACGGCTGAAAGAGCTTCGTTGCTGATAGAGCTGTTGCAGCACGGTCCTCTTGTTGGAAACGGCTGGGAGCTTTTCCCGGCCGTTTTCTTTTTCACTTCCAATGGCAAAAGAAAAGCCGCTTTGACAACGAATAGATCTGTATAGAACAAAAAAAGGCGGCGAATGTTCCTTCGACAACGCGACGTCCGGGTTGATTGGGGCTGGGATGAGGCGACCTGCCGCTCGACCAAAAATCAAAGTAGCCCACTACCCTCGCGACTACTCTTCTCGCTCTCCCGAACTCTGCAGCCTTAGACTCCAGCGCGCTTATATCGTCGTCCTCTTCCTGATGTGCGATGACATCGCGGCGGCCTTGAAAGATCTCAATCGTTTGTCGATGCCTCCTTAGGGCTGGGGTTGTGCCAATGGCCGTCTGAAGCGATGAGTACGTCAGCCTCTTTTGGCCCCCAACTGCCGCGCTTGTAGGGGCGAGCCCGGTAGTGGGTCTTAAGGACTGGATCGACCACCGCCCAGGCGGCCTCAACCGCGTCCTCTCGCGTGAAGAGCGCGCCATCGCCGCTCATCGCGTCGCCCAAAAGCCGCTCGTAGGGCGATTCCTCTCCCTGCTGTTCTTCGAACAGGTAAAGCTCTCGCTGGTCCCCGACGAACTCCTTCCCTGCGCGCTTCACGCGAGCGGCGAGGGCGATGGCCGAACTGGGAGAGAGCCGGAAGCGCAGGTAGTTGGGCCGGCCGGTCTTTGGAGTTGGCGCGGAGTCGGCGAAAAGCCTCTGCGGCGGCGGCTTCAGCTCCACCATGACCTCGGTTGCGGTATCGGCCAGGTATTTGCCGGAGCGCAGGTACCACGGAACGCCCTCCCATCTCCAGGAGTCAATGAAAAGCCGCAGGGCGCAGAAAGTCTCGACGTCGGAGTTCTTCGCCACATCTGGCTCCTTCCGGTAGCCGGCGTACTGGCCGCGCGCCAAGTCGTCGGGCGTCAGGGGGCGCATGGCTTGAAAGACCTTGGCTTTTTCGTTGTGCACGGCGCCAAAGTCCCTGCCGGCCGGCGGCTCCATGGCCAGTAGCGCGACAATCTGGAAAAGGTGGTTCTCGATCACGTCGCGCAGACAGCCGGCAGTTTCGTAAAACGCGCCGCGCTTCCCGACGCCGAAATCCTCGGATAGGGTTATCTGGACGCTGGCCACGTAGTTGCGATTCCAGATGGGCTCCAGGAAAGAATTGGCGAAGCGGAA
>JBEKWL010000038.1:0-23467 GCA_049513095.1 Terriglobales bacterium
TTGAGACCGGGAGGATTGCCGGCGCCGTGGTCAATCAACTGCACCACGATGGTGCGATCGGGCGTGGCCTGTTGTTTCTGATTGGGCGGCGGAGGCTGGGGCACCAACGCCTCCAAACCTTTCGGCGTCAGTGGCGTGATCACCATGAAAATGATCAGCAACACCAGCAAAACGTCAATCAGCGGCGTGACGTTCATGTTCGCGTTCTGGCCCCCTTTGGGGCCCACTGCCATACTCATAAATCGATCTCCTATTTACGATCGCGTGCTATTGCCCGCCCGTCGGCGCCGTGGCGCCCGGCGGCGCGGAAAGGGCTCCGGACTTTTTCTGATCCGTCAAAAGACCGAGTTGGTCCACGCCGGCGGCGCGTACATTGTCGACGACTTCGACCACCCAGCCGAACTTCGCCCGCATATCGGCCTTGAGAAAGACCCGCTTGTCGGTCCGGTTCGTCAACTTATCCTTGATCTTCTGCGTCAGGTCCTCTGGCTTGATGAGATCGTTCCCGAAGAAGACCTTGTCATCGCGAGTGATGGCAATCTGGAGCGCGTCTTCCTTGTCGGCGTCGTGCATATCCGTGGGATTATTGACTTTGGCCATGTCCACGGGGACGCCATGTTGCAACATGGGCGTCACCACCATGAAGATGATCAGCAGTACCAGCATCACGTCCACCATCGGCGTCACATTGATGTCGGAGGTGACGTTGGCCCCTTCGTTTCGCTTTGCTAATGCCATGGAATTCTGTCTCCTGCCTGCGCGTGCCCGGTACCGCGACCATGCGATTGCTACTGCTGTCGCCCCAGGCTTGCTGGTGGAGAGCCGGGCGTCCCCGCCCGTCCCTCCATCGCTTCAGCGACCCATGGGTGCAGCTCGCGGCCTTGGAACTACGACCGGCGCATGCTCCGGCGCTTCAGGAAGTAATCGATCAGTTCGCTCGAGGAGTTATCCATCTCCACGTCGAACGCTTCCACGCGACCGGTCAGATAGTTGAACATCATGACCGCCGGAATCGCCACGAACAGGCCAACGGCGGTGGTTACGAGCGCTTCGGAAATGCCGCCCGCGACCGCTGCCAAGCCGGTCGCCTTTTCCCTGGCGATACCGTTGAAGGCGTTCAGAATGCCGACCACGGTTCCGAACAGTCCCACGAAGGGAGCCGTCGAACCGATGGTCGCCAAACCGCCCAAGCCACGCTTGAGTTCGGCGTGGACGATGGCTTCGGTGCGTTCCAATGCGCGCTTGGAAGCTTCAATTGTCTCGCCAGGAATTTCGCCCGGGCTATCCTGGTGGGCCTTGAATTCCATCAGGCCCGCGGTGACCACCTTGGCCAGGTGACTCTTCTTATTGCGCTCAGCGACTTTGATCGCTTCGTCAATCTTGCCTTCGCGCAGCGCTCCGGCAACCGCGGGAGCGAACGAGCGGGACTGATTGCGCGCGGCGTTGAAAGCCATCCAGCGGTCAATCATCACGCCGATCGACCACCCCGACATAATGAACAGAATGATAACCACGACTTTCGCCAGAATGCCCATCTGTTTCCAGAGCGAAATCGGGTCCCAACCGACCGAGCCCTCGTCAAAGAGCCAAGCGGCGAAAATGTGGAAATTACAGAGCGCGACTGCTGCCAGGTTCACTACCATGGGTTGCTTCTCCTCCTCAGAACTGTTTCGAACTCGCTTCTAACCTTCTCCGCAAGCCAATCCACTATACAGCGATCCCGGGCCCCTGGTGCCAGCCAGTGTGTCGCAGCATGGTCAGAATCGTTTGATGCAAGAAAACCAAAGTGGGCGGAATCGCCTGCGGGTGCCAAAACGGCACCACGGCTTCCCGTCTCGCGAAAAGGTGGGACGGGGAGGGCTTCTAACCGCCACAAACTAAACCTTAAACCGGCTTCAGCGGGCCCTGAGAGTCTACCCTCCGGACAAGCTAAAGACCACATCCACCTGGGTCTCCACCGCCACCGGTTCGCCATTGAGCAAATATGGTTTATATCGCCACTGCTTAACCGCTTCGATCGCTGCCGGCGCCAGCATGGGGTGCCCGCTAATCAACTGCAGGTTCTGAATCGTGCCGTCCTTGCTGATTTCCGCCTGCAGCAGAACATGCCCCTGAATGCGTGCCTGTTTTGCCAGCGGCGGATAATTGGGCGTAACCTTCTTGATCAAAAGACCGGTCGACACGCCCGACGAAACGCGGACGCGCTGCGGAGTTGCGATTTTCGGGACAGCAACCGGGGTCGAACTGATGATGCCCCCGATCACGCCACCCGCCGAGCCCCCGGGAATGCCCCCCGGGACACCACCCGGGACGCCGCCGCCACCCAGATCCGGGGGCGCTTCCTCTTCCTTGATCATCTGAATTTTTTCTGGAATCTTGGTGGGGGTACGCAACTGGCCGTTGATGACTTCGCTCTGCATCTTCACCACCTTAACTGGCGCGGCTGCCGGCGGGGGCGGCGGCGGGGGCGGCGGCGGGGGCGCTACCAGGAAAGTCATCAGCTGCGTCTTGGGCAACGCGTCGGTATAAATCAGGGGGATCAGGATCAGGATCCCGATGAGCCCGACCTGCAGCGCGAAGGACAGGATCGTGGTGCTCAACTGCCGCTTGGTCTTGAACCTGTTCCCTGACTCAATGAGGCTGTCTTCAAACATGGAAGTCTCCTACACACACCGGGCCGTACGAGAATTTAGACACCGCCCGCTTCCTCTTTGCTCCCACTCTTTCGAGCTCTTGCCCTGCGAACTCCCGCCTCTAGGGCAGACAAATGATTCTACGCCAGATGGCCCGGTTTAGACCTTAACTTTTTCCTTCGGCTGCGCCGGGCCGCTGCCCGACCGCAGGGGCATCGCAATCGGCTTCTTGCCCCGCCCGCCCCGCCAATCCTGGTACGCAACCAGAATCGGCGCGGCAATCGCGATCGAGGAATACGTCCCGATCAGGATTCCGATGACCAGGGCGAAGCTGAAACCATGCAGCACCTCGCCGCCGAAAAGGAACAGCGCAAGCACGGTAAGGAAAGTCAAGCCCGCTGTCAAGATCGTTCTGCTCAAAGTCTGGTTAATGCTTTTGTTGACAATGTCGGCCAGATTTTCCCGTCGCAGCAGCTTGATGTTCTCCCGGATGCGGTCAAACACGACGATGGTGTCGTTATTGGAATATCCGATCAGGGTCAGGATGGCGGCGATCACGGTCAGGGAAATTTCCCAGTTCAAGAGCGAGAAGGCGCCGACCGTAATCAGAGTGTCGTGGAAAACCGTCAACACGGCGGCGACCCCGTAGATCCATTCGAAGCGGAACCCCAGGTAGATCAGCATTCCGCCCAGCGAATATAGAGTGGCCAGGATAGCTTGCTTGCGAAGTTGCTGTCCCACTTGCGGGCCGACAATCTCTACGTTGCGGATACCAAAGTCCGAGACGTAGAAGTTGTCCTGGAGCGAGGCGACAACGGCGGGATCGGCCACTCCCTTCAGCTCATCGATGGAACCGAGCACACCGCTTTTCGTTTTGTCGCGATAGTCGACAATCGCCTGACCTATCGCAGTGTAGCGCGGGTTGGCGTCGGCGCCCGATCCGAGGCGGAGCGGATCCTTCTCCAGAAGATAATTCGCGACGGTCAAGGAACTGGAGTTGTTGAGATCCTGTTTCCCGGCGGTGGCGTTGCTTTCGAGCGCCTGAAGGATCTGGATTTTACCCTTGTCGAGAGCTTGTTCGCTGGTCTCCTGAATATCGAGGGCGATCAGCACTTCGTTATTGCCGGGCTGGCCGTACCTCTGAACGCGGGCGTTCTTCAAGCCGGCGCGCTCGATCTCCGAGTGGATGGCGGACGGATCGGGAGTATGCGCGTACTTCACGTAGACGAGCGTGCCGCCGCGGAAGTCGACGCCCAGCGGGATGCCGTGCCAGAACGCCATGGAAAGCAGTCCGGCCACGCTGAACACCAGCGAGAAGACGAGAAAATACCACTTTTTCCCGAGAAAATCGATGCTTGTGTCTCTAAAGAATTCCACGCTGCTTGCGATCCCTTCAAAAATCTGCTGTTCGCTATTCGTCCTTCGCTACTCGCTTTTCGCCATGCTAGTGATTCTCGCGAACAGCGAATAGCGAACGACGAACAGCGTCTTCTAAATACTCAACGCTTCGCCGCGCTGCTTCCGGCTCAGCACCCAATCAAAAATCACGCGCGATACGAACACTGCCGTAAACAGGTTTGCAGCCAGACCGAATACCAGCGTCGTAGCAAAACCCTTTACCGGCCCCGTACCGAAGATGAACAGAATCGCGGCCGAGACGATGGTGGTGACGTGGGTATCGACGATGGTGATCCAGGCGTGACTGAATCCCTGCTCCACCGCCGAGGGCGGCGTCTTGCCGTTCCTCAGCTCTTCCCGGATGCGCTCAAAAATCAGGACGTTTGAATCCACTCCCATGCCCACCGTCAGGATGACGCCGGCAATGCCCGGCAGGGTCAGCACCGCTCCGAAGTAGCCCATGAACCCGAGCAGGATCACCAGATTCAGGATCAGCGCAATATCGGCATTCACGCCCGCCCAGCGGTAGTAAATCAGCATGAAGATGAGCACCGCAAGCATGCCGACCATGGCCGCGCGAACGCCGGAACGAATCGAATCGGCGCCCAGCGACGGCCCCACCGTGCGCTCCTCCAGGTACTTGATGCCGGCCGGCAGAGCACCCGAACGCAAAGTCATCGAAAGGTCCTGAGTCTCTTGCGCCGTGAACCGCCCGTTGATGACGCCGGTGTCGTGAATGGCTTCTTTGATCACCGCCACTTCCTGCACCTTGTTGTCGAGAACGACCGCCAGATAGTCGCCGACATGAGCGGAGGTGAAGGAGTAGAATTTGCGCCCACCCTCACTGGTAAGGATAAAGCGAACCGCGGGCTGCCCATTTTCGTCGTTGGACGGTTCCGCGGTACGAAGATCGCGGCCGGTCACGGCCGAGGCGCGCGAGATCAGGTACCACTGCTCCCCGCCCTCGCTGTTGCGTGAGCCAATGCTTCTACCTTGCATCAGGACAGCGTCCGGAGGCAGCACGCCACCGTGCTCCTGTAAGGCCGACTGCTCGCTCGAATACGGCCCGCCCAGCGATTGCTTGATTTCAAGCATCGCGGTGGACTGCATGATTTCCTTCACGCGCGCCGGATCGTCCACGCCCGGAAGTTGCACAAGAATCTGGTACTGCCCGAGGCCGTGCTCCTGGATCACCGGCTCGCTCACGCCGAGCTGGTCAATGCGATTGCGGATGGTCTCGATGGCCTGGGTGACCGCGCGGTTCTTCAAGTCGGCGAGGTTCTGCGCCTTCATCGAAACGGTCCACGAATTTTCCGCGCCCGAGCTGGCGTCGTACTCCGGCAGCCGGTCGGCAATAATGTTCTTGAAATCGCTGGTCTGATCCGGAGGTACGCCTTTGACCACGATCATTTCGGGATGCTTCACCGCATCGGGCTTGGTGATGTCGGCGTAATTGATCTTGTGCGTCCGCAAGTCTTCCTTGAGGCGCGCAAGCGCGTTGTCGGAATCGACGTTGACCGCGTCGTTGACCTGCACCTGCAGGATCAGGTGCGTCCCGCCGCGAAGATCGAGGCCCAAATGAATGCGGTCGGTGATCGACGCCAGCATCCCCCTGCCCGACCAATCCTTCGGAATACCGAGGACGCCGAACAGGAAGAAGATCAGGAGCCCGAAAATGACTACCAACTTCCAGCTGAGGTTCTTATTCATGAAAACCAGTCGATCGTCTTCGGTCGTTGGTCGTTACAGCGTGTTTCATAAATAGGCTTTGAAGGGGAGCGGCTTCAGCCGCGCCGTTTCCAAGCCGCGTCTTGGCGGCTTTAGCCGCTGAGGGGAACCATCCCTCAATACTCAAGCTGTTCATGAAACACGCTCTAGTCAAAACCACAGCCGCTTCGCGAGCGACCAACGACCAACGACCATCGACTATTTTCCTTCCTCCGCCGTCGTCACCGATACCACCGATGCGCGGCTGATTTCGAGCTTCACATTGTCGGGCGGCACGCGCAAAACCAGCGCATCGTCCCTGAGGCTGATGATCGTCCCCCGCAGGCCGCCGCTGGTCACGATCTTGTCCCCGTTTTTCAACTCGCTCAGCATTGCCTGCCACTTTTTCTGCTTCCGTTGCTGCGGCAGAATCAGCAGGAAGTAAAAAATGGCAAAAATGAACAGCAGCGGTGCCAGCCCGAGCAGACTCGTGCCCCCGGGTAGCTGCAACCAAAACGCCAATCCGCCAGTCATACCAGACGAAATCCCAGACAAAATGATTTCCACCGCCAACTCGATCCTTTGTAACGAAATATGCGACGAAATACCTGACCAAAACCGCGCGCCAGCCCGACCCGACCTCTTCGGGCCAGCCGAACACAACTCGGCAAAAGTTTGCTTCTTTCGCCGCTGAACCTTCCCCTGCGTGGCTTCGGGAATTCTTTTCTTCTTTGGCCGGAGGATCCTACAGCTTGCAGGCTAGAACCGGCGATGCCGCGCCCCGGTTTCGATCGATACGGCACAGAAAGAAACGTACTTATCCCTAAGTTAAATAGAATGCCGGACGGCTAGCAACGTGTCAAGGACACCACGCCGAATTTACCTGCGCGCAACGCCGCTGCTGGGCACGTGGCCTGCCCGTATCCACGCCCGGACGGTTCTCATGGTGGCCAGGTAATAGTGCAGGTTGTGGACCGTATTCAAAACCTGGGCGAGCAGTTCGTTCGCGGCGTAAAGATGGCGCAGATAGGCCCGTGAGTAACGCTGGCAAACGCGGCAGTCGCAGGCGGCATCGAGCGCGCTTTCGTCCTGCGCGTACCGGGCCTGCTTGATCGAAACTTTGCCTTCCGAGGTAAACAGCAATCCATGGCGGGCGGCGCGGGTAGGAAGCACGCAATCCATCATGTCGACGCCCGACTGCGCGTACTGGGCGATCTCTTCCGGAGTGCCGACCCCCATCAGATAACGCGGCTGGTTCGAGGGAAGGTACTCGAGGGTGGATTCGACGATGTCGCGAGTAAGCTCGCGAGGTTCGCCCACGCTGAGGCCGCCGATAGCATATCCAGGGAAACCGATGTCGATGGTCCGCTCGGCGGATTCGCGACGCAACTCAGGGTCCATTCCGCCCTGCACGATGCCAAAGAGCGATTGGCGACTGCCCACTGCCCGCTGCCCACTGGCCACTGCCCACTGCCCACTGGTCCCTGGCCGCTCCTGACGGCTGACGGCTGATGGCTGACGGCTGCTCGCCCACGGCACTTCGTGCTTGTGCTTCTCGAAATAATCCTTGCAGCGCTCAGCCCAGCGCAGTGTCAGCTCCATCGACGCGCGCACGCGCTGGGCGTCGGCCGGATACTCGGTGCATTCGTCGAAGGCCATGATGATGTCGGCTCCCAGCCCGATCTGTGCCTCCATGGCTTTTTCGGGACTCAGAAAGTGCGGGGAGCCGTCCAGGTGCGAGCGGAACGCGACTCCTTCTTCGCTGACTTTCCGGAGATCGTTCAGGCTGAAAACCTGGAAACCACCCGAGTCTGTGAGGATAGCTCGATCCCACGACATGAACCGGTGCAGCCCGCCCATCTGGCGAATCGTTTCAACTCCAGGACGCAGATAAAGATGATACGTATTGCCGAGCAGAATCTGGACGTCAAGTTCTTCAAGCACATCCTGCGAGACGCCCTTGACCGAAGCCAGGGTTCCGACCGGCATGAACACAGGCGTCTCCACCTCTCCGTGAGGAGTGATGAGTTTGCCGGCGCGGGCGGAGCCGCGGGTCGCTTCAATTTGCAGGCGAACAGTCACGGGGGGATTCTAACGGAAGTCGGAGGTCTATCGTCACCACAGCCCCGGAGGGGCGAGCTACCTTAGCCCAGCGCTTCAGCGCTGGGAAATTGTAGAAAAATGATTTAAGTCCCGGAGGGACGACCCAGCTTTTACGCCCACTCGTGTTTTGACCTTGTTTTGAAGGGGCGCCGCGAGTTCATCGATGCCCAGCGCCTTATCGGAATATGCGGGAAGTATCGGCGGGAAATTCGACGATCGTCATGCCCGCATTCCCGCGATCGAGATCTTCATCCTTGCCAAGAAAACCATAGCGCTGGCGCAGATCCTGCGAGGCTAAGTCGAAGATGCTCCAGTTTTCGCCGCGCACCACTTTGAGCACTTTGCCTTCGCGCTGCCACGCGGCCATCAGTTCACGGATCGCGGTGCGGATCGCGCCGCCCTTCCCCGAAGATCCGTAGCCGTGAATGATCTTCACCACCGGTCCACTCGCTCCCCGCGGCGCATACAACGACTCCAGCAATCGCCGCTTCGCCTGCTCGACCGTCGGCATCCCCGCCTTAAGGTTCAGCACAATCAGTTTTGTTTGTGAAGATGCGGCCACGACTTGTATTCTACGAGCCGCGATGCTCGTGTGGGGACGGGGCTCCGCCCCGTCCAGGCCGCGCGGACCGGGGCCCCCGTCAAGCCCGGTGTTGGTTTGACGGGGTGGAGAAGCTCGGCAGACTGCCAGTGACCACAGCAACTCTTCGCAATAGAGAGAGCCGATGACCGACAACCCCGTCAACCCGCTCCCGAACGGAGTGCGAGCCATAGCCGCGTTGTTCGCCCTCTGCGGAATTTATCTGGCGATCGCAGGCGGGTTGATGCTGCTTCGCCCAGGCGCGATATCGATGTCGGCAGGCGCGCCGCTGTTATTCGGCTTGGAATCGGCGGGGCCATACATGTTCCTGCTCATGGCAGCCGTAGGAGGCGGATTAGCGTGGGGTCTCGTGGAACTCAATAACATCGCGAGGCACGCCGCGTTGCTGATTGCCATCACAGGAATCGTAATGCTGGTACCCAAAGTTTCAGCCGCAACCGTCATCGCTCAGCCCAAAGCGCTAGCCGTCGGCGGACTGGGAATTATTGTGCGCGTGATAGTGGCGTGGTATTTGTCGCGCGGAGAGATCGCGGATCAGTTCAAAGCGTCACCCAGAAGCACGTAGCGGTGCCCACAGACGAGGAAACTAGTTATTATTTGAGTACAGGCGTTATTTCTTCGCCTTCGCCGTCTCCTTCTCCCCCACCCGCTCACTAACCTTGAACGTCATCTTGCCCGCTTTCTTATCGGCGTCCACTATGACGTGGTCGCCGTGCAGGACCGCGCCATCTAAAATCTTCAGCGCCAGCGGATCCTGCACCAGCTTCTGAATGGCGCGCTTCAGCGGACGCGCTCCAAAGTTCGGATCGTAGCCTTCGGTGAAGAGAAGTTCTTTGGCGGCGTCGGTCAGCTCCAGCGAAATCTTGCGGTCGGCGAGCAGGCGGCGCAAGTCCTCGAGGCGCAGCTCGACGATCTTGACCAGCTGTTCCTTGCCCAGCGGATGGAAGATGATGATGTCGTCCACGCGATTCAGGAACTCGGGTTTGAAATGCCCGTGCAGCGCCTCCATCACCTGCTTCGAGGCGCGCTCGAAGCCCTCGGCGGTGCGAATGTTTTCCGACTGCAGGTACGCCGAGCCCAGGTTCGAGGTCATGATGATGACCGTGTTCTTGAAATCCACCTTGCGGCCCTTGCCGTCGGTGAGGCGGCCGTCGTCCATGATCTGCAGCAGGATGTTGAACACATCGGGGTGCGCTTTTTCGATTTCGTCGAAGAGCACGACCGCGTAAGGATGCCGCCGCACCTGCTCGGTGAGCTGTCCGCCTTCTTCGTAGCCGACGTATCCCGGAGGCGCACCGATCAGGCGCGACACGGCATGCTTCTCCATGTATTCGGACATGTCGATGCGAACCATGGCGCGCTCGTCGTCGAAAAGAAATTCGGCGAGCGCGCGCGCCAGTTCAGTTTTGCCGACGCCGGTTGGCCCCAGGAAGATAAAAGACCCAATCGGCCGCTTAGGATCGCTCAACCCGGCGCGCGAACGGCGAATGGCGTTGGCCACGCGTTCCAGCGCCGCATCCTGTCCGATGACGCGCAGCCGCAGCCGGTCTTCCATGTTGATGAGCTTCTTGACTTCGCCCTCCAGCATTTTGGAAACCGGAATGCCAGTCCACTTGGAAACGATGCGGGCAACGTCTTCCTCATCGACTTCTTCTTTCAACATGCGATGCCCGGCCTTGCCGTCGATCTGCGTGGTGACTTTTTTCAGTTCATCTTCAGTGTTACGGATGAGCCCGTAGCGGATCTGCGCCACGCGCTCCAGATTTCCTTTGCGCTCCTCGGCCGCTTCTTCGATCTTGAGCTGCTCCAGTTTTTCTTTCAGGGCGCGGGTGCGCGCGATGACATCTTTTTCCTGCTTCCACTTGGCTTTAAGGGCATTTGACTTCTCACGAATGCCGGCCAATTCTTTCTCGACGTGGGCGAGGCGTTCCTTCGAGTTGGCGTCGTCTTCTTTTTTCAGCGCCTGCTTTTCGATCTCGAGTTGCGTGGCCCGCCGTTCGAGCTGATCGATTTCCGTGGGCATGGAATCGATCTGGATGCGCAGCGAGGCGGCGGCCTCGTCGATCAGGTCGATGGCTTTGTCGGGCAGGAAGCGGTCGGAGATATAGCGGTGAGATAACGTAGCCGCCGCTACAATAGCTGAGTCTTTGATGCGCACGCCGTGGTGCACTTCGTACTTTTCCTTCAGCCCGCGCAGAATGGCAATCGTGTCTTCGACGTTCGGCTCGCCCACGAACACAATCTGGAAGCGGCGTTCAAGCGCCGCGTCTTTCTCGATGTACTTGCGATATTCGTTGAGCGTGGTGGCGCCGATGGCGCGCAGCTCTCCGCGGGCTAGCGCCGGCTTCAGCATGTTCGAGGCGTCGATCGCGCCTTCGGCCGCACCGGCGCCAACCAGCGTGTGCAACTCGTCGATGAAGAGGATAATCTTGCCCTGCGAATCTTCGATTTCCTTCAGCACAGCCTTCAGGCGGTCTTCGAATTCGCCGCGATATTTCGCGCCGGCGAGCATCGCGCCCAAATCGAGCGCCACGACGCGCTTGTTCTTCAGCACTTCGGGCACGTCGCCAGAGACGATGCGCTGCGCGAGGCCTTCGACGATGGCGGTCTTGCCCACGCCCGGCTCGCCGATCAGCACCGGATTATTCTTCGTGCGCCGCGAAAGCACCTGCACGACGCGGCGAATTTCTTCATCGCGGCCGATCACGGGATCGAGCTTGCCGCGTCGCGCCTGCTCGTTCAGGTCGCGGGCATAACGATCGAGCGCCTGGTATTTCGCTTCGGGATTCTGGTCGGTGATGCGCTGCGATCCTCGGACAGCGGTGAGGGCTTTCAGGATCGCGTCGTGGGTCGCGCCGTGACGCGCCATCAGCTCTTGCGCCGGATCGCGTTTGAGATCGGTCAACGCCAGCAGCATGTGCTCGGTCGAGACGTATTCGTCTTTGAAGGTGTCGGCTTCTTTGAACGACTTCTCCAGAACCTGGTTGATCCGCGACGACATGGCCGGCTGGTTCGCGCCGCCGCTGCCCGAGACTTTCGGCAGTTTCTCAATTTCTTTGTAGAGGTCGCTGAGCACAGCCTGCGGTCCGATGCCGATTTTTTCCAGCACGGGCGCGACGATGCCTTCTTTATCTTCGATCAACGCGGCCAGCAGATGGAGCGGGGCGAGCTCCGGATTGCCGTGCTCGGAGGCGAACTCGTTTGCGCGCTGGATGGCTTCTTGCGCCTTTACGGTGAATTTATCCCAACGGATGGGCATGGATTTTGTCCTCTACTGCCATGCCATTCTGAGCGAAGCGAAGAACCTATCGTTGGTTGCCGCGAAGGAATGCAGAGGTCCTTCGCTTCGCTCAGGATGACAGATCTTTTTCAATTTTCAAATTACCAATTACAAATTGCCAATTACAAATGAAACGGGAGGCGCTGTTTCTCGCCTCCCGCTGAGTTTACAACCGCCGGGCTTCGTCCGGCTGGCAACTGGCCACCGACCACTGGCCACCGACCACTGGTTTATGCGGCTTTGCTGGCGCTTTTCGGCTCTTTGCCTTCCAGCGTCTTCTGGCTGCCTACGTTTACCTTGATCTGCTTCGGCTTGGCTTCGGCTTTCTTGGCCAGCGTGATCTTCAACACGCCCTTGTCGTAGTTGGCCTGAACGCTTTCCTGGTTGACTGTGTTGGGGAGGGTGAAGGTGCGGGTGAAGCTGCCATACTGACGCTCCACGCGACGGTAGTTCTCTTCTTTCTCTTCCTTCTCGAACTTGCGCTCGCCGTGCACGGTCAGTGTGTTGTTCTCGATGCGGACGTCGATGTCCTTCTCGTCGATTCCGGGCACTTCGATCTTCAGTGTGACGTTGTGCTCGTCTTCGTAGACATCCACCGGCGGAGCAAATGCGGTCGTGGTTAGAGATTCATCCTGCCCTTCCGGCCCACGGGGGAACAAGCGGTTCATGCGATCTTGCAGGGTGACGAACTCACGGAACGGGTCATAACGCGTAAACATGGTCATAAAGTAAATCCTCCTTCAAATTTAAGCGGGGGCTATCGGAGCTCCCGGATTTTTCATTAGTATAAATAAATCATAGAATCTGAGCGTAATATTGTCAAGTACATATATCGTTTTATTTTTCAATTGCTTACGAACAATATTAAGCACTTGATGTAGCTGGTTTCGGGCACGTTTAGTAATGTTGGATGGTCCTTCGCCGCCCCCCGGTTCTCGATTACGCGCAGGGATTTATGGGCATCTTGGGCGGCGTCGGCCACCACTCCCAGGAAGTCCGAGGCGCCGACGTGGAAGGAGCAGGAGCAGGTGACAAGAATCCCTCCCGGCCGCAGCATCTTCAGGGCACGCAGGTTGAGCTCCTTGTAGCCACCCAGCGCTTTTTCCAGGTCGCGCTTGGTCTTGGCGAATGCCGGCGGATCGAGAACGATGGTGTCGTAGCGGCGGTTCGCAGCGGCGTACTCCCTTAAGAGGTCGAAGGCGTTGGCCTCGATCCACTCCAGTTCGCGCCCGTTCAGGAGCGCGTTCTTTTCCGCCATTTCGAGCGCCGGACGCGAGCTGTCCACCCCGGTAACGCTCGCACACTTCGCGGCCAGATGCAGCGCGAATCCGCCCTGGTAGCAGAAAGCGTCGAGCGCTTCTCCGTGCGCGTATTCGGCCGCCGCCGCGTAGTTTTCCCGCTGATCGAGAAAGGCGCCGGTTTTCTGGCCTTCGAAGCCGTCGTAGTGGAAGCGGATGGCATCGCTTTCCTCGCTGCTCGTCATCCCGCCGTTCATGTGCCCGCCGTTCATATTGATGACGGTCGAACTCTTCTCCCCCCAAAGCAGGCGGGACGAGAGCGGCGGCAATTGCTCAAGTTCTCGAATGCGCGCATCGACGCGCTCGACGATTCCCGCCGGTTGCAGTTCTTCACGCAGCGTTTGCAGGATGGCCTCGCGCACGGGTGCGGCGTCCAGGGCTTGGGTCAGGATTTGCAGCGTGAGCACGTCGTTATAGCGATCGACGATTAGGCCGGGCAGAAAATCAGCCTCGCTGAAGACGATGCGGTAGGCGTCGGTATTCCGGACGAGGTCCTTCCGGTAGGCGATGGCGGCGCGAATGCGCTCCCCAACCAGGGCCGGAAGATCGGGCACGGAGCCGTGAGAAATCATGCGGATCGCGATCTGCGAGGATGAACTGTAGAGCGCGGTTCCGAGGAATTTCCCGCGCGAATCGAGAACGCGGACCGTCGCGCCGGGCAGCACGTCCTTCTCTTCGACGACGTCCGAGCGGTAGACCCACGGGTGCCGGCCTTGCAGGCGGGCAACGCCTCGGGAAGAGAGTCTTACAGAAGCCCCCAAGTGCGCAGCGGAGGCAACAGACTTTTTCGGCATGGATAGATGTTATAGCGTAGCGCAGGGGATGTGTGGTGGCGGGGCTCTGCCCCGCCGGGACGGGGCGAAGCCCCGTCCCCACACTAGCCCTTAAGCGCGGATCACGATGCCATCCAAATTCCGCTTGCGCGAGCCTAGTTCTCCCCAGCTCGGAATCCCGCCGACGCTGGCCGTCACCGCGCCTGACATCACCTTCTGCCATGCGGCCTGGAACTGCTCCATCTCAGGCGCGGTCCCAATCGTGATGCGCGCGTAGGTCGGCCACGCGGGCCAGATGCGTCCAATAAATACATTTTGCTTGGCCATGGCACCGATCGCCGCCTTCGCCGGCCGTTTCGTGTCGAGCATGAAGCAATTCGATTCCGAGGGAACGTAGGAGTATCCGTTGCGGTCGAGCCAGGCAAAGACCTGGCTGCGGATGGTGGCGTTGATGCGCTTGCGCTCGGGCACCAGTTGCGCGTCTTTCAGGCTGGCCGAGGCGGCGACGAGCGCGGTGATCGGCATGGCATTCCAGCCGCCGTAATTTTCAATTTTCTCCAGCAGGTCGGGCCGTCCAAACGCGGCTCCGCAGCGCAGGCCCGCCATGCCGTAAATCTTCGAGAAGGTGCGCAGCAGGATCACGTCCTTGTCGGCCTTCACCAGATCCATCACCGAAACCGCGTCGGCAAAATGAATGTAGGCTTCGTCGACCAGCACGACGGAATCCTTGGGCTTGTTTTCGACCAGATATTCGATATCGGATTGCCTGTGAGTGTGCCGGTGGGATTGTTGGGGGTGCAGACATAGAATGCGCCCGCCTCAGGAGCCGCAGCCAGCATCGCTTTCACATCGTGCGCATAGGTTTTCGTCAGCGGGACTTTCACCACCTTCGCGCCGATCGCATTGGCGACGATCATGCCGGCTTCGTATCCAGGGTCGGCGGTGACATAGCTACGCTGCGGCGAGGCGAAAACGGCGACGGCGTGGTGCAGCGGCTCGCTCGATCCGGGATAGAGGCGCACCTGTTCCACCTTCAGCCCTTCCATTTCCGCCAGCGTCTTCACCAGATCGTCGGTGAGCCAGAAGGAATAGCGGCCGCCCTGCGGGAGGATGGCGGCCAGCGCCTCGCGCGCCGAAGCCGCGGGGCCGAGCGGGTTCTCATTGGCGTCAATCTTGACGCCATCCCTCGGCAAGCTCTCCCTCGCGGCGTAAGCGAGCATCGGTTCGGTGACGATGCGCAATGCCAGCGCGGCCGAAGCGGCGGCAGACAAGCTGAGAAACGAACGGCGGGATGCGGAAGGAAGGCTGAGACGGTTGGCCATCACTCACCTCATGGGCGCAATCTTACCGCAAAATCGGCCTCGGATTCGGCTGCAAATTATGACCGGGCGACGCAAAATGCACCCCAAGGTCCAGCAGCCCGGAACGCAAGTCCGATTCGTAACAGGGCATGCCTTCAGGCATAAGGCCGCCTTATGAGTGCGCCTTTAGGCGCTGGATTTGGACGCTTGCGTTTCACCACAGGCTGCTAGCCGGCGGCCGGTTGTTCCGCCGAGAGGTGGGATCCACTAATTTGCCAATAACTGCCTCACGGTAGCGATGTCGTCGTTGAGATCTTCAGTCATGCGGACGGCTTGGGATTGCGCTGCGCGGGCCGCTTCTGCTTGTCCGCCGATCTCGAGGGCCTGCGCCAGAAGCAGATAACCCACCGGCGATGGCTGCAGCTCGGCCGACCGTTCGTAATCCTTCGTAGCCTGGACGATGTCGCCCGCTCTCTGTGCCAGCAAGCCCAGCCCGCGATAGGCCGACGAATTTTCCGGCTGCTGATTCAGAGCGGCTTCGAAGTCTTGTTGCGCGTTGCCGTACTCTTTCAGCGAGTAGTGCACATATCCGCTGTTGGATCGCGCTGTGGCCAGTAAAGAGGGGGTCCTGGTGAGTTGAACTACTGTCGCATAGCCAACCAGAGCGACCTGATACTTGCCGTGCATTTGCTCGTAGGTCGCGAGATTGAGCGTGGACAGTGGGTCGTCGGGCCGCAACCATCGTGCCCGCAGAAGGTGCGGCAACGCTTCCTCTACCCTGCCTTGAGTAATCAACGCGGTAGCCAGGTTATCTTCGGCGGTGAAGTTTGCTTCGGTGATTTCCAGAGTGTGGCTCCAGAGGGTGACATTGTCGCTCCAAAAACTCACCTGCCGATGTAGCGTAATTCCCAGTATCAGCAGGATGGCGGCAGTGCCGGCCGCCGCCGCCGCCGCGGGAACATGCCAACGTTTTATTAGTTCCGCCGCGCCCCAGCAGACGATTACGAAAATTCCCAGCAGCGGAATATAGGCGTAGCGGTCGGCCATGGCGTGAACCCCAATCTGCACCAGCCCGATCATCGGCACGAGCGTTCCCAGGAACCAAAACCACCCCACAAAAAGAGGGCGGCGCTGCCGAAAGATCACAGCCAGAGCGGTGACGGCGATGAGTCCGAGTGCCGAAAGCACGGCCGCGGGGATGCTGAGCGCAGACCCTGGATGCGGATACACGAGTGCCAGATCGACCGGCCAGAAGGCCTTTCCGAGATATTTGACATAGGAGATCGCCGCATTCCCCAGACGTATCCCGAGCGGGATTTTCGACTGGATTGCGTCCGTCTCCACCATAAAGTTGAACGCCGCACCCCCCGTCTTCATGGTGATGACCGCGCTCACGGCCGACATTGCAAGCCAAGGCACCTTCTCCCAAATCAGACTCCAGAAAGAGGGGCCGCAGGCGGCTGCGACTGCCGGTTCGCCTCCAGTTTCGTGCGGCCGCGCCAGACGTTGGTCGATACGACACAAGGGCCAGTAATCCAGCAGCAGAAGAGCAAACGGGAACGTAATCACCTGCGCCTTGCTCATCAGGCCCAAAGCATAGGCAAGCGTGACGGCCAGGTATCGTCCGACGCCGGGCCGGCGCGTATACCAGCCATAGGCAGCCAGCGCGAAGAGGAAGAAGAGCATGCTGAGGACGGTTTTGCGTTCCGAGATCCACGCCACCGACTCCACATTGATGGGATGCAGAGCGAAGAGCGCGGCGACCCCCAGGCTGCGCCAGGCCAGACCCGTGGCACTCTCCAGAATCAGGAACAGGAGCACTGCGTTGGCCGTATGGAGAAGTACGTTGGTGGTATGGTAGCCCACCGGGTTCAAGCCGAACATCTGGCCATCGAGCGCGTACGAGAGCCAGGTGAGCGGGTGCCAGTCCAAAGCTTCAGGGGTACGAAAAGCCCAAGCCACGTTGTTCCAGGTGAGTCCGGCACGAACCTGGGGATTGTCGGTAACGTAAACCTGGTCGTCGAAATTGAGAAATGGAGCGCGGGTCACAGAGTTATAGAGTGCCATCGTTGCCAAAGCAAGCAGAAGGCAAAAGATCAATCTCCGCTTTTGTGGGGATCGGAAAAGGTACGACTCAGTTAGGGGCTGGCCGGGCTTTTGCTCCGTGGAATCCATGAACCTCATTGCACCTTAGCTAGCGGCATTGACGAGACGATAGCATGAACGAAACCACGGTTCCGCTTACAAAAGTACCCTCCCAATCTACGATTTCCATGACTTTGGCTGTCTGTACGCAGGTTGGCTGCGGCTCAGTTGAAATTAGCTGGCAGCCGGTTGCTCCGCCGGGGAGGCGGCATGCTTGTGGCTCGCTTTGTGTTCGCGCCGGATGGCCAGCAGATCTTTATGAAGAAGATCGAGCGCATTCGAGGGTATCTCAGAACCCCACTCGTCGATTTCCTTTTCTTCCCAATGCCCATTGAGCCGGAGGGTGGCGTCGGTTAGGTCCTCGGGAAACGCCAGCCGGTAATTGCCTTCGCGCAACAGCACACCGCCGACCTGGCGCCCAGTGTGCATTTCGTAGATGCGCCGGGTCGAACTGCCGCCGTCATTGATGAACACCAGCAGCACTTCGCCTTCCTCGGCGTAATCCGGACGGTAGAACCATGCCTGGGGCGCATCTGCTTTGGGGCGGGCGCGCTTTCTGCCCGTAACCGTCACGACTTCCTGCTCCGGCTTCACTTCGTTCGCGGGATTGTAGTAATAAATTCTCTGGCACGATTCGCAGACCACTACCTTCTCGCCAATCCTCACTTCGTTGTAGATCTGCGGCCGCAGCATCACCTGGCAGCCCATGCATTTGTGGTCGCGGACTTCCGCGAGGCCACTGCCGCGGAACTTCATCACGCGTTCATAGTGGCGAAGCAGATCTTCGGAAATCCCCTGGCGGACTGCGTTGCGATTGACGTTCCACTCGGAGAGCTTCTTCTGATCCTCCGCGGTAACTTTTCGCGCTTCTTCTTTTTCCTTTTCGATCTCGGCCGTCTCTGCCTTGAGCTCGGCCTCCGCCGCTTTGACTTCCTTTTCGCGCACGTCGACGTTGACCATCACCTCCAGAATGCGGTCCTCGTTGAGGCGGATCTCCTGCTCGGCAAACTGGATCTCGTGCAGCAGCGCTTTGTATTGGTCGTTGGTCTTAACGTCGAGAGACTGATCGCGATACTTGGAAATCTTGGCTTGCAGATCTTTAATACTGGCTTCGAACTTCTTGCGGTTGGCCTCGTCGCCCTTGGTTGCAGCTCGCACTTTTTCGAGGTGCGCCTTGGTCCCAGCCAGCTTTTGCTCGATCACCGCCGTGCGTTTCGGCAGCGCGGCGACTTCGTCCTGCAGTCGGCGGATCTCTTTGTCGGTCGCCTGCAGCTCCAGCAGTTTGTCGATTTCAGGAAGCATCGGCTCGGGGAGTCACAGTAATGATTTTAGCATGTGTGGGGACGGGCTCGGCCCCGTCCCGCCGGGGCTGAGCCCCGCAATTTGGTATCGCAGTTGGCAAGCAGCGAGCAGGCATCCTCAGTTCGCCCCCGGCATCGGATGCGCCGCCTGATCCGCATTGGGAACCAGTTGTCGATACGTGGCCTGCGGCACGTGCGAATCCCAGTAGCCCGCTGTCTTCGCGAAGCCGACGATGCCGAAGAACAGCGCGGCAATCCCCGCCGCCATGGCCCACGTCGGTAACGTCGCAGGCCGGGGTGCTAGCCCAGGAATCTTCGGCAGCGACAGGCTGAGCGCGTCTTTTGCCGGACACACGGCCACACATTCCAGGCAGCCGGTGCATTCCGCCGATTTGATCGTCACCAACTTGTCGACGGGCAGCGCTGAGGGACATGCCTTGACGCATTTCGCGCAATCAATACACGTCTCCGGATTGCGACGAATGCGCGCCGGGCTGAAGAACGACGCGATCCCCAGCAGCGCCCCGTACGGGCACAGATAGCGGCACCAGAAATTCTGGATGAACAGCGAGGCGACCACCAGCACGCCCAGCGTGATCGCGCCCGTTTGACCAATGTGGCGGAAGAAGTTCAGCATTTTCACGTCGGCGATCACGCCGTAGGGACTGTTCATGAAAGTGGCGAGTTCATCCGCCGCCATCGAAGTGACAGCCCACATGAAGAAGCCGAGCAGCAGATACTTCAGCCCACGCAGCCCGATATCGATCCAGCGTGGCAGGAAAAAGCTGCGCCGGAAGAGTTTTTGCCCCGCACGCCACAAGTATTCCGAGATCGTTCCCACCGGGCACAGCCAGCTGCAGAATGCCTTCCGGAACAGAAACGACATGGCAAGAAACGCAATCAGCAGAAACATGCCCGCAGGGTGCAACGCGGGAACATGATGCGTGAGCATGAGGTACCTGAGGTTCATCAGGCCAGCGATCGGCAGCCAGCCCTCGACCCCGGCCGGGCGGTGCAAGGAGGTTGGTGTACCGCCCGGCTCAAATTGACGAACCCAGAAGTAGAAGATGGTGCCGATCCAGACGTTGAGCAACAGGAACCCGGACTGGAAGCTTCGGCGCATGCTCTGCGAGCGGTCGCAATCGGCGCGGCGGATAAGCTGCTTCTTTGCTTTGGCCGCCGGTTTCGGCCGCGGCTCACCCGGCTTCGGAAGCGGAATTGACGAAACCTCTATTGGTGGAATCTCGGAATGAATGTCGCTTTGAATTTCATTATGAGCTTGCGTTGCCATAAGGGCATCCATCCTCCCTCTTTCAGCGTAGACGGCCCGTTACCGGAAGGATGTGACCTTTGTCACGCACATTTCTATTTTCTTCTCACTGCTTACCGCTCGGAAACGCGGCCAAAGCCAACGGCCTGACTTTCGTAACCTGCCCTGCTGCCGCCGCCTGATGCAAAATTGGTGAGAATGCCCTCCACAGCCATTGCGCAGAAAGGACAACGGGGTTCGCGCGTCAAGCTCGGCGGCTCCATCCTTGCCCTGGTGATGCTCGAAAACGGGCGTCAGATCCGCGGCCGCATGAGTCAGCTCTCCGTCAACGGCGGACTGGTCTCGCTCGAACGCCCCCTCGACGAAGGCATCCTTGTGACAGTCCTGTTCCACCTCGGCTGCACCAGCATCCGTTGCCGCGCGCACATGTTGTTTCCCATGTGGGCCACCAAAGGATGCCTCCAGCCTTTCCGCTTCTTGGACCTGCCCGAGGCCAGCCGGACCAGCCTGAGCCGCGAATTGGAAAACCTCGTCCGTGCCGGCGCGTCCCAGGAAGAAGAAGAAGCCGAATAGGCGCTCACTTTTCTGCTGCTGACAAAATCTCTTCCAGTGAATACTTCTGCAAATCGCCAACCCGCTCCAGCGTGATATCCGGCTTCGGATACTCGGCCACCAGCGCCGCATCCAGCGCGTAGTGTCCCTGGCGCGGAAACACCGTCGTGACCCGCGCGCCCCAATATTTCTTGATTGCGGCCAGAATTCGCACCTTGTCGTCCACGATCACGTAGTGCGTCGCCGGATACTTCGCCTCCACATCGTCCAGTTCCCGTTCCTTATGGATATAGATCAAGACGTGCCCTTCGAAGATCTCAAACAGGCCCGAACGGTCGATCTTGAGCGGCTGGAAAACCACATCGCCGTCGCTCAAGATCACGGTTCGCCCCAAGCAATGTGCGTACTTCACCGCATCGAGCGACTCCGGAAACAGCCGGTCCGCAAAGGGATAATTCACCATGAAGTGCGACACCGCCAGCAGCTTCTGTTCTCGCGGCTGCTCGATGCGATAACGCTGCAGCGCGCCCAGATAGTCGGCGTATCCGAGTTCCGTGCGCAACTGCTCGAAGATTTCCCAATAGCGCTGCTCGCTGGCCTCGCCCACCTTATTCGTAAGGTGCCGCTTCAGATCTTCCGCCACGCGATCGTTGTCGAGCAGCGTATTGTCCACGTCGAAGAAGAACACGGTGCTCGGGTTGGCATCAGCGCGATTCACACGGTCTCCAGAGTGATCTCCAGAATACTGATCTCCAGGAAGAAGAGTGGCCTTATCATGCCAGAAATCATGGTCCCCGTCGCAGCATACCAACAGCCGCATTTCCCGCGCTTTTTGCATTTGAGGCATGCCGGGAACGCGAAATTTGGCGTCCGCCACGCCAGGGGGCTACTTTCTTTAAAGTAGCCCACGACCTTCGCCACGAATGGCTTGTGCAGGTCCCATCCCTTGTAGTACAAAGGCGTCTAGTACAGGGCGTCGGTCAACCATCCATAAATCAGCCGGGGCGGATGCCCCACAAAGCTGGCGAATCCGTTCTCGCCTCTCCCAGGAGCCGCCTTCCGTGGAACACATCGACCCAACCGTCGTCAGTCGCTTCGACACCCGCTCCAGCCGGCCTTGTGAATTCTGCCGGGAGCTCGACCCGCAGTTCCCCCAGCGCCACCCGCTCGACCAGATGGTGGCCAGCAGCCGCAAAGCCATTGCTTCCTCCCATTTGACAGAGGACGGCTACGTACGCCACCGCATGCTCGAATTGCGCCGGATCGCTTCCCGCGCGCCGCTCACCGCGGCATAACCGGCGGTTCTCGGGATTACCGCACCGTCCAAACCTCGACCGTTCTCGTTTTCAAAGACGGCCACCAGTCCGACGTGCTCAACTACGCCATCGTGGGCGATACGCTCTTTGACTTCGGCACTGGCCGCACTAAGAAAATCCTCCTCACCGACCTCGATCTCCCCGCCACCCGCAAAGCCAACGACGACCGTGGCGTGGACTTCCAGGTTCCGGCAAGCGCTGCGCGGCAATAGTTCTTAGCCCCGGCCTTTCCCGCTTGACACGGCCCTCTCGCCAGATGGATACTTATTCATTCGATTGCATTTTTATTCATGTCGAAAACAGCGCGCCACAAAGCGATCCTCGATCTGCTCGACGAAGGTTCTGTCGAAAGCCAGGACTCTCTCCAGCACCGGCTTGAGCGCAAGGGCTTCGACGTAGGCCAAGCGACCCTCTCCCGCGATATCCACGAACTGAAACTCGCCAAAGGCCCCGAGGGCTATCGGCGCATTGGCGAGAGCTTGGGCGCCGAAAGCGTTTTGCCCTCGGTCATGCATCTCGCGCGCCAGTTTGTCGTCGAAATCCGCCAGGCCCAGAACCTGCTGGTGGTGAAGACCACAGTCGGCAGTGCGCAGCCTGTCGCCGCCGCCCTCGACGCCTCGCACTGGACTGAAGTCATTGGCACAATCGCCGGCGACGATACCGTGCTGGTCATTGCTGCCGACAGAAAGAAAGCGCAGGCGCTCGCCCGACGTATTCGCGAGCTGTCGTAAGCCCAGACCCTAAAGGGGCGTCTGATCTAGGAGAACTTACGGCATCGCTAAAGCGATGCCCTGATACGAACCCGAATTCCTTGGGAAATGGAGTGTGACGAATGCATACGAGAACCGAGCCCATGGCACCAATGGTTCTGCCGAAGACGAACCCGCACGGCCTGCTGCCGGAACTGGCCGCGCCCCGCGATCTCGTCTCGATTCACGATCTGGCCCCCGCCGAGATCCTCCAGCTTTTCAACCTCACCGCCATGCTCAAGCAGCGGCCCGCGGACTTCCGCGGCGTGCTCGCCGGCAAGCAAATGGTCATGTTCTTCGAGAAGCCCTCTCTGCGCACCCGCCTGACGTTCGAAGCCGGCATGGACAGCCTGGGCGGCAGCACCTTCTTCGTCGACCAGACGGCCAGCCGCCTCAATGCCCGCGAGTCTCTCTACGACATCGCCCACAACCTCGAACGCTGGATCGACATCATCGTGCTGCGCACCTTCAGCCATGCGGTCGTAGAAGAGATGGCCACCTATGCCGATGTTCCGGTGATCAACGCCCTCAGCGAGCTCGAACATCCCTGCCAGGCGCTCGCCGACTTCTTTACCCTTCAGGAACATTTCGGCGATCTCTCGAAAATTCATTTCGCCTACATTGGCGATGGCAACAACATGGCGCACTCGCTCCTTTTGGCAGGCGCCGCAGTCGGGGCGAGAGTTTCCATTGCTACGCCGCAGCGCTACGGGCTCAATCCTGTCATCATTACCATGGCGAAGGCCATTGCGGACGAGACCAAGGCCTCGCTCCGCATTCTGACCGACCCGCGCAAAGCCGTTGCCGGAGCCGATGCCGTTTACACCGATGCCTGGGCCAGCATGGGGCACGAACAAGAAGCCCAAGAGCGTGCCGCCATTTTCGCCCCTTACCAGGTGAACCCTGCGCTCATGCAGCTCGCCAAGCCCAATGCGCTATTCATGCACTGTCTGCCCGCGCATCGCGGCTGTGAGGTGACCGACCAGGTTATCGACTCGGTGAACTCGGTCGTCTTCGATCAGGCGGAAAATCGTCTGCAC
>JBEKWL010000039.1:0-23369 GCA_049513095.1 Terriglobales bacterium
ACCCGCTTCCCTCCCGAGCCCAACGGCTATCTGCACATCGGCCATGCGAAATCCATCTGCCTCAACTTTGGATTAGCCGACGAGTTCGGCGGCAAGACCAACCTGCGCTTCGACGATACCAATCCGGAGAAAGAAGAGCAGGAGTACGTGGACTCCATCCTGAAGGACGTCCGCTGGCTGGGCTTCGAGTGGGACGGTCTCTACTACGCTTCCGACTACTTCGATCAACTCTACGCGTGGGCGATCAAGCTCATCAACGAGGGTAAAGCTTACGTTGACGATTTAAGCGCCGAGGAAATTCGCGCGCATCGCGGCACACTGACCGAGCCCGGCAAAGAAAGTCCGCATCGCAATCGCGAGGCGAAGGAGAACCTTGACCTTTTTGAGCGCATGCGCAAAGGCGAGTTTCCCGACGGATCGCTCGTGCTCCGCGCCAAAATCGACATGGCGTCGCCGAACCTGAATATGCGCGATCCGATCATGTACCGCATCCTGCGTGCCGAGCATCACCGCACCGGCGACAAGTGGTGCATCTATCCCATGTACGACTACGCGCATGGTCAGTCCGATTCCATCGAACACGTTACGCATTCGATCTGCACACTCGAATTTGAAGATCATCGCCCGCTTTACAACTGGTTCATCCAGCAACTCGGAATTTTTCCGTCGCAGCAAATGGAGTTCGATCGCCTCAGCCTTACCTACACCTTGCTCAGCAAGCGCAAGCTGCTCACGCTGGTGCAGGAAAAACGCGTCACCGGTTGGGACGATCCGCGCATGCCCACGCTCTCCGGCATAAGGCGCCGCGGCTACACGCCGGAGGCGATCCGCAATTTCTGCGCGGCCATCGGAGTTTCGAAGACGAATGGCACGCTGGAACTGGCGATGCTCGAACACTTCGTCCGCGAAGACCTGAACAAGCGCGCGCCGCGCGTGATGGCTGTGCTGCGGCCTTTGAAGATCGTGATCGATAACTATCCGGAAGGTCAGGTTGAGGAAGTCGATGCGGTCAACAATCCCGAGGACGAAAGCGCGGGGAAGCGCAAAGTGCCGTTTTCCAAGGTGCTCTACATCGAGCAGGACGATTTCCGCGAAGATCCGCCGAAGCAGTATTACCGTCTGTCGCCCGGAAAGGAAGTGCGGCTGCGTTACGGCTATTTCATTACTGCGAAGACGGTGGTGAAGAACGGCAGAGGAGAAGTAGTTGAGGTGCACTGTACGTATGACCCGGCCACGCGCGGAGGCAATGCTCCGGATGGACGCAAGGTAAAATCGACCATCCACTGGGTCTCAGCCGCGCATGCCCTCGACGCCGAAGTGCGGATCTATGACAAGCTCTTCACCAAGGAAGACCCGAATCAGGTGGAAGAAGGCCAGGAATTCACTGCGAACTTGAATCCGAATTCGCTGGAGGTGATTGCGCAGGCGAAGTTGGAGCCATCGCTCGCGAATGCGCCGATCGAAGGCCGCTACCAGTTCGAACGACTTGGGTATTTTTGTGTGGACCCGGATTCCAGACCCGGACGTCTTGTGTTCAACCGCACCGTGGCGCTGAAAGACACGTGGGCCAAGATCGAGAAAAAATCGGGATCGTAAAATACTTTTGGTAGAGACGCGGCTTGCCGCGGCTCCCTCACAGCACCCGGCACGCCTCCTCACAACGCGGGACTAGCTTGCTGCGATCGCCGTAGCCAAGATTGCAAAGGAAGTTCACCTTCCATAATTGAAGATTTGGTGGACCTGGTCGGGATCGAACCGACGACCTCTTCCATGCCATGGAAGCGCGCTCCCAGCTGCGCCACAGGCCCACTTGGCAGGGCAATTGCTCTTCTTTGATTCTCGCTTAGCTTTGCCGCCGCGTCAAACTCGACTCGGGCTCGACTCGGGCCGTCAACGTCAAATAGGATATGGTTGGCGAAACACAAGGACACTATAGGAGCTCCATGTCGAACTCGCGGACTATTCTCGTTCGGTCGTTTTTCTTTCTCATCGCTGTGCTTGCGCCCGCGGCGTCAGGCGCGCAAGGCGCAACCGGCACGCAGCCGCCGGTTGCTTATGCGTCGGTAAGCGAACTGAACGGCATCCTGACGCAATTGCAGAAGACGGCGCAAAGTATTCAGTCCGATCTCGGAAAGATGCGCCTCGAAAAATGGAAGACCGACGGCGCCACCAAGCGACAGACGCTGGCGAACGTGGAGTCCATCCAGCGCAACTTGCAGTCGGCGCTGCCGGAAACGATCGCGCAACTGAACAACTCGCCCGAAGACCTGGGAGCGAGTTTCAAGCTCTACCGCAACCTCGTTGTGCTGTATGACTACTTTGGGTCGGTGGTGGAATCGGCCGGAGCCTTCGGATCGAAAGATGAGTTTCAGAGCCTGGGCAACGACCTGAACGGACTTGAGAGCGCGCGTCGTGCGTTTGGCGAGCGCATGCAGAAACTGGCCTCCGGCAAGGAAGACGAGTTGGCGCGTTTGCGCGTGCAGGTCAAGACGCTGTCCGCGGCGCCACCTTCGCCACCGAAGAAGATCGTGGTGGATGATACCGAGCCACCGAAGAAGCCGCCGGCGAAAAAGAAAGTGACGAAACCGAAGGCGCCGGCGACGACGGACGCTCCGCCGAGTGCGTCACCCACCAAGTGACGCGGTGGACATTCAGCTCCTGGCCATTAGCTTCTGGCTTTTAGCTTTTAGCACTGTCCGGCCTTGGCAATTTCGGCATTTGTGCGCCACCCCTGACGGGTTGATCGCCGAGCACCCCCAGAATCGTGAGAATCCAACCTGACACGTCCATTTGCATTGTAAACATAAGACTTACCGCTGGAACTCCTGCGTTCCCTTCGGAGTCTAAGTAACTAAGCGGGAAAGGTCGTCCGGGGTAGGTTTGTGCAAGAATTAATATTCCCGACCAGGGCCACAGTGACTCTATAATTGAGGGTAACGCCATCATGGCGGGAGCTACTACATTGGGCGATCTTGCCAGCGTTATCGGGGCCCGAACTGAGGAATCTGCCGTCATCGCTGAACTGAAGGCGGGTTCGGAAGAAGCCTATTCCTGGCTGATCGGCGAGTTTCATCAGCCGATCTATGGGCTCGTCTATCGCATCGTGAATGATCCGTCGGACGCGGCGGACACTACGCAGGATGTGTTTCTGAAAGTCTTCCGCGGGATGAAGCATTTCCACGGCGAGTCGAGCCTTAAGACTTGGATTTACCGCATCGCGCTGCACGAGGCGGCAAATCGTCGGCGCTGGTGGTTCCGGCACAAAGCGCAGGAAACGCCGATTGATCCCATAGCAGCGGATGAATACGAATATTTCGGAGAAGCGCGGCTGGTCGACCCGGGCGAGTCGCCGTTTGAAAAGTTCGCGCATGGCGAAGTGCGCGCGGCCGTGGAGCAGGCTCTGCAACAGGTGCCCGAACCGTATCGGACGGCTTTGATCCTTCGCGATCTGGAAGAAATGTCGTACGAGGAGATCGCGGAAGTTCTGGCGATTTCGCTGGGAACTGTGAAATCACGCATCACGCGCGGGCGCGACGCGCTGCGCAAGAAATTAACTGGATATATCCGGGAAGTGGGTCCGGAGTTAGGGCTGCTCGCTCCTGCCGATGAGCCGCCTGCCAACGACCGGCACGACGGAGCAACCTGGATTTCGGGAGAAAGCTCGCGTGATGGCAGAGAGGCTGAGGTGATGCCATGAAGTACGATGAGATGACCTGCGCTGAGATCAGGCAGTTGTTCTCGCCGTATCTCGACGGCCGGGTGAGCGCGTCCGAGATGCGCGCGCTCACGCGCCATGTGGATCAGTGCGATGGTTGTGCGCGGGAATATGCCGCGGTGCAGCGCACGCAACAGTTGCTTGCCAGTCTGAGCCCGAAGAAGGCGCCGGCCGACCTGGCGTTGAAGTTGCGGGTCGCGATTTCGCGCGAGGCGGCACAGGCGCGCCGTCCGCGGTTTGAAGGTGTGCTGGTGAGGCTGGAAAATGCGCTCAACGCTTTCATGGTTCCGGCCACGGCGGGGCTGGTCAGCGCCGTATTGTTTTTCGGACTGCTGCTGGGCTTCTTTGCCTTGCCGGCAGAACTGCGGGCCAGCAGCGGAGACGTTCCCCTGATGCTGTACACCGGGCCGCAACTCGAACAGTCGGCCTTCGGCACGTCACTCGGCAATATGGGTGACGATGCGCTGGTGATTGAAGCCTACGTGGATGCCAACGGCCGGGTGGAGGACTACCGCATCCTGTCGCAACCGGACGACGCCAAGGCGGTGCTGCCGCAATTGAAGAACCTGCTGATTTTCACGACCTTCCATCCGGCGCTTTCCATGGGGCGCCCGACAGCGGGGACTGCGGTGCTGTCGTTTTCGAAGATTAGCGTGAAGGGTTAGCGGTAGACGCTGACGAGCTGCGCTCGGCTGTCCCCACGTCCGCTTCGCCCCTGAAAGCGCCAATTGCTGAGCCCTGAGCGCTCACGCTTCTCTCACCCTTCCCAAACGAACGCGTCGAACACTCTTGTGGACTCGAAGCCGAGGCGTTTATAGAGGGTAATGGCGCGGTCGTTGGCCTCGGTTACCGTCAGCGAGATGAAATGAAATCCCCGGCCGCGGAGATTTTTCGTGGAGGCGGCTAGCATGGCTTGGCCGAGGCCGGCGGAGCGATATTCGGGGAGCACGCACACCTGGGTAATGTGGCCGACATCGGGGCGCACCTGCGAGCAGAGGATGAGGCCGATCAGCGTACGCGTGCGGCGCTGGAAGACGGAGAACGATGCTTGGGGATCGAAGGTGCCGCATCCGGGGAAGCGCACGATGTTGTTGAGAAACCGCAGCGAGCCGGCGAGAGTGCGGTACTGATCGTTGATCTCGGAATCGACGTGGCCGCGGTAGGCGGCGGTAATCAGGGCGGCGGCGGACTGGTATTCCTGATCGGACCAGGGACGGATTTCGAACTGGTGTGGAAGCGGCGGCAGAGTCGGCAGCGAAGCTTGCGGATGCCGTCCCATATCGAAATTCATGAAGACGCGGGGATGGCGGCTGAAGCCCTGTTGCAGGAAGGGGCGCGCGACTTCTCCGGTGTGCTGCGCCAGCAACTGCGCCTCCACGCGATGGATGCCGGGCGACTGCTGCAGGGTTTCGATGACGTGTGTGAGCAGTTGTTCTTCGACCTCGTGACGGCTGGGACTGCGGGCTCCATCGCGGACAAAGAGGTCGCCGATGACGCCCTTGCTCTGCTCGTAGACAAAGAAGGAGTAGCCGAAGATGCTGCCGCGCTCAATGGCGGCGTAGCCGGGAAGGATTTTTGCGTCCATGTAGCGGAGGATCATCTCGGCGCTGGTGGCGTAGTCCCACGAGAGCAGGCGCCCCCACATGGCGATCTCATCTTCCAGCAGCGGGCGAAGGTCAGCGGAAGAGAAGTGTCGGAGATCGAGGATTTCCATAAAGAAGGTCTCAGGTCTTAGGTCTCAGGAAAAACATGGTGCGAGGTTCTGCTGCCTCTTCCGAGTCTGCTGCCTGAGACCTGCGACCTGACACCTGAGACCTTTCTTCATTTTCCCACCCAATACAATTCCAGCTTCTGCTCCGGGATGCTGGTTAAGTATGACACTCGGCGTCCAGGAACGAGTTGGGCGACTTGGGATTGCGTACCTTCTGCGGCAACCAGGACATGAGCTGCGGTCGGGATATTTCCGCTCTCGTATGGTTGAACCGGACGATTGAAATAAAACTCGAGTCCGTATCCCTGCACGCGATTGACGTGATAGAGGGCGATGGGGACCGGTTCGTGCGAAAAGGCCTGAATGCTTTGGGCAATGGGCCGCGCGGATTGGGTGGCGTCGATGACGGGAGCGGCAAGACGAATGACGGCGGCGACACTGACCACGACGGCGAACATCGTCACCGGCCGCAGCAGACGCAAGCCAGCGCGGGACAGCAGCGCAACGCTGATGCCGAGCGCAAAGACCGCGGCGATGGCAGCGGCGACGTAGGCTCCTGTTCCCCACAGCAAGTGGCGATTCATCGCGATGGATGCAGCGTAGAGCGCGGCAAATATCAGCCCTCCGCAGAGAATTCCGTGAGCCGCGGCGAAAAGGGGCGACAACTTCTTATCGTCCCGCGACCTCTGCGAAACCTCAGCGCCCTCTGCGTTGAAGAATTGACCACGGCCGCGGCTAGCCAGATACTCGGCGATCAAGAGCGCTCCGGCGGGGACGGCGGGCAGGATGTAGCCGGGCAGCTTCGATTGCGATGCGCTGAAAAACAGGATGGGCACGAGCATCCAGATGAGAAGAAATAGCGGCCAGGACGCTTCCGAACTGGACAAAGCCTGTTTCCCTTCGGTCCATACCAAACGAACGCGTTCGGCGACGGCGACGATGAGCACGATCGTCCAGGGCATCATGGCCAGAAAGAATACAGGTAGATAGAACCAGAAGGGCTGGTGGTGGTGATAGACGTCGTGCGAGAAGCGCGCGAGATTGTGTTCGAGGATGAAGACGCGGAAGAATTCCGGATTGCGCAGCTGAACGGCGATATACCAGGGCAACATGACGGCGAGGTAGACGGCGATGCCGGGGATCCAGAGGGTGCGTGGGATGGCGCGCCAGTCACGCTTTACAGCGACGAAGAGAAAGATGATGAGCGCGGACAGGGCGGGCGCGACCGGGCCTTTGGCCAAGGTTCCGAGCGCCAGAGCAATGTAGAAAGCGGCGAGATAAATGTGCCGGCGGCTTTCGTACCATCCGTACCAGGCGAGCAATGCGATAGAGAAAGCGACGGCAAGCGGCATGTCGGTTGCGGCGGCGCGCGCAAATCCAACAACGGCGGCGCAACTGGCCGTGATGAGGGCGCCGTCGAGTTCACTGCCGGGCCGGAAGCGGCGGAGAAACAAGTAGATAGCGGCGATGAGCAGGGCAGCGTCGAAGGCGGCGGGCAGGCGGGCAGTCTGGTCGGTGACGCCGGCGACACGGAACGACAGCATCGCCTGCCAGTAATACAGCACTGGCTTTTCGAGCCACGGTTTGCCTTGCAGCGTGGGGGTAATCCAATCGGAGCGATCGAGCATTTCGCGGGCTATTTGCGCGTAGCGGGGTTCGTCGGCGCCAATAAGGCCAAAGGCGCCGAGACCGTAGAAGAAAAGGAATCCGCAGAACGCCACTAGCAGCAGCACATCGGTGCGGGTTCGCGGATTCGTTCCTTGCTTATTCATTGCATGTCAGGCAAGGCGCGGCCATAGTGATCTCGGGTTGGTGCGCTGGCGTTCATGATCGCGTTCGTTAGCTCGTTGCTGAGTTCGCGTCCAAGACAACAGGTTCTCGGTGCAGGCGATCCACAATTCGGGACACGGCGACCGCCAGAGGTCCTTCGATCGAACAGCCGCTTGCGCATTTGTGACCGCCGCCACCGAAATGCTCGGCCACGGTGGAGACATTTACCGCTCCTTTGCTGCGCAGGCTGATGCGATAGCGGCGATCGGGGAGTTCGCGAAAGAAGATGGCGACCTGCACGTCGGCGATAGAGAGCGCATAGTTGACGAGGCCCTCGCAATCCTCTTCGCGGGCGCCGAAGCGCTGCATCTGTTCCTGCGTGACCCAGATCCAGGCCAACGTACCTTCGCGATGCAGATTAGACAGTGCGGCGCCGAGCAGCCGAAGTTTGGCCGTCGAGTGTCCGAAATAGATAGGCCGCGCACAAAGCGCGGGGTCAGCTCCGGCGAGCACAAGTTCGCGTGCAACGGTGAAGGTGTGCTCGTTGGTGCCTTCGAACATGAAGGACCCCGTGTCGGTCATGAGCGCGGTGTAAAGGCAGGTGGCAATGTCGCGATCGACGGGGACGCAGGCGAGGCGGGCAAGGCGGTAGACGAGTTCGGCGGTGGCCATCACCGTGGAATCGATCCAGTTGATGTGGGCAAAATTGCGGCCGCTGGCGTGATGGTCGATGTTGATGAGGAAACATTTTTCCAGACCTTCGAGAAGCGTACGCCTGATGCCGTCGCATTCGAGCAGGATGACGGCATCGTTCCAGGGGACAACATCGGTCTGAATGACGCGATGGGCGAAGGGAAGGTTCTGATAGATGCGGGGGACGCCATCGTGCATAACGACTTCGGCATCCTTTCCCATGACGCGCAGGACCTGGCCACAGGCGAGGGCAGAGCCGATGGCGTCTCCGTCGGGCCGGGCGTGCGAAGTCACCACGATGCGGCCACGCGACCGAATTTCTCGTAGAACCCGCTCTAGCATGAAGTACTCTCGGCTCTTGGCTGTCAGCCCTCAGCTTTCAGTCGGAGGCTGTTAGCTTCGTCTCAGAGTAGTCAGTCGTTAGTCGCTAGTCGTTGGTCGTCAGCGAGCAACCACCGAAAGCCCATTTCCTACCACGCTTCGGTAAAGCCGCGCCGTGTCAGTTTCCCGTCGTCGCGCACGACCAACGACTAGCGACTGACGACTGAGGACGCCCCTACTTCTTTAGCGATGCCGCAAGCTCTCCGAAATCCGCCGCCCCTTCAGGGGCTGGGCTCAGCGCCCTTCCGGCTGCGCTTCTTAGCGCGGCCGAGAAGCTCCTCGACCCGACTCTCCAATTGATCGGCACGATCGATCTGGAAATAAAGTTCCGGAGGGCGGCGCAGACGCAGGCGCTCCGCGAGTTCGTGGCGCACGAAATTCCTGGCAGCGGCGAGCCCTTCGAGGGTGCGCTCGGCCTCGGCCTCATCGCCGGCAACGCTGACCATGACGCGGGCGGAACGGGCGTCCTGCGCCATGAGCACGGCGCTGACGCTGGCGAGCCCGATGCGAGGATCCCCCAGCTCGCCTTCGAGGATGGTCTCGATCTCTTCGCGGATGGCCGCGCTCAGCCGTCCGCGATGATACTTTTGGCCCCGATGCTCCACGGCACACCTCGAATTGGAAAACGTTTGAGAATATCAGAAAAGTCAGATTCGCCGCGATGTTATTGGCCGCAATCTGGCTGGATTTGTAAGTCCGCTGCAATCGGCGCTGGAAGCCTCCCCATGAGTTACCGCTTCAAAGCGTCTTCTTGTTGGCTCGAGCCCAGGCCGCTGCGGTCGCTACGTGGGTTCGTGCGGTTTCAAGCCGCGACTTCTCGGCCAGCAGGCGCACGTGCAGGTCGGGCAGGAAATGTTTCAGTTTTTCCAGATTGCTGCGGTATTCGAGGGATTCTTTTTCGAGCGCCGCAGCGGCTTCGGAATGTGGCGGCAGGCGCCGCAGACATTCCGCTGCGCGGAGAAGCTGACTGAGAATGTCCGAGAAGTCCTGGGGCCTGATGCTGGAACAGTGCTTTCGTTCCGGACGGAGACGAATCAGTGCGGATCGCAGGTTATCATTCACCTGGCGCAAGGTCTCAAGCGCGTCCGGCGGCATTATCCCTTCCAGTCCACACGCACATGATCGGACTCAGCGCCGGCGGCGGAAGCAACCATGCCGGCCGCGGACGCGGCCGATGGCCTGTCGGCGCGGTCAACCACGATCCATGCTTCTCGCACTGCCAGCAAGTCCGTGATGAGCTGGGTGACCCCGCGTTTCGAAGGATGGAATTGCACCCACACCAGACTCTGGCGCACCGCGTTATAAAAACTGTCGAGATCCCGGGCGACCTTGCCTCCCTTGGCAAAGTCCAGCGACGACTGCAGATGGCCGACGACTAGGATCGCGTGTTTGATGCGCTTGGTCCGTAGCATGATGTCGTTGTGCTCGATGGCGATGGCCGCTTGCCGCAGATCTTCGATCACCTGCTCATAAAGCCGCACCACCAGTTCTACCGGGCTCGCACCCCGAACCGTCGCTTCTCGATACGACTGTTGGATATTCATGACCGTGCGCCTTTCGACTAACTCCCCGTGCTGCTTGTACTGCTCGATCCGCTCGTGCTGCTGGAACCGCTCGCGCTAGTCCCGGAAGTCGGGGTCGTGTTCGTGTTTGTGGTCGGGGTTGTGGACGTGGCCGTCGAACTCGACGAGAGCGAGCCCAGCGCTGCGTTGACTTCCGCCAACGTGAAGGGATACTCCTCGAGATTTGCGTTGACCTGGTCGAACTCCTGGGTCAACGCCGTCTGTTGGGCCGCCAACTGAGTCTGAAAGTTGGTTATCTCGGTCGTAAGATCGATCTGTTGCTGCTGGTTCGAGGCAAGATCCTCGTTCAGAATACCCTCCACCGGGTCGGTCAGATTGGTGAGGTCGGCGTTCATGTTGTCGGCGAACCCGGTCGAGTTGGAATTGGTGAAGAAATTCTGCACCGCCGCGGGATTGGAGCTCAGCGCGGTGCTGAGCGTGGAACTGTCGACGCTCAGGGTCCCGTCGTCGTTCATGGTAATGCCGAGTGCTGCCAGGTTCGTGAAGCCACTACTCACGGAAGTCGAGTCGGTTGTCGCGTAAGTTATGTCCGACGCCAGGCTGGATTGCAAGACTCGCAAGTCGGTGTCCGACCCGAGCGGTCCTTCCAGGCTGGTCGATGGATTGATGGTGAACTGGGTGTTGATGTCGCCGATGACCGTGTTGTATTCGGTAACAAAATTGTTGATGGAGTTGGTGATTGAGGTCATGTCTGGGCCCACCGTCACCGTTACCGGCGTGGCCGAATCCGCGTTCACCAGGCTCAGCGTCACGTCCGGGATCGCCCCAGTCACCGTGTTGGTGGTGCTCGCATACGGGATCCCATTGATCGTGATCTCGGCGTTGGTTCCACCCACCGGCGGCTCAAACGTCAGACTGGTGGTGTTGCTGCCGGTGCCGGTGGCGATGGCCAGCGCCCCCGCACTGCCCGTTGCCTGGCTATAGATTGCCAGGTGCGCGCCGTTGGCGTCGGTCACCACGCTCGCCGTGATGCCCCAATTGTTGGTGGCGCTCTGAGAGTTGATGGAGGCGGCGAGCTTGGTGAGCGTATCATTGCTGCCCGCCGTGATCGCAATGTCTGCCGTCGTTCCGCCCGACCCTCCGATCTGCACGTTAAGTTCACCGGTGGTCTGGCCGTTCGGCAGAATCGACGTGTTCGCGTTCGCTACCGAGTCCGTATACAGCGTCCCGGTTGACGCCAGGCTGCTCACCACCACGGTGTAGTTGGCGGCCGCGGCCCCAGTCTGCGCCGTGGCATTCACGATCGCCGACTCCGATGAGTTCGCGGTCACGGCTGTCAGCGCTCCGTCCGCGCCCGTAAACCCTTGCACAGCGCTCGCCAGATTGGATAAATCGCTATTGATGCTGGTCAGGGCGGTCGCCTGCGTTTGCAGATTGGTCACATCGCCCTGCCAGGCTGTCAATTGCCCGCTCTCGGCGGATTGGAGTTCGGAAACGACTGCGGACACATTGATACCATTTCCATTCAACAAAGCCGCCGCATTAAAGCTAATCCCCATGAGTTTTTTCTCCTACGCTGCCCACCGCTGCCGTGCTCGCGCTCTGGCGCAGTTTCGCCGCCGGTTGGAATTCCCGGGCAATTCCGCGCTCAACCAAAAGTTCTTCGTTGCTCGGCACTTGTAGAACCACGGTCTTGGCTTGGTCCAGATACTGAATGATTATCTGGTCCTTAGTCTCAGGATCCTGGTGCACTTCGACTTCATCCTGTGGCAGTTCGTAGGTCGAGGCGACATTTTTCGCGACGGAACTTTCTTGTTTTGGCAGAGTTCCCGAAACGGGCTGGGCCGCTTCTTGTACCGCGCCCGACTCGGGACTCGCTTGGGCGCGGCCCGAACCCACACTCGTGTTCGCTGCCTGCACACTCTTTGCCGGCGGAAAGCTATCCACCGGTCCGATCGTCATGGCCCACTATTCCGGAATAGCACAAAGGAGGCGGTTGGTTGTCCGCCTCCTTTTGCCGAAAACCGCGTTCTACTGCAACAGCTTCAGAACAAGTTGCTGCTGGTTGGCCTGGGACAGGGCGGAAATACCGGTCTGTTCCAGAATCGAATACTGGGTGAGATTGGCCACCGCCGTCGGAATGTCGGCTGCGGTCACGTCGTTTTCCGCCGAAGTCAGGTTCTGCGTCTGGTTGGTGATAACGTTGGACGCAGCTTGCAAGCGGTTGACGGTTGCGCCAATAGCGCCGCGTAAGGCGGCAACCGTCGCGACGGCGCCGTCGATGAGCGTCAGGGCAGCTTGCGCGTCGGACTGGGTCAAAAGGTCGTTGATCGATCCAGCCGTGCCACCCGTCAGGAACGTAGCGCCGCTGAAGGTATTGGCCCCCGACCCGGTCGTCGCCAAAGCGATACCGTTGCCGGAGGTGCCCTTGGTTATTGCCGTGAGTGCGACGGTGTTTTGCCCAGCCGTGTTTTGCCCATACACCGCCGTCGCCGAGGTATTGGCGGTTGCGCTGCTTCCGTAGGCGTAGTTAATGCCCGCGCCGCTTCCACCGTTGATGGCATTGGTCAGATTCTGCATGCTGCCAGCTTCCGTAGAGCCCACCAGCACCTGGATGGCATTGGCCGAGGGAGTGCCGAGGGCGCCCACAAAGGTGTAGATTTGGTTGCCCACCGTCACCGTGTCGCCAGCGACAGCGGACGGAGCGGTTCCGGCAGCGGTGCCTCCGGTGAAATCCAAGCTAGTCCAGACGCCGGGCACTGTGCCCGTTGCCGCCGTGGTGATGAAGTTGCCGCCGGTGCCAGCGGAACTGGCTGTGAAGCCCAGGGTGGTTCCGGTAGATGTTCCCGCCGTGACTTGAGTGTTGGCCAGCGTATTGGCGCTATATTGGCCGCCGCCTGAACCGTTGACCGCAGACGCCAGATTCGTCAGGCCGGTATTTTCGTTGGTGGCCACCACCTCATTCGCCGTCTCCAGGGTGCTGAGAGAGTGCACGAAGGTGTAGGTTTGGCCGCCAACCGTTACCGTGGCGCCAGCGACGCCCGCGACGGAGCCACCGGTGCCGGCGCCTAATGTCCCGGCATCGAAGGTCATTGTCCCCGTCCCCACCGTCGTAGCGATGGCATTGTCGGTGGTCCCATTGACGTTTGCCGATAAAGCGAGAGCGCCTGCCGGATTCGTTCCCGTAACTGCTCCGGCCGTGACGTTCGCATTGGCGACGGTTCCGGCTCCATAGGCAACTCCGGAGCCGCCAGCCGAGCCATTGATCGCAGCCGCCAGGTTCGTCAGGGTTTGGGCGGTAGTACCCCCGATGAGAACCCGATTTGCAGCGGGAGCGGTGGCCAGGGAGGTAACGAATGTGTAGGTCGTGCTACCGATGGTAATGGCGTTGTTGTTAGCGGCATTCGCAGTGAAGTTCAATGCACTGCTGGCCATGGTGCCTTCCGTAAAGTTGGCTCCGGTCAGGGTGTTGGTGGCAGCAACCGCAGCTGCGGCTGACGCCTGGGTCAGGGTGCCGGTGGCGGCGACCGCTCCGCCTAAGTTAAGGCCAGGGGCGGACAACGTGCCGGTGGTCACACCGATGGTGCTGCTGCCCGAGGTGCTGCCGTCACTCAAGAAGACATTGAGAGTGTTCGCGGTGAACACCTGCCCGCCGTTGAAGTTGGTTGTGGAACCGATACTGTCAATTTCCTGTTTGATGGATTGATATTCGGCGTCCAGCGCGGTGCGTTGCGAATTGGACACCGTGCCGGTGGCCGATTCAGTGGCCAGCGTCACGGCGCGATCCAGCAGCGTGGTGACCTGAGACAGCGCGCCGTCTGCGACCTGCAGTTCGCCGACGCCGTCGGTGGCGTTGCTCGACGATTGCGTGAGCGCCGCGATGTTAGCCTCTAACCCGTTGGCGATGGCCAGACCAGCCGGATCGTCGGCGCCGCTGTTGATGCGCGACCCTGACGACAACTGCTCCAGGGTTGAGGTGAGGTTGTTGCTGGTGATGTTCAGCTGGTTTTCCGCAGCGATCGCAGCAATGTTATTTAAGATGGTTAGTGCCATTGTTTATTGCTCCTTTTGGTTCCGATTTTGGGATCCGTCCCCGAAACCTTCCCGGAGCTCGTTCCGTTTGTCCTGCGGAACCCAATTGCCTTTCCATCTGCATCATCGGCTGGGCGCGTCCAGGCTTTATTTCCACAGGTACCATCCGGCATAGCTCTTAGGTAACGTGCCTCCTTTCTGCTCCTTTCTTCCCGCCCCTGCCGTTTCTGCCGATCATTACTGATGAAGCCTTATTAAGTGGCGGGCCTTCTTCCGTCCAGCAGTCGAACATCAGGAGCCAAACATGATCCAGCTCACCCGCCTCAACAATCACCCGCTGGTGGTCAATTCCGACCTGATCAAGTTCGTCGAGCAGGCCCCCGACACCGTCATCACGCTGGTGAATGGCGACAAAATTGTCGTTCGCGAAAGTGCCCAGGACGTCCTCGAACGGGTGGTGCAGTTCCGCCGCTCGGTGCTGCAAGGGATCATGCTCTGGTGGGACAACCGTTCCGCCCTTCCGCCCGTCGTTGCTGGAGATGACGCTGGCAATGGCCGGCCGGCTGGCGAGAAATAGGAGCCCTCGTGGATAAGGCAACATTCGGCGGTCTGGTGCTGGCTATCGGCGGCATCCTGCTCGGCTTGATGCTGGAGGGCGGCAATCTCAGCCAGGTGCTGCAGCCCACCGCTGCCCTGATTGTTTTTGGGGGCACGCTGGGCGCGATCCTCATTCAGTACCCCTTGCCGGTGGCGCTGAGTGCGTTCCGGCGTCTGGTGCAGGTCTTCGTCGAGCCCGCACAGAATCCGCGATCGACGATCGAACTCCTGGTCAAGTATGCCAACCAGGCGCGGCGGGAAGGCATCATCTCGCTCGACAAAGAACTTGCCACCATCGACGAACCCTTCCTGCATCGCGCCCTCATGTTGGCGGTCGACGGCACCGAACCGCAGGAACTCCGCAAGATCATGGAACTCGAACTGGATAACAAAGAAGAACAGGAAGAGAAAATTCCCCAGCTCTTCGAATCGGCCGGTGGATTTTCTCCCACCATCGGCATCATCGGGGCCGTGCTCGGTTTGATCCAGGTCATGCAGCACCTGGACAAAATCGACGAAGTCGGAAAGGGTATTGCCGTCGCCTTCGTGGCCACCCTTTACGGAGTGGGCACCGCCAACCTCATTTTGCTGCCGTGCGCCGGAAAACTAAAAATTCGCATTCGCAACGAGCAGATCATCCGCGAAATGACGCTCGAGGGTGTAGTTTCCATCCTCGAGGGAATGAACCCTCGCATGCTGGAAGCGAAGCTGCTGGGTTTCCTTACCGAGGCCCACGGACCCGCCGCCGTCGCTGGGGAGTCCAACGCTGAGGAGTCCAATTTATGAGCCGCCGCAAGCGACGCCCCAGTCACGCCAATCACGATCGCTGGCTGGTTTCCTACGCTGACTTCATCACCCTCTTGTTTGCCTTTTTCGTCGTGCTCTACGCCTCGTCGCAAGTCGACAAAAGAAAAGTCGGGAAACTGGCTTTGGCCATTCAGGTCGCTTTCCAGGAGATGGGAGTTTTTCAGGCTTCCACTACAGAAGTCCCCATCGATCTCTCCGATCCCATGCCTTTCAGTACCGCGCAAGCCATCGAAAACAGCCAGCGAACCGCGAGCCTGGGCCGGATTGCGTCTCCCCCCGACGGTTCGCCCGGCACCAGCAGAGAGAATGGCGATCTGGCTCAGTTGCAGGCCGAACTGGAAACCACGCTGACTGCGGAAATCAGGCGTAAGGAAATCGCGATGCGCCGCGAGCCCGACGGTCTGGTCATCAGTTTGCGCGAGGTGGGTTTTTTTGGAAGTGGCTCAGCCCAGATGAAGTCCGCCTCGATGCCGGCTTTCGACCGCATCGCCAGCACGCTCCGCCAGCATGACTATCGCTTGCGGATCGAGGGCCACACCGATAACGCCCCCATCCACACCGCCCAGTTTCCCTCGAACTGGGAACTCTCCACCTCCCGGGCAACCGAAATTGTGCGTCTTCTCACCGTCCGGGACGGGTTCGGTCCCGATCGTCTGAGCGCCGCCGGATACGCCGACTATCACCCCGTCGCAACCAATCTCACCGCAGAAGGCCGCGGCATGAACCGCCGCGTGGATATCGTCATCCTCGGCCAAGCCCTGAAGGAGGCTTCCATTGCTCAGGTCGGGACCCAAGCCCAGACGCCAGCCGCGACGCCAGCCGTGACCCCACCCGCGACCTCACCCGCGACGACGACGGCGCAACCGTCCCCGGCTGCCGCACTCAAGCCCGCGGCGGTGAGAACTGCAGGCGGCAGCCTACAGCAGTAATTCCATCCAGAGCGCGCTTTCGATGGGAATCGCAGAATACGGCGCGATTTCTTTGAACCCCATCCTGCGATACAGTGCGATCGCATCCTTCATAGCCGATTCAATCGTATCCAGGCGCATTCGTTCATAGCCGATGGCGCGTGCCTCGGCGATCACGCGTTCCACCAGCATCCGGCCCAGACCCCGGCCGCGATCGTCAGGCCGCACGTAAAGCCGCTTCATCTCGCAGATGCCGGCCTCAAGTTTGCGCAACGCAATGCATCCAGCGGCGTGGTTCGCGTATCGGGCCAGCAGCAACCGCCCGCTCGGCGGACCGTAAGCGCCTGGAAGGCTTCTCAGTTCCTCATCGAAACTCTGGAAGCACAGGCTGAAGCCGAGCGAACGGCCATATTCGAGGAAGAGGCTTCGGGCTTGTTCGATGTGTTCGGGGAGTGTGACCTGAAGCAAATCGATCTGGCTCCGATCGCCATGGCTCCGATCACCACGACTCCGATCGTCCTGAATAAGATCGCTTTTGCCGGCACCAGAGGCCGTCACTGGAGAACCTCAAAGTTGTATCCGGAAGCTCCTCCGATTCTATCCCTCGCGCAGTCGATTGCGCCCGGCGCACGGGACAATTAAGATTCCTCTACTCCCATGTCTGAAGTAATTTCAACCGAGCCCGCCACTTCCCATCCCGTTTCCACCCCTGCCTCCGAAACTTCCGTCGAGGTATTCGCCGTTTACGGGGTTGAGCCCGAGATCCAGGCCTATGCCATGGCCAAGTATTCGCGCTCCTCCCTCTCGATGAAAGAGTCGCTGAAGGAAATCACGGCCCAGAGGGCCGAAAAGTTTCTCAACACCTTCTACTTCCAGTACGGGCATCGCTCCATCGCCGACCTTGCCCACATCGCGCTCGCCATCGAGCGCCTCTCCATTCTCGCCGCCATTGTCGTTGTCGACGAGCAGCGCTGGGATGGTCAGGAACGCTCGACGCGCTACCAGGACTTCAGGAAGAGCGGTTACTACACGCCAAATTTTGAGAGGCAGGGTACAGGGTCGGACCCTTCGCCCGCCCAGACGCTCTATCGCGAAACCATCGAGTCCTTGTTCACAACCTACGAAAAAGTTTCGCAGCGGACGTTCGAATATCTCGCCGGCATCACGCCCCGGCCCGCCGAAATGAAGCCGGACTTTTACGAGCGCACCCTGCGCGCCCGTGCCTTCGACATTTCGCGCTACTTGTTGCCGCTCGCCACCAACACGTCACTCGGGGAGATCGTCAACGCCCGCACGCTGGAAAGCCAGGTCGCGCACCTGCTCGCGCAGCCGCATAAAGAAGTCCGTGATCTTGGAGCGCTGCTGAAACAAGCCGCCATTTCTCCGGCCTACAACCCAAACGAAGAATCGCTGCGCGCCCTGGTTGCCGAGATCCGCGCCGTGTCGCCCGAAATCGCCGATCGCGCCGAACGCGAGCTCCTGCGCGAAGTGCGGGTCGCGCCCACGCTGGTCAAGTACGCCGACCCGAATCTCTACGAAATCGAGACGCGCCGCGAACTCCAGCAGGCCGCCGCCGAACTGATGCAAGGCGCTGCCATCGAACCCGCACCGCTCGTTGATCTGCTGGACAACGATCTGATTGATAACGATCTGCTCGAGATCGAACTCGCCACCACGCTCGTTTACAGCCACTGTCATTACTCCTACCGGCAGCTTCGCAAAACAATCGAAGCGGCCGGGGAGGCGCGCCGCCGTGAAATCATCGACCTCGGCCTGCGTCATCGCGGCAGTCATGACGAGATGCCGCGTTCCTTCTCCGCGGGCCAGCAGTTTCGCTTCGACATCCTCATGGACATCGGCGGCTTCCGCGACATGCACCGCCATCGCCGCTGCGTCCAGATCATGCAGGATTTCTCGACCGCCCACGGCTTCGACACGCCGCCCGAACTCGAAGCTGCCGGAGTGCGCTCCGACTACGAATTGGCGATGAAGCGCGCCGAAACCGCCGCGCAGAAGCTTGCCGCGACCGGCAGTGAAGAAGCAGAAGCCCGGCAAAACGCGCAGTACGCGATCCCACTTGCTTTCCGCAAGCGCACGCTGTTCAAGATGGACTTCGCCGAGGCCGTCTACATCTCCGAGTTGCGCACCACGCCCGCCGGACACACGTCCTATCGCAACGTAGCCTATGCCATGTACGAAGCCGTAGCTGCAAAATATCCGGCGCTGGCAAAATACTTCCGGGTGCACGACGTCCGCGAGCCGGTAGATCTGCTGAAACGCTGAGACTCTTGTGTGGGGACGGGGCTGTGCCCCGTCCAAGCGGGGCAAAGCCCCGCTTCCACACAGTTATGCTCGGGCAACCCCGCCCGCGAAAGCCATCGACAGGAAGAGACTGCTTGGCAAGAAATCGGCATCTCCACAAAATTGACGCCGATGAATCTCCGCCTCTAAAATCAGCTGACCCATGCCCAACTACGAATACCTTTGCAAGAAGTGCGGACACCGCTTTGAACAAATCCGCAAATTCTCCGATAAGCAGTTGCGAAAGTGCCCCGAATGCGGGGGCGTCATCGAACAAGTGATCTCGGCTCCAGCCGTGCAGTTCAAAGGCTCGGGCTGGTACGTGACCGACTACGCGAAGAAGGGCGCCGGCTCCGCGGCATCGTCCTCGTCCGCTGCTTCTTCGGAAGGCGACAGCGGCACGAAGGAAACGAAAGACTCCAAAGACACGAAAGATGCGAAAGATACCAAGAAGGACGACAAGCCCAAGTCCGATACCTCGCACAAAAAGCACAAGAAAGACTAGAACTGCTCCCATAAGTGTTTCTGGATGGGTTTTGGGAAGGGCACGGCTTCAGCCGTGCCGCTCAAGCCGCAAAAGACGCGGACGTTAGCCCCTGGGGGCCGCTCCGCGGGTTCGGTCTGGAATGCCGACAACCAAGGTTCGCCGGCGAGGCAGTTCGTCATCGGAGATTTCCGCCAGGAATTGCAGGTCGAGTCCCACCCGCGCACATTCCTGACACGCCGCCTCGTTGAAAAAGTACACGATGTCTCCCCCGAACCGATCCTTGAACCGGCGGCGTTCATCGAGGTCGAAGGGGCTCACCGAAAACACTTTGATCTCGGCATGTTCGCGCAGGACAGCGCTCAGTTGACGCTGGAATCCGAGCGCTCCTCGCCGCACTTGCGCCATGGTCAAAGCAATAACGTGATAAGGCATAGCCAGAGTCAGGGATGGGTGACGGGCGAGAGCCTGCCCTGAGCTTGTCGAAGGGCGCCCGTCGCTCACCAAGAGACGAAGCATAGCAGGCTTTGCCGGCTGGCGAGCCGCGAACGACCAACGACCGCCGACCAACGACGGTTCTCCCCCTGAATCCTTCCCGCTCTCCGTACATCTAAAAGAACTGAAATAGTCGTTACAACGACTAAACAGGAGTGAGCACCATGATGACCATCCGACCGAGCAATGAGCGTGGCGGCGGCGACTATGGCTGGCTGAAGACGCGCCACACTTTCAGCTTCAACGATTACAACCATCCCAAGTGGATGGGCTTCCGCTCGCTGCGCGTGATCAACGAAGATTGGGTCGCGCCCAACGGCGGTTTCCCTACGCATCCCCATCGCGACATGGAGATCATCACCTATGTCCTGTCCGGCAAGCTTGAGCACAAAGACAGCCTCGGCACCGGCTCGGTGATTCTCCCGGGCGACGGGCAGCGCATGACCGCCGGCCGTGGCATTCGCCACAGCGAGGCGAATCCGTCCTTGACCGAGTCCGTGCACCTGTTGCAGATCTGGATTTTCCCGGACAAGCAAGGGTACGAACCCGGCTACGAACAGAAAAGCTTCCCCGAAGTTGAGAAGCGCGGCAAGCTTCGCCTGATCGCTTCTAGCGATGGCGCCGAGGGTTCGGTAAAGATCAATCAGGACGCGAAGCTGTTCGTCACTCTGCTTGCGCCCGGAGAAGAAGTCACGCAGTCGCTCGGCGCCAAGCGTCACGCCTGGCTCCAGGTCGCCAAGGGCGAAGTCGAACTGAACGGCCAGAAGTTGCACCAGGGAGATGGTGTGGCGATAAGCGAAGAAAAAAAGCTGACGATCAAAGCAACGGAAGATGCGGAAGTTCTACTGTTCGACCTGGCGTAAGCAGATCGGGTCATCTGACCATCGGGTCGTCGGGTCATTGAACGTCAAAGGCTTTTGAACTTGGATCGCCCGATGACCCGAGGCCCGGCATTGTCTTATTCCGGCCTGATTCCTGCCGCACCCATCAGCCTCCCCGTTACGCCCTTTTCTGCCCGGAAGCTGAACAATAACTCCGTATGGCACGCCGTACACGGCGCGACCGCATCGATGTTCTTTGCCAGCACACCCGCATCCAGCAGTTGCCGCCGGTTCGCTTCTACGAGATCAAGAAAAAGTTTCACCGGCAAGTCGCTGTGTCCCGGAGCGCGCGCCGTCAGGAACAGCAACGGATATTTCTCCCGCACCGGGTCCGACTCCTTCTCCACCCGGAACAAGCTGCTGGCGTATGCAAACTGAGCTTCAAACTTGGTGCGTACTTCTTCGCCCACTTCGTAGCAGCAGCCCCGTACGCCCGGTCCAATCGCCACCACCAGATCCCGTGGATCGCTGCCGAAGTGTTTCCGCATCTCGCCGACGCCCTTCTCGACCATCCGCTTGACCGTGCCGCGCCAGCCTGCGTGAAAAACGCCGACAGCCCGCCGATTCCGATCCACCAGAATGATGGGAAGGCAATCGGCAGTCTGCACGGCTAAGACCAGCCCCGGCGTATCCGTGATGAGCCCGTCCCCAACTAGAGGGTGTTGCGGCACCCGGTCGTCTCGCATTCCGTCAACGCTATGGATCAAATCCGAATGAATCTGCCGTAGCGTAACCAGCGGCCAGCTTTTGCGTCCATTCGCAGCGCCGAGTTCCTTGAGGAAAAGCTCGCGGTTGCGCTCGACGGCCGCGCGCGAGTCATGCTTCGTGAACCCAAGATTCAGCGTATTCCCGCCGTAGGCGCGCGATACTCCGCCGTGCCGCGTCGAGAAGGCATGCACCAGCCAAGCCAGCCTGTCCAGCTTCCCGGAACGCAAAAGTTGTGGTTTGTTTCTTGCGACGCGATTGGTGACCACAGTTCGATAATACCCTGAGGATCGGGTGATCTGGCCATCGGGTCATCGGGCGAAGCCGATTTTCGATGACCAGATGGCCCGATGACCAGATGGCCCGATAACCTACTTCTTCTTGACCATTTCCGCGTCAATCTGGATCTTAACGTTATCTCCAACCACCGCTTCGCCGGTCTTGAGAAGGTTGTTGTAGACCAGATTGAAATCCCTGCGGTTGATGGTCGTCGTCGCGGAAATTCCGCGGCGCGAATTACCCTGGGCATCGCTCATTTCAGGAGTAGGTCCATCAACGTCGAGCGTGACTTCGTGTGTGGTTCCGTGGATGGTCAGATCGCCAATCACCTGCACCTTCCCGCCGCTGCTTACCATCCGTTTGGACTTGAATTCGATGGTCGGGTACTTTTCGACGTCAAAGAAATTAGGGCTTCTAAGATCTTTGTCCCGCGCCTCCACCCGGGTATCGACCGAACTGACGTCGATGCTGGCCAACACCTGGGACTGCGTAATGTCTTTCTCGTTCAGGACGACGCTTCCCACCACCTTCGTAAAACTCCCAGCTACATTCGAGATCCCCAGGTGACGCACGGTAAACTGCGCCGTCGAGTGCGCCGGGTCAATGTTCCAGTTTGACGTCTGCGCGAGCGCCGATAGACTCGCGAGAAGCACGATCGCGGACGCTAAACCAATTCGTGGGGCTGTTTTCAGCATAACCATTCCATATCCTTTGTGTGAGTTTTCTGGAGGCAGCAAGACTTCGATACTTGGAATAAGTTTCCAAGCGTTTCCACAATCAGAACAGTGTTTCGGATGAGGCGTGATTCGACAAAGATGCAAAAAACAAACGTGACGCCAAAGCAGGCGAAAGCAGGCGGCTGGCCCCGCATCAAGTCCCGCCGCCGAACTTCCGCAAACCAGCTTCTGCAAACCAGCGGCGACGCCAGTTTCTAGTTCTCGACGTCGAAATAAATCTTGGTGGTGGCGCGGTATTGCAGAACTTTCTTTCCGTCCAGTTGCATGTCGAGTGAATCCACATGCGCCCACTTGATGCCCCGAACGGTTTTCGCCGCTTCCTTCACGGCAGCCTCCGCCGCCTTAGCAAAACTTTCTTTCGAAACCCCGACTACATCGATGACTTTCTGGGTCATTCCAGTCTCCTCGCTGTCCCTCGGAATTGTACGCCGAACTGCACGTCGGAATTGTACCTCGACTTGCTCAGCGTGCGGTCAGGTTAGCGCCGACATCAGGGGAGAAGCCGCACGGTGCCGGGAGGTTTCCGAATAGCCCAAACACGAAGGCCGCGCAAGCGGTTCGCGTGGCCTAGGTGTTCTTCGCGCGCTTGAGGTTCATTCCTTGCCCCCAGCGATGCCGCCAACTGCCTGTTCTGCGACATGCTCCAGTTCCACTGGATTGATCTTCACCGTGGCCAGGATCTTCTCCAGCTTGGCGAAGACTTTGTCACGGTTGACATGCTCAACACCGCCTTCGGTCGCAAATCCTTCAGTGCCCAGGCCTAAGACATATTCGTAGCAGGCTCCATTTTCGTAGCTGTGATAGTACTGTGTTTCGGCCTGCGCCGTGGCGCTGGCGGAGAAGCTGGAAGTCGTCTCCATGTTGGTCGAGCCGATTTTGACTGTCTCTGCGTCGACCGGCTCGCCGTCGGCATTGCGCGTGTCGACGAAGGCGAAGTGCGCGCACTCCTGCTCGGAGACGCTGCGATTGACGTTCACGTTGAAGAAGGCGGATGCAAAATCGGTGCCGGGATACGAACGGTCGGGCAGTGCGACGGTCGGATGCAAAATCGGTGCCGGGATACGAACGGTCGGGCAGTGCAACGGTCGCGACCGCAACACCGCCGGGCTGTACGAAGTTCATCGGCACATCACCCACGCCGGCAAGCTGGGGCGGCGCTTGGTCGCCCGAGGTCAGCGCGAACCTACGCGGATAGAGGAACGAAACTCCGGAGTTGGGGTCGCTATAAGTGACGTTCGCGGGACGTTTCTTCGGCGTCTTTTTTGCGGGCGCAGGTAACGCTGCAGCGGTTGGGGAGGTTGCAGGCGTCGCCGTGATCGCGGGCGTTGCCGGAGTTGACGCGGTGCTGGA
>JBEKWL010000040.1:0-23056 GCA_049513095.1 Terriglobales bacterium
AAGACGCTGCCCAGACCGCCCGTGGCCAGAATGGTTTCCTTGGCCTGGAGAGAGAAGATTTTTCCCGTCGTCTGATCGAGCACGTAGGCCCCGAAGCAGGTCAGCGGGCGATAGACGTCGGTAGGCTCGAGCGAGTGGTGCGAGACGGTCAGCAAGTCCACCGCAGTCGCTTCGGAAATCACCTTCACTTTCGGATGCGAGCGCACCCGCTCCAGGAACGCGCGCTCAATCGCGGCGCCGGATTGATCCTTATGGTGAATGATGCGAGGCAGGGAATGGCCCGCCTCGCGGGTCAGGTCAAGCTCTCCGGGATTTTCCGCCGAGAAATCAAAGGGAACGCCCAGTTCGTCAATCAGAATTTCCTTCACCAGACGCGGGCCTTCAAGGCTCAGCAGCCGGGCGGCTGCGGGAGAACTCAGGCCGCCGCCCACCGAGAGGATGTCGGCAACCAGTTGTTCTGGCGATTCCGCGAGCGCGCGATAGATGATTCCGCCCTGCGCCCGATCAGTATTGCTTTCCGCAGGGTTTGAGGCGCGCGTCAGCAGAATGACTTGGCAGCCCCGTTTGGCGGCGGCCCAGGCAGCCGCGAGGCCAGCCAGTCCACTGCCAATGACGAGAATATCGGTCTGTAAAGTGTCCTGCATCACTCAGGTTCAATCGCGAAGCTCAAGTCCACAGCCGCGCCAGAGTGGCTCAGCGCGCCGACCGAAATCCAGTCCACGCCCATCTCCAGCGGCTGCCCGGCATCCATCTTACTCTCGGGGTCCCACCATCCTAACCTCGCGCTCTTCGACGTTAGGGTGGTGTAGTTGATCGCCGCGAATATCACGCCTGTACCAGCCGCACCCGCGCTTTCTTGCACGCGCGCACCAAGTCCGCGTCCAAGGTAGCGAGTGGCAAACCGCTATCCAGAGCCAAATCGAGATAAGCCGCATCGTACGTTGTCAAGCCGTGCTCGCGGCTGAGGCGCTGAATCTTGTCAAAAACAACTGCGGCCGGAAACTGTTCCAGCACAATGGGGAGCGTTGCCAGGTCATCGAGGAAGCTTCGCACCAACTCTTTGGAAATGCGCTTGCGTTTTTCTCCAACCAGCAAGGCGTTCAGAACTTCGTGTGGCCAGAATGAGGGCGCAACTGCCGTGTCGCCTCGCTTGAACAGGCCGGCGACGTACCGCGCCATGACAGCATTCTCATCGGGGAAGCACCAGGTCAGGACGATGGAAGCGTCGAGGACAAACCGGCTCACCGGCGTCCCTCATTAATGAGATCTTTGATTTTAAGCCCACGCAAAGACAGCCTGTGGCGCTTGCCGAAACTCGCCAGCCGCTCCGCCGCCTCCCCCCCAGAAACGCCCTGGGCCGAAATGCGCTCCTTCAGCAGAGCTCCCAGCAGCCGCGAAACGCTGGTATCCCGGCGCGCGGCCTCCACCCGAGCCCAGTGGGCTACGTCTTCTTCCAGGGTGACGGTTACGTTGCGTAAGCGGCGAGTGGAGGACACGAAACCAGTGTAACACGAATGTCGTGTATATCGACGGTTTGACTATTGTGTCTATTTTGTCTAGTATAGACGTTATGCGAACTGTCTCCGCTACAGACGCCAAACAGCGCCTCGCCGCTCTCCTGGACGCTGCCCAGCGCGAGCCCGTCCTTATCCGCCGCCAAAACCGGGATGTTGCCGTGATCATGTCAGCCGAGGAATACGCGAGGATGCGCGACCTCGCTGCAGTCGACTTCCAGCGCTTTTGTGACCGAGTCGGGGCTCAGGCCAAGGCTCGAGGCCTAACGGAATCGGCCCTGCACAAGTTGTTGAAGGATTGATGCGGGTTCGCGAGCGTATCGTCGCCGATACCAATTGCCTCATCAGCCGGCTTTTGCTGCCGGCGTCGGTCCCCGGTCAAGCTGTGCGTCGGGCGGTGGAGCATGGCATCCTGCTGGTTTCCGAAGCCACCATGAACGAGTTGGCCGACGTTCTTTCCCGTCCAAAGTTCGACCGCTACGTTAGCCTCGAGGATCGTCAACAATTTCTGCGTCTGCTGGGGCGCGTCGCCGAATTTGTGGCCAGCGTGTACACGGTGCGAGAATGCCGCGATCCCGAAGACGACAAATTTCTCGAAGTCGCGCTGGGCGGAAAGGCCGATCTGATTCTAACCGGCGACGCCGACCTGCTCACGCTCAACCCGTGGCGGGGCATCGCCATTCTGTCAGCGGCGGAGTATTTGAAGCGCTGATTGCTTACATTGAATTAGCCCTCTATGACATCGAGTCGGAACTGTTCGGGTTCGACGTCACTTCGGGCTCTCCTACCCCGCACCAACGCCAGTATTGGCCGAACACTGGAAAGTATTCGCAGGTGTATCTGCGCTCCTACTGACCAAAATCGTCGATCCCGGCAGTCGCTGCGTCCCTACGCGAACAGAAACTCCTTAGTCCTCAGTTCCTTGATCGTATCCCGCAGCTTAGCCGCCTTCTCAAATTCAAACCGCTTGGCCGCTTCCCGCATATCGCTCTCTAACTTCCCGATGTAAGCGTCCAACTCTTCCTGCGATTTCAGATCCGGCATACCTTCGGTGTCGGGGCCCGTCAGGTCGGTGTAATCTGCGCCGACAATCGCGACCAGCGTCATGTCAAGCGGGCGAATGATCGATTCAGGCGCAATCCCGTTTTCCTCGTTGTAGGCCTGCTGGATGGCGCGCCGCCGGTTGGTTTCATCAAGCGCCTTTTTCATGGAGTCGGTCATCCGATCCGCATAGAGAATCGCCCTCCCGTTCAGGTTGCGAGCACACCGTCCAATGGTCTGCATCAGCGAGCCCGCGGAGCGCAGGAAGCCTTCTTTGTCGGCGTCAAGAATCGCGACCAAAGATACTTCCGGCAGGTCGAGCCCTTCGCGCAGAAGATTGATGCCGATCAATACATCGAACTCGCCCTTGCGCAAGTCGCGCAAAATCTTCACCCGCTCCAGCGTCTCGATTTCGGAGTGCATGTAGCGGCACTTCACGCCAACTTCGCTGTAATACTCAGCCAGGTCTTCGGACATGCGCTTGGTCAGCGTGGTAACCAGCACGCGCTCGTTGCGGGCGACGCGGTCGCGGATCATGTGCAGCAAGTCGTCGATCTGCCCTTTAACCGGACGTATCTCAACCGGCGGATCGATCAGCCCAGTCGGCCGAATAATCTGTTCAACCACCACGCCAGCCGACTTAGTAAGTTCATAAGGGCCGGGCGTGGCCGAAACATAGACAATCTGGTTGGTGCGATGCTCGAACTCCTCGAACGTAAGCGGGCGGTTGTCGAGCGCCGAGGGCATGCGGAATCCGTACTCAACCAGCGTCTGCTTGCGCGAGCGGTCGCCGTGATACATGCCGTGCAGTTGCGGCACGGTCTGGTGAGACTCGTCGATGAACAGCAGAAAGTCGCGAGGAAAATAATCCAGCAGCGTAGGCGGCGGCTCGCCGGGAAGTCGTCCCGTAAAATGCCGCGAGTAATTTTCGATGCCATGGCAGTAGCCCATGGCCTTGATCATTTCCAGGTCGTACATCACGCGCTGATGGATGCGCTGCGACTCCACCAGCCGCCCCTGCTTTTCCAGTTCCGCTTCCCACCACGCCAGTTCGACTTTGATCGAAGCGACCGCCGAGGCCCGAGTTTCTTCCTTCATCACATAGTGCGTCTTGGGATAAATCGGCAGCCGCATGTAACGCTGCTTGACCGTCCCGAACAGAGGATCGATCTGCGCGAGCGATTCGATCTCATCCCCAAACATTTCGATGCGATAAGCATTGTCATCGTAGGTAGGATAAATCTCGATAACATCGCCCCGCACTCGAAACGTCCCGCGGCGAAAATCCCCTTCCGTGCGCTCGTAGAGAATCTCGACCAGCTTGCGCGTAATGTCCGCGCGCTTGATCTTCTGTCCCTTTTCCAGAAACAGCAGCATGCCATAGTAAGCTTCCGGAGACCCCAACCCGTAAATGCAGCTCACCGAAGCCACAATCAAACAATCGCGCCGCTCAAACAACGACCGCGTAGCCGACAACCGCAACTTGTCCAGCTCGTCATTGATGGTGGCTTCTTTTTCAATGTACAGGTCCGCCGCCGGCACATAAGCCTCCGGTTGGTAAAAATCGTAATAGGAGACGAAGTATTCCACGGCGTTGTGCGGGAAGAAGCTTTTGAATTCGTGGTAGAGCTGGGCGGCCAGGGTTTTGTTGTGGGCCATGACCAGGGTAGGGCGGTTGGCCGCCTCGATGACTTTGGCGGCGGTGAAGGTCTTGCCCGATCCGGTGACGCCGAGCAGCACCTGATGCTGCTCGCGATCAAAGACGCCGCGCGTGAGGCTGTCGATGGCTCGCGCCTGGTCTCCCTGAGGCTTGTAATTGCTTACCAGCTTGAAGTCCACGGCTCATTATAGGGGACGGGCGGGCCCAGGCTGCGGAAAGCACTTCCGTGTAAAATCCCGCTCTTGGTGGGGAATATGGGAACTTTGTACTAAGTGATACACCTTAGAGACTGAGCAAAACTGCACACTTTCCCCGCCCGAAATCTGCCTGCCATGGCCGCCGCGACCGCTGTTTATACAGGGAAAAGCGCGCAACCAGTATTTTCTCACGAAAGTAACATCCGGGGACGCGATTTGGCCGCGTGAATGCAAATTGAGACGCAGAGACCCGAATCCAGAAGTCAGGAGGGGGCCTAGATTCCGCGCCCGTTGCCCGGTTTCGGGCGTCGGACAGGTGCAATCATTATGGGAGAAAAGTTCAGCCAGCTGGGAGCACGGGAACGGCAAATCGTCGATCTGCTGCTCCAGGGATGTGACAACGCGGAAATCGCTCGTGACCTCAACATGGCCGAGCGCACGGTCAAGGCATATTTCAATCGCATGTTTCTGCATTTCGGAATTAAGGGTGGCATCAAGCGGGTTAAGCTAGCGACTTTACTTTATAGGAGGCAATTATGGTTGGAGAAACAGCAACCCCCAGCGGGCCCAGCGAACGCGAACAACTCATCATTCAGCGCGTAGCTGAGGGCTGCAAGAACCGGGAAATCGCCGATTCGATCGGGACCACCGAGCACGTCGTAAAAAATTACCTGCGTTTGATCTACGACAAACTGGGATTGTGGAACCGGGTCGAGCTGGCGCTGTGGTACGAAGCGCGTCAGCACGAGCAGGTCTACACCAACTAAGTTCGTCGGAACTATTTTCATCAGCCCCGCTAAACGGCGGGCCGCCCCATCCTTGTGCCCCCCCAGCGCAAGGGTGGGATTCGTTTTTTGTGCCCCGCTGTCCGGCGCCGCGACTCGCCTTGAGAGTCCCGCCCTTCGCTTCGCGAATAGGACTGATTGGATAAGAGCGACGCTCGATCGATCCGGTAGTCTTGGTTTGGGGACTACGGCTCCTAGGGAAGAAGGAGCCTTCGCATGCGCTACGGAACACTTCCTCAAAAACGCGGCAGGCTACGGTTGCGGAGTCACCGTCTTCAAATAGGCAACCACAGCTTCGGCGTCGCCGCGGTCCATGCGAAACTGGGGCATGGGGAGGCGAAGACGATTGCCGTCGGTCCAGATGCCGGTCGTCAGGAGTTTGATCATGTCGGCGCCATCCGCGGGCGGAGTGCCGCCAATCCGCGGCGCGTTGATCGGCCAATCCATGTTGGGCTTCGCCGGCAGGTAGGGGACGGACGCGCCCTGCAGCCATCGCGTCCGGTCGAGATTTCCATAGCTGTCACGCGGCGTGTGGCATTGTCCGCAGACGGCCACGTCTTCGACGAGATACCTTCCGCGAGCGACGTCACCCGCCGCGCTGGCTGGTTTGCTCTGACGCTGCGGCTTATTGTTCTGCGGCTCACTGTTCTGGGCAAAAGCTGGCTTGACCCCGTCCGAGATCAGGGCGAGAGCGATTGCTGTGGAGACCGAAAAGAGAGCCAACCGAGATCCTGGGAACATTGATTGTCACCTGATCAATGATACATTTCCGCGACGCTGGCGTGGTATAGGGTGGAGATTGTACGTTCTAGCGGCGAGCAAGTTTCGTTCCGCGGGCATTGGGCGGACAAGAGTGTCCGCCCTACACTTTGCTCTTAACTCTTACTCGCAGGCGCTGCGACCGGCGGGTTCGAAGCGATCCATCTGCGCTTCGCGTTGGCTGGTGATGCGGCCGTCGGCGGTCTTTCCGTACTGCTCTTCTCCGGGGCAGTAGTAGAGAGCGCTGTGCGGATCGACCCATACCTCGACGCCCGGGTCTCCCTGAAGATGGACTACGGGTGGGGGAGCCTCGGCAATTCCGAGCGCCACCAGCGACCGTTCCCAGGGGCCGAGCGCCGCCGGTTGCGGCGAACCGGCCGTCGGCCACAAAAGGGCCACCGCAGCTACGAAGACAGCCACTCCCAGATAGAGGTCGGCGCGATGAAAGCTCAGCGTTTCACGCAGGTCCGCAAATCTCTGGATCAGGTAACTCGGGCCGGTGTCGCGTGCGTCGGCCATTGCGTCGGTCGCCGCTTCGGTCATCGGGTCGGTCATTGCGTCGATGATCGGGTCGAGCGATTCTTCGGTCGAGGAAGAATCGTCGCTTGCGGATAACTGGAATGTCTGGACGGCCAGATCCGAGTCTTCCGGCGTCAAGTCTTCGGTCGCTGCAGCGGTCCATTCGTTTTCCGCTGCTGCTTTGTCGCGTGCCGGTGTGTCGAGAGCTGGATCGTCGAGAGCTGATTCGCCGCGTACTCGAGCGTGGATGGTCTCGGTCTTTTCCTGGGAGATTGTTTCCTTTGCAGCCGCCCTTGCAACCGGCAAAGCGAGAAGGCCGGAGCTGGCGGAATCGACCGCCGAATGACTGAGCGGCGTGCGCCCGTCCGCGAGCGGCGGGACGTCCTTCTTCTGTGCAGCTTCGCGAGTCTCGGGAGTACGCTCTGGCCACAAGACCTGCTCCTGGCTCATCAGCCACATCGAGGCCCACTTGCGCTGCATGCGTTCCCCGGGACGGAACTCGTCGAGGCCGCAGCTCTGGCAGCGCGATGCGTCGGTTGGCTTCGGAGCGCCACAATGTCGGCAAACGCTCGTGGCTTCGGGTTCGAGGTAGGCTTCGGGTTCTGCCTGGGTTGGATGAGCTTGTTGTAGGTGGTCGTTATGTTCCTGAATGGTGAAGGCGGCGGACAGCAAGTCCTGAAAGGACTGCTCGTCCAGTGTCAGGTTGGGCCGGCTCGAGGGCATGGCATCGAGGGGGAGAGGGTGATCCAGACTGTAACCATTGTAGTGCAAGTCCGGGCATCTGAAAACGAGAAAAGAAAGGGCTATTTGGGAGGGATTCCCGTATGGGGATGCCAATGTGGAAGCGGTTCATGAGAACGGCCTGAGAAAGGGCGAAGGAAAGTAGAAGCGAGAAGCGTAACTGTATGGTTCTAAATGGCGTTGTTTGGCAGCGAAGATTTGGCGAACAGGTTGCTTCTGTTTACGGCGGGTCGCGACCCCAAGACTGAACTGAAGGAGCCGACAAAAAGCCAATGATCAACCTCAATGATATCAAGATAACTCCCCGGGACCAGCAGGTACTGCGTCTGTTGGTGCAGGGGTGCAGCAACAAAGAAATCGCGAGCCACTTGAGCATCAGTCCGCGAACCGTCAAACAGCACCTGCGCACGCTGTTTCTGCGCGCAGGCATCAAAGAAGGCCGGAAGCGGGTGAAACTCGCCACCGCCATGTTCATCAAGGAGCAGGTGCAACCATACAACCCCGTGATCGGCTAACCCCGAAAGAAATTCAGGTCGCGACCCTGGTCTGGCAGGGTCTTACTAACAAAGACATTGCCGGTGTGCTCAGGACCAGCGAGCAGGTGGTGAAGAACTACCTGCGCACCACCTTCGACAAACTGGGAGTCTGGACCCGGCTCGAACTCGCGCTCTACGTAGCCGGCCACGGCGGAGCGAACTGGCATGCGCAACTGGGGAATGGGCTGTTGCCAGCGGGGGCAGGGTGGAGCATAGCTGCCCGCGAGGAAGGCATTGCCTGGGGATGCGGAAACGAAGGCGGCTGCCTCGAGAGGAACCAACTAGAAGTTGCGCATGCCGCGAATCGCGCGCAGCGTTGTAAAGCTGATCGTCGTGAAGTTGCCCGCTGTGAAGTTGCGCTTTGCGTGGTGGCCTGGCGCGGCTTCGAAACGGGTTACGCCCGGTGCGAGATCGGCCTCGGGATTGCGGCAGGCAGGGTCATCACGCTGGCGCTGGCCTTGCGTGGAGGCCCGGTGCGAAGCATTCGCGCAGAGACGAGCCGGGTGGACTTGTGAATTCACGGAAGGCCTCCGAAGCGGCTGGAGTGGAATTGCCTCCCTCCGATGTTTGGGGGCGGAAACAGATTTCACACTGGCCGCTGCACCCGGCGGTTCCCGCAGCTCATGGGTTCGCGGGACTGCCAGCCTAACTAGCATGTTTTCAATGGAATATCCCACCAGCTTCTCCTAGAAGCAGCTGCCCGGAAAGGCACGCCGACGTCTGCAATCCCGGTAATCAAATTGCTCGGTCACGGGTGTACCTGTTCGTCCGCTTCATGAGTTCGGAGTTTTATAGTTCAGCGCTTCATCGGTTCTGCGATTCATTCGTCCAGACCTGGACTGAGGTAGGTATGCTTTACAAGGACATTTTTTGGATGGCCTGCGACTCGACCGAGCAACTGCGGGCCGAATACGGTCCGTTCCACACCCGCGAGGAAGCGGAAGGCGAAGCCCGCAAACTCGGCTTTGGATACCTGCTGCGCTACGAGCACATTCTGGGCCCCGACGAAGAGATCGAAGAAGTGCTCTGCATCTTCCTCGAACTGCAGGACGTGCAGACCGCTCCGAAGCCGGGCGTCACCTTTCATACGCGCTGTGCCAGTTGCGGCGAGGCCGCAGCCCACGAGAGATCGTGGCAGGCCGAGGTGTGGGCTGACATCCACGAATTCGAACATACCCGCCACAAAGTCAGACTTTTCGAGCACGCCCGCGGAGAAGGTATGAAAGAGATCGGCGACTGGCGCGGCCACGCCGCGTAGGATCAGTTGTCAGTTCTCAGTTCTCAGTCAAACCAAAACCCGTAGGGACAGACGCCCTCGTCCGCCCTGCTCTATAAATTGTCATCTTGAGCGAAGTGGCTGCTCCGCGAATTTCACCGAGTCAGTTTTGCGGCGGCGGCTTCGTCGAGCATCCACAACAGGTTTCCGTCGGATGGTTGCACTCTCTGCGAGGGCAGCGGAGGAATGCTCTTGCCCTCGAGTACCTGATGCAGCATTTCGGCTTTGTCCGCGCCACTGGCCATAAACATCACCTCAGCGGCGCGATTGAGCACCGGGAAGGTCAAGGTGATGCGGTGAGTGCTGAACTTCGCAACCCAATTGGCGACCACCAGGCGCGACTGTTCATCGAGCGCCGCGGAATCGGGGAACAGGGAAGCGGTGTGGCCATCGGGACCCAGGCCGAGCAGAATCAGATCAAAGCGCGGGAATTCGCCGGGCTGGAGTTCGAAGAATCGGCGGAGCTGGGCCTCATAGTCGGACGCAGCAGCGGCGGCATCGGGATTTTCCGCCGCCACGCGAAAGACGTTCTCGGCTGGAATCGCGATCTTCGTCAGCAACGATTCATGCACCATTCGATAATTGCTGTCGAGGTCGGTGGGCGGGACGTGACGTTCATCGCCAAAGAATAGAAAGACGCGGCTCCAGGCAAAGTCGGCGTAATTGGCGGCGAGCAGGGAATAGAGACCTTTTGGAGTCGAGCCACCGGAGAGCGCCACCGTGAATCGTCCCTGGGCGCCGATGGCGGAGCGGGCCGCGCGGACGAATTCTTCGGCGGCGGTGTGAAAAAGATCGGCCGCGGTAGCCAGTACTTCAATGGTTCGAGTTGAGGGCATGGGGAATTTGTAATTTGTAATTGGTAATTTGCAATTTGTAAGTCAGCAATCCGGTAACTCCGTAACTTGCGTTCGGGTTAAAATTGCCAATTACAAATTACATATTACAAATCATTTCTCGAAATTTCTCCAGCGGCGGCCATCGCGCTCCATCAACTCGTCGGACTCTTTCGGGCCCCAGGTTCCGGCGGGATAGTTGGGGAAGTTACGGGGCGGCAGCGCCTTCCACACATCGAGTACGGGATTGACAATGCTCCAGCCGGCCTCGACCATGTCGGCGCGCTGGAACAGGGTGGCGTCTCCGGTCATGCAGTCATGCAGCAGGCGTTCATAGCCAGTCGAAGGCGTGAGTCCGAAATAGTCAGCGTAATCGAAATCCATATTCACTTCGCCCAGTTGCATGGTGGTCCCGGGAACTTTGGCGGCAAAGCGCAGCGAGATGCCTTCTTCCGGCTGGATGTGCAGCACCAGTTGGTTGGGCATCATGTTTTCGACCTGGGTTTCGCGGAACAGCATGAACGGGGCGCGCCGGAACTGGATCACGACGTGCGTATTGCGGCCGGGCAGCCGCTTGCCGGTGCGCAGATAGAAGGGAACTCCCGCCCAGCGCCAGTTGTCAATCAAGAGGCGCATGGCGACAAAGGTTTCCGTGCGCGAGTCCGGGGGCACGCCATCTTCGGAGCGGTAGGCGGGCACGCGCTCGTTGTCCATGATGCCTGCGCCGTATTGCCCGCGGACGGTTTTGCTGAGCACGTCCTCGTTACTGTAGCGCTGAATACCATGCAGGATTTTGGCCTGCTCGTCGCGCACCGCGTTCGCCTCGAACGAAATCGGCGGTTCCATCGCGGTCAGCGTGATGAGCTGCATGATGTGGTTGGGCACCATGTCGCGCAAGGCGCCCGCGCCATCGTAGTAGCCGCCGCGTTTCTCGACGCCGACGGTCTCGACGACTGAAATCTGCACGTGGTCAATGTAGCGGCGATTCCAGATCGGTTCGAAAATGCCGTTGGCGAAACGGAGCGCCAAAATGTTCTGCACCGTCTCTTTTCCCAGGTAGTGATCGATGCGGTAGATCTGGCATTCCGTGGCAACCTTCAACAGTTGCTGGTTCAAAACCTTGGCGGAATCGAGGTCGTGACCAAAAGGTTTTTCGATAATCACCCGGCGCCAATGGCTGTTCTCTTCAGTCATCAGGCCGACTTTCGCGAGCCGCTCGACGACGTCGCCGAAGAAGTTGGGCGCAGTGGCGAGGTAAAAGAAATAGTTGCCGTGGCAGTTGTGTTCCTGGTCGACCTTGGCAAGCGTTTCTTTCAGCTTGTCGTAGGTAGCGGGGTCGTCGAAATTGCCGCTGACGTAATTTATGCGGCGGACAAACCATTCCCACAAATCGGCATCGACGGCGGCAGTGGCGAATTGTTTGAAGTCTTCGCTGACCTTCTTCCGCGCGTCGTCATTGCTCATGGCACTCCGGCCCACGCCGATCACCGCAAACTCGCGCGACAGCGATTGCTCGCTGGCAAGATTGTAGAGAGCGGGAATCAGCTTGCGGCGCGTCAGGTCGCCGGTAAAGCCGAAGATCACCATGACGCACGGATCTCCAGTACGCCCCCCCTTGGGTTTGGTTGTTGCTGGCAGAACCTCTGTTTGAGACATTGTTTCCTCTTACCGGATTGATAAGCAGCTTCGTACGGCAGTTTCTTACGATGTCTTCACCGGTGCTTTGAGTTCAACGTGCCCACCAAACTTCTGTCGCATGGCGGAGAGCATCTTCTCCGCGAAGCTATGATCCTGCCGCGAGCGGAAGCGCGTGTACAGGGCCGCCGTCAGTACTTCGGCCGGAACCGCCTCTTCGAGCGCCGCCTGGATCGTCCAGCGGCCTTCGCCGGAATCCTGCACGAACCCGCTGTACTCGGCGAGCGTGGGATTTTCCAGCAGCGCCATCGCCGTCAGGTCCAGCAACCATGAACTCACCACGCTGCCGCGCCGCCAGACCTCGGCAATATCGGGCAGGTTGAGATCGTAGCGGATATCCTCGGGAAGGTCCTTGCTGGTCGCGTTTTTAAAAATGTCGAAGCCCTCCGCGTAGGCCTGCATCATCCCGTATTCGATGCCGTTGTGGACCATCTTCACGAAATGTCCGGAGCCGGAGGGACCGCAGTGGATGTAACCGTCTTCGGCAGTAGAGGCGGAAGTACCAGCGGCAGTTCCAGTCAGTTTTTCGCGTCCCGGAGTACGCGGAATGTCGCCGCGTCCGGGCGCCAGCGTTTTGAAGATCGGGTCGAGGCGCTGGACGGCCTCTTTCGGGCCGCCGATCATCATGCAGTATCCGCGCTCGAGGCCCCAGACGCCGCCGCTCGTGCCCACGTCGACGTAGTGGACGCCTTTGGTGCCGCAGATTTTGGCGCGGCGTACATCATCTTTGAAATACGAATTGCCGCCGTCGATGATGGTGTCGCCCGCCTGCATGCGGCTGAGCAGAGCCTGCACCGTTTTTTCCGTCGCATCGCCCGACGGCACCATGATCCACGCGGCCCGCGGAGCGGTCAGCTTGCCAACCAGATCGTCGAGCGAAGAGGAGGCCACCGCACCTTCGCCGGCGATACCCTTGACGGCATCGGCGCTGAGATCGGAAACCACCATCGTGTGACCACCGCGCATCAGGCGCCGCGTCATGTTGGCGCCCATGCGCCCCAAACCTACCATTCCCAGTTGCATGGCTGCTCCTTAATTTCGCTTGGTCGGGACGGGCCAAAGGCCCGTCGCCACACGACCCGCGATTCATCGAGAAGCTATCACAGAATCTGCTTTACCAGTTCCGTGAGTTTGGTGAGTCCTGCTTTGACGTCGCTGCCGAGGTGTATGCGCAGCGCCCGGCGTTTGCGGTCGGCGAGAACCTGGAAGTCGCCGCGAGCCTGGGCCGCCTTCACCACTCCGAAAGTGTACTTCTGTCCGGGTACCGGCAAGTCCTGGGCATCGTCGCAGGTGATCTGCAGGAATACGCCGCTGTTGGGGCCGCCTTTATAAGCTTGTCCGGTGGAGTGCAAAAAGCGCGGCCCGAAGCCGAGGCACGTCGCCACGCGTTTTCGATCGCGTACGGTCATGCGCAGGTCTTGCAGCAAAGCCTCATGCGCGGCGTTCATCTCGACATAACCCAGCAGGGCAAAGTAGTCGCCGGCGCGAATCCGCGCCAGATGCGCGCGCAGACAGTTTTTCAGCGAGCGGTCGGAGCCGACGGCTTGGCTGAGATCGGCGGCGTTCTTGTCGTCGGTGAAGAGCTTGAAGCCCGCTTCTTCAAGTATCGGCTTTTCGGGAGGAAGCGAGCCCTTGGTTTCGTACTCAGAGGTGAGTTGTTTCGTGACGATCTTGCTCGCTTCGACGTCGGGCTGATTGAAGGCGTTGATCCCGAGGATCGAGCCCGCGACGGCCGTTGCAATTTCCCAGCGGAAGAATTCCTGTCCGAGGCTGTAGATGTCGGACACGGCGATGCGCACCACTGGTTGCCCCGCGTTCTCGATCGCGGCGACCTTGGCGTCCTGCGCCGTGTCGGGCGCGGTCTCCAGCCGAAGGTAGGCGAAGATGCGGTCGTTATTCCTGGAATCGCCATAAGCTTCCGGAGCGCCGAGCGCTTCGCGATCGACCGGGATGATGCCCTTGCCAAGCTTGCCGGTGGATTCCGCGATCAACTGCTCGAGCCACGCTCCGAGGTCGGCAATTCCAGGCGAAGTGATAAGCGTAATTTTGTCGCGGCCGAGTTTTGCGGCTGTGCCAATGATCAGGCCGAGCATCACACCTGGATTCTGCTCGACGGGAGTGGACGGTTTGCAGGCTTCGACCATTTCTTTTGTGCGCTCGAGGAACTTGCCAGTGTCGAGGCCCATGGCCGCGGCGGGAACCATGCCGAAGTTCGAGAGCGCCGAGTAGCGTCCGCCGATGGATGGCAGGCCATAGAAAATGTGGCGGAAGCGGTCGCGCTCGGCGACCTGCTGCATCTTCGAGCCCGGGTCGGTGATCGCGATAAAGTGGCTGCCCGCCTTGTCTTTATCGTTGCCCAGGGTCTGCTGCACGCGCTCGAAGAAATACTGCTTGTAGATGTTGGGTTCGAGTGTGCTGCCGGACTTGCTGGAGACTATGAAGAGGGTTTTGGCGAGGTTGACCTTTTTTTCCACGCTCCGGATTTGCGCCGGATCGGTGGAGTCGAGTATGTGCAGGCGCGGGAAGCCCGGCGTTTGCGGGTAGGTCAGCGCCAGCACTTCGGGACAAAGGCTGGAGCCGCCCATGCCGAGCAGCAGTATGTCGGAGAAACCGGCGGTCCTGACCTCCTTGGCCAGGTCGTTAAGCTTGGCGGCGGCGGCGAGTTGTTCGTCGGTGATGCCGAGCCAGCCCAGCCAGTTGGCCTCGTCGTCGCTGGTCCAGAGGGAGGCGTCGTGCTGCCAGAGGCGTCTTACTTTTCCAGACGCCCGCCAGTCGTTAAGGTTTTTTTTTACCGCAGTGTCAAGATCGCCCGGAAGCGATGCGCTCTGTCGATTGACCTGCGGCGTGGGCGTGCTTGTCCGCTTAGCACTTTTTTCGACCGCGGCCAGCAGCGTGTCGAAGGCGTCGGCAAATAGTTTTACGCCGTCGGTCGTCAACTTGTCGGTCACGTCTTTCATGACAATGCCAACCCCGGCGAGATCGGCCATCGTTTTCCGCGCGCCGTCGAGGTTTTCGGTCAGACTCGGGCGCGGATTGCCGTGATCGCGGAAGGCATCGAGCGTTGCCGGTGGAACGGTATTGACGGTGTCCGGCCCGATCAATTCCTCGATGTAAATCACGTCACGGTAATTCGGATTCTTGGTGCTGGTGCTCGCCCACAGCACGCGTTGCGTCTGCGCGCCCTTGGCGGCCAGCGCCTTCCAGCGCGGAGAAGAAAAGATTCGCTGGTAGGCTTCATAGGTCAGTTTGCCGTTGGCGATCGCGACTTTCCCCAGAATCCCCTGCAACTTCGCTTTGCGCGAGGCGTCCGTTTCTTTTTTTAGTTGGTCGCCAACCAGCGAGTCGACCAGCGAATCGATGCGGCTGATGAAGAAGCTCGCCACGCTGGCAATCTTGCTCACATCGCCGCCGGCCGCGGCGAATTTCTCCACGCCGTCAATGAAAGCGGCGGCGACTTGTTCATACACTCCTTGCGCGAACAGCAGCGTCACGTTGACGTTGATGCCCTCGCTGATGAGTTGGCGAAACGCGGGTATGCCCTCAGTTGTGCCCGGCACTTTGATCATCACATTTCCGCGGGCCACGCTCGTCCAAAGCCGCCGCGCCTCGTCGATGGTGCCGCTGGTGTCGTGCGCCAGATAGGGAGAGACTTCGAGGCTCACGTAGCCGTCACGCTTCTTCGTGGTCTGGTAGACGGGACCGAGCAGGTCGGCCGCGTCCTGAATATCGCGAATCGCCAGCAGTTCATAGCGGCCTTTGGCGTCGAGGTCGGTGCGGCCGGCAAGCGAATCGAGAAAGTCCTGGTACTGCGTGGAGCCCGCAATGGCCTTCTCGAAAATCGCGGGATTGGAAGTCATCCCGCGCAGGCCGTCTTCCGTGATCAGGCGCTGCAGTTCGCCGCCCTGCAGCAGGTCGCGGCGGATGTAGTCGAGCCAGATCGACTGGCCGAAAGTCTGAAGCTGGGTGAGAGGATTCGCAGCTTTTGCAGTCTCAAGCGTGCCCACTGGATTCATAACCATCTCCTAAATTCTTCGTAGAGACGCGGCTTGCCGCGTCTCCCTCGTGGCGTCCAAAGAGACGGAGCAAGCCCCGTCTCTACACAACCAGTTCGCGTGCGGCCTGCAGGACGGCATCGGAAGTGAAGCCGAACTTCTTCTGCAAATCCTTGAGCGGCCCGGACGCTCCAAAACTGTGCATGCCTATGATGCGTCCTTTCGCTCCCGCGTATTGCACCCATCCTAATGTCGAAGCCATCTCGACCGCGACCCGCGCGGTGACGTCGGGCGGAAGCACCGCGTCGCGGTAACCCTGATCCTGACGCTCGAACAAATCCCACGAAGGCATGCTCACGACGCGCGCCCGGATGCCTTCCGCTCGCAGTTTTTCGTAGGCGTCGATGCACAGATAAACCTCGCTGCCGGTGGCCATCAGGATGACCTGCGGTTTGCCACCTTCGGCGTCGGCCAGGATGTAAGCTCCACGAGCCACGCCTGCGGCTGACGCGTATTTCGTGCGATCGAATGTCGGCACAGCTTGCCGCGTCAGGATCAGCGCCACCGGTTCCTTCTGCAGCTTCATGATTATTTTCCACGCCTCGGCGACCTCGTTGGCGTCGGCGGGACGCAGCGTCATCAGCCCGGGAACCGCGCGCAGCGTTATCAGTTGCTCGATGGGCTGGTGAGTCGGTCCGTCTTCGCCGACGCCGATGGAATCGTGGCTGAAGATCCAGATCGAGGGCACTTCCATGACGGCCGAGAGGCGGATCGGCATCTTCATGTAGTCGCTGAAGATCAGGAAAGTCGAGCCGTAGGCGCGGATTTTCGACAGCACCATGCCGTTGACGATTGCGCCCATCGCGTGTTCGCGAATGCCAAAGTGGAAGTTGCGCGCGTTGTAATGACCCGCTTCGAAATCGCCCGCGCCGTCGAAGGTGAGCCGCGTCTTCGTCGAGGGATACAAATCGGCCGAGCCGCCCATGAGCCAGGGATCGCTTTTGGCGATGGCATTGAGAACTTTTCCGGACGAATCGCGGGTCGCCATTCCTTTGGCATCGGGCGCGAATGTAGGAAGCTCCTTGTCCCATCCGTCAGCAGGTTGCCGGCGCTGCATGCGTTCGAATTGAGCCGCTAAATCCGGATACTGCGCGCTGTACTTGCTGAACAGCGCGTTCCACCGCCCGCTCAATTGCCGCCCGCGCTTGCCCATGACGTCGCGAAAGTTCTCGCGCACTCCATCCGGCACCAGAAACTTGGCGTCTTCCGGCCAGCCGTAGACGCGCTTTGTCAGTTTGACTTCTTCTTCGCCGAGCGGCTCGCCGTGCGCTTCTTTTGTGTCCTGCCGGTGAGGCGAACCGAAGGCGATGTGGCTGTCGACGATGATCAGTTTGGGACAGTCGTTCACGTTTGGATCCGTCACGCTGAAGGCGTGGTTGTAGGCGTCGGCCAGCGCGACCAGATCGTTGGCATCGCGGAGGTGCTGGACGTCCCAGCCATAGGCTGCGAAGCGGGCGGCCACATTTTCGTCGTAGGCGAGATTGGTGTTGCCCTCGATGGTGATGTGGTTGTTGTCGTAAATCCAGCACAGGTTCGAAAGCTTCAGATGTCCGGCGACCGACGCGGCTTCCGAGGAAATTCCTTCCATCATGTCGCCGTCGCCGCAAATCGCCCAAACGTTGTAGTTGAACAGCTCAAATCCCGGACGATTGAAATGCTCCGCCAGCCAGCGCTCGGCAATCGCCATGCCCACGCTGTTCGCGACGCCTTGACCCAGCGGGCCGGTGGTCGTCTCGACACCCGTGGTCAAACCGTATTCGGGATGCCCCGGCGTTTTGCTGCCCAGTTGCCGGAAATTCTTGATCTCGTCGAGCGACACGGCAGGAGTCGAAAGAATTTTGCCATCCGCGCTTGCTTCGCGCACGCCCGCCAGATGCAGCAGGGAATACAGCAGCATGGAAGCGTGTCCATTGGAGAGAACGAAGCGGTCGCGGTTCGGCCAGATCGGATCTTCCGGGTCATAGCGCAGAAACTGCTGCCACAGACAGTAGGCAACCGGAGCCAGCGCCATCGGCGCTCCCGGATGGCCCGAGTTCGCCTTCTGCACCGCGTCCATCGAAAGCGTGCGAATGGTGTTGATACACAACTGGTCGAGCTGGGTACCGGTGGCGATAGACTGGTCACTGACAGCCATCAATTCTCTCCTCGCAAATCAGCAGGCATTGCCTGCTTCAAAATTAGATGAAATCAGCGCCCAATGGATACAAGCGCGCCAACCGCCCCAAGTCTACATTGTGACCGAGAAACAATACGAGGCACGAGAGGACGAAGCTGCGATTTTACTCCGAGAAGAATTTGGCTCGCTCGATTGGGCTGGGTGGCGCTGACTCGTGCAAAGCGAAGTGCGGATTTCAGGTAAGAAAAATCTTATCCTGGCTGATCTTGTGTTGCAGGGTGGCCGCCAGTTGATCCACGTCTTTGGCCGAAAGGTGCATCAGGTCAGGGTCGAGGATCGGAATGCGGTTCGTTCCGACCGCGTCGCGCCGCACCTGGATCAGCAAAGCCTGCAGCGCCTGGGCATCGTATTTTTGCGGTGTCATGCGGATCAATTCCTGCAGCGTGGCTCCGAGCGACAAGCGTTCGCGGTAGGGACGTTCGCTGGTCATAGCGTCAAAGGTCTCGGCCAGGGCCACGATGCGCACCGCCTGCGGTATGTCGTCCCCATGCAAGCCGTCCGGGTATCCCGTTCCATCGGCGCGCTCATGGTGCCAGCGCACGATTTCCGGAATCTGCGGCCAGGGAAACTGCACTTGGCTGACGATCTGATGCCCAATGATCGTGTGCTCCCTCATCTCGCGGGACTCTTCCGCGTCCAGCTTCGAAGCTTTTCCCAACAACCGCTTATCGACAACCACCATGCCGATGTCGTGCAGATAGGCTGCCGACCGCAGTGCCGCCACAGCGCTCGGATCCATCCCCTGAGCTTCGCCGATGGCTTGGGCGTAGCGGCCGACGCGCAGTGAGTGTCCATGAATGTTGACGTGTTTGACGTCGATGGCGGTGGCGAAAGCTTCGAGCGCGTTGTCGTAGAACCCGTGCAGCGAGGCCAGCAGTCGCAGGTTTTCAGAAACCCGTTGGGCCAGCGTTTGGCCGAGAGTGTGATTCTGAATGGCCAGTGCCACGTAGTGGCTCAGCATTTCAAAAGCGTCGAGCGCGTCTTCTTCGTACACCGCTTCGCCGGGGCGGCGTCCCAGGGCGATCACTCCTGCCAGCTTTCCCCGCACTTTCAGTGGGCAAATGCACTTGAACAGTTCGGGCGCGACATTGCCGTTCGAACTCAGAAAGACATCGTAGGTGGAACTGTTGAGCAGTACCGGGCCGGCGGCCGCTGTCAGGGTGTGCACGTGGCGGGGAAGCAGGGGAATCAGCGACGGTTCCGGCAGCAGCGCGAATCCTTGCGCATCGACCGAGGTCAGCAGGGAAGGCCGTTCGCTAAACGAAAACAGGACAGTTTCGCGCGCGCCGGACGCCTCCATCACGGCGGCCAGCATGGCGCGAGCGGTCTCGCGGAAGTCGCGGTCCGCGGTTAGTTCGGGCCCCAAATCCGCCAGCGCTTCGACGGTTCGTAAAAGCTTCTTGAGATTGGTTCCCTGCAATGCCTCGTGCGGAGGTACATGCGAGAAACCAGAGCGGTACCAGCGTAGCATCGCGCCGCGGCTCGATTGTTGGTTAGTTTGGTGCGAGGGAATATCATCGGGTCATCGGGTGATCGGGCCATCTGGTCATCGAAAGTCAAAGGCGCTTGTTTTTGAACTTCAGATCACCCGATGACCCGATCACCCGATCACCCGATGTCTACACGCCGACCGGGAATGGCTTGGTGTGGCTTTCCGAACCCACCGAGAGTCCGGCGAAACGCCCCTGCAGCAGTGACATCAGCCCGGTGACCCAGTAACCGATCACGAACAAGAACAGGAAGGGAACCGTGAAGTAGTTTTCGTTGTCGATGGCGTAAAAGACCGCCAGCGCGAAATAAGTTCCGATCAGGAGTTCAATCCACGGAACCCATCCCAGACGCTTGCGGTATTTTTTCGCGCCGACCTTGTCCTTCTTCGATTCGACGCGGTACTTGGGAGTGCGCGCGAAGGCGGTCTGCTTGCCCACCAGCGCTTCCAGCACGGCAATCGTATTGGTGACGGTCAGCCCGATTCCCAAGGACATCAACAGCGGCAGGTAGAGCAGCGAGCGCAGCCAGCTTTTCGGAAACAGTTCCTTCTGCGAAACCAGATAGAAGCTGGAAATAGAGAACGTCGAAGCCAGGAACAGGGGCAGGTCGATGTAGAGCATCTGGAACCATCCCTGGTAGAAGCGAATTACCATGGCGGGCAGCAGCAAAACCGAGAGCACAATCATCAGCGGATAGCTGAGGTTGGCCGTCAGGTGATACCAGGCTTCGATTTTGACATGTCGCGAGGCGTCGCTCGCGAATACCTTGGGGAGTATTTTCTTGGAGACCTGGATCAACCCCTTCGCCCAGCGCGCCTGCTGCGTCTTGAATGCGGTCATCTCCACCGGCAATTCGGCCGGACATTCGACGTCCTGCAAATAAAGAAACTTCCATCCTTTGAGCTGCGCTCGATAGGAAAGATCGGTGTCTTCGGTGAGCGTGTCATGCTCCCAGCCGCCGGCTTCGTCAATGGCCGAGCGCCGCCACATGCCGGCTGTGCCGTTGAAGTTAAAGAAAACGCCGCTGCGTGACCGCCCCGAGTGTTCCAGCACGAAATGGCCGTCGAGCAGAATCGCTTCGACCTGGGTCAGCAACGAGTAGTTGCGGTTGATGTGCGTCCAGCGCGTCTGTACCATCCCGACCTTGGGGTCGGTGAAGTGGTGGATACACTTGAGCAGAAAATCGGGTGGCGGTACAAAATCGGCGTCAAAGATAGCGATGAATTCGCCCTTTGCCGTTTTCAATCCCGCCTCCAAAGCACCCGCCTTGTAGCCCTCGCGATTGTCGCGGTGCAGGTAGACGACTGGATTTCCCAAGGCGGCGTAGCGCTCCACCAGAATGCTGGCGACCTCTACGGTCTCGTCGGTTGAGTCGTCGAGCAACTGGATGTCGAGTTTTTCCTTCGGGTAGTCGAGCCGGCAGACGGCGTCGAGCAGCCTCTCCACCACGTATTGCTCGTTGAAGATCGGCAACTGCACGGTCACGCGCGGCATGTCGTCAAAATGGAAACGAGCCGCGGGTTCCGTCGTTTTCTTCTTTTTGTGCTTGTAATAAAGATAGACCAGCCAGTAGCGATGCGCGCCGTACGCCGCCAGGATTATCAGCACGATGAAATAGGGAATCAGCAGCGCGAGATCAAAAGCATTGGCTTGGTAAAGGCCCTGAAAAGTCTTGTCGAGAAAGTGCTGGCGAAGGTAATGCCCCAAGCCCTTGGAGGCAAGGATTAGGATCAGGGCCGGCGGGGAAGAAGTGTGCGTCAAATCCATGAACTCAACAGCACCATGAAGCAAAAGGAAAAACGGCAGCGCAAGCATTGTACCTGATCGGTCTGAGTCCAACAGTCGTGTGGGAACGGGGCTTTGCCCCGTCCCGGCGGGGCGTAGCCCCGCCGCCACACAAGCCTTACCGCCATTCCTCAACCACCGGACTAAGCTTCAGCTCAACCGTCTGATGGGAACCTTCCTCCACTTTCAGCGACGTGCCGTTGGCTTCCTGGGATTTGAGGAAGTCGGGGTCGCGCCAGACGCCATCTTCCAAATCCTGCCACGCATATAACGTGTAACTGCCGGGAGCCAGGCCGCGAACGGTGAAGCGTCCGTGCTGATCGGTCTGTCCAGTCGCGAAGCGATTGGGAACCTTGCGGTATTTTTCTTCCGGCACGGCCACCACCGTGGCATTCGCGACCGGATGAGCATTATCCACGTCTTTTTCTTTTTCAACCACCGCTCCCTCGATCGCGCCTCCCTTGGTGCTGACCAGCAGATCAAGCGTCGCCGGCCCGCTGGCCGCAAATCCGGCTGCGATATCTCGTCCGCCGAGCGTCACTGATTTCAGGAAGAAGCCCTGTCCGCCGCCTCCGTACACCTGCACGATGTAGTTGCCGGGGTTCACGGTTTTCCACGCGAAGTTACCGAACCGGTCGACCGGCGCGTTCGTCCCAAAGAAGTCCCAGGACATGAAGAAGCCTGAATCTTCCGGCAACTCGGCCTGGCGCAGGTTTGTCGAGAACTGCGTGAGGTCTCCTGACGCGCTACCCTCGACGCGGAGATGACCGGAGAGCGTGAACGAAGGCTGGGGAAGCAGCTGCACGCCTTCGACGTCGGCGGCGACGACGCTGACTTCCTGGCGAGCGGTTAGTGGCTGCGAATCGGCGCCGAGCGACGATGCCCCCGACACATACGACCCGGGAGCGACCCCACGAACCTCGAACTGGCCGTCCGGCCCAACTTCATTTGCCCGGATAGAATCGCCCGCTTTAGAGACTAAATCCACGACGGCCTTCTGGCCGGCCTTGACGCCAGCAACCGTTCCGCGAACCCGATACGTTCTTGCCGGCACCAGCGTGAAGTTGACCGGCATTTCATCGCCCGCCTTAAGCGTCACGGCCGAGGCCTGCATGGCATCGTAGGCGCCCGGATAGTAGGTGGTGACATAACGGTTATCGGGCTGGCTGGCGCCATGGTTATCGCCCGGCGGCGATTTCTCTTGCTGCTGTTCGTAATCGCGGAAGTCTGGAGGCGGCACGGCCACAACCCAGTACTGGCCGGGGAACAAACCGGAGAGACGGTATTCGCCAAGATCGTTGGTCGCTTCGGTCCCAACGCTTTCCCGCGACGCCTTCCCTGGTTTTTTCTTTTGCGCGATCATTCTGACCCCGGACATCGGATCGCCATCTTCGTCCGTGACCCGTCCGCTGATGATCGCCGTGGGCAACATGCGAAACATCAGGTCTTCCGCCGGCCCCGCCTGAACCGTGAAAGCGTTGGTGTCAGATTTGAGCCCGCGCCCATTCACCCCGACAAACCCGGTTCTCTCGAGGAAGATCCGGTAACGCCCCGGCACAACGTTCTCAATATGAAAATGGCCGTCGGCGTCGGTCGAGGCCGTGTAATTTCCGCCCGTCTTCTGGTCTTCCGCGACGACCTGCACCAGCACTTTCTTGAGCGGTTGGCTGCCCGGTTCCTTCACGACCGTGCCAGCAATGGAAGGCGCGTTCGCCGCGGGTGCGGACTCTTGCGCGTTCGCAAGCGACAGGACGCTGAACAGGAAACCGGCGAGGGCAAGTGAGCGCGTCATGGATAGGAACGTTAGGTAGAGACGGGGCTTGCCCCGTCTCAGACGCGGCAAGCCGCGTCTCTACGCAGAGCTTCAGTCCAGCGAATCAGTTCAGAAAATATTGCCGGTACAACGTATCCCGCTGCGCCGGACGGAAGCCCGCATCGCGTATGATGCGCCGCAATTCCTCTTCCGTTGTGCAGTTGGTCACGCCCGCGGCGCGGAC
>JBEKWL010000041.1:0-23027 GCA_049513095.1 Terriglobales bacterium
GGCTTCACCTTCTCCGCCGGGCGCGCCCAGCGCCCACGGGGAAAGCAGCGAGGATGCGCTGCGACTTGGCGCCGCCGTCAGGATGGGCTCCACTCCAGCCAGCAGCTTGCTCGCTGTAACCGCGTCCGATTTTCCGCTCGCTGCCGTCAGGATCACCACGGCGTCGCCCTTCTGCAGATCCGCCAGCTTGATGCTGGGGGAGCGGCTCAGCATGCGCTGCAAATTCGACGGACCATTTCCGCCTGGTGCGCCGGCCGGCCCGCGCGCGGTTTGCGGTTCTGTTGCTGGCCGCGCCCCACCAGCGCCGGGCGCAGCGCCCTGGCCGCTGCGCATGCTTTGGCCTTGGCCGTTGGCGCCGGGTTGATCAGCGCTCGCGCCGCCGGCCGCGCCTTTCAGGAAAATCGCGATGCGTTGCGCCATTTCCGCCGGCAGCTTCCACATTTGCGAGTCGGGAGACACCCTCACCACCACCGCGCTCTTGGCGATCACATCCTGCACCGTCATTGTATTGCTGGCGGAGTCGATGGCGTTGATGGTCCCCTCAATATAGCGAAATGTGCCGGAGACAACTTCCTCCGACTGCACCTCACTGCCATCGGGGCTGCGAGTTCCGCGCGCGTTCAGTTGATCTCCCGCCTTGATTTGATCGATGGGCGCCGGTTTCGCGTCTTCGAACTTCACCGAGTCGGGGGCGTAGCGGCGCAGGATCGTATCCTTGGCAACGCGGATGGCGATACTCCGGTTCGCGCCCATTGCACCGGGCTTGATGGTGATGATGTCCGTCGCAGCGTCCACATTAGTGACGATCCCATCCACGCCGCGTTTTTGCCAGTCGTCGCGATCGCGCTGCTGTTTGGCCGCCAAATCGGCCGGCTTCAGCACAAGCACTTCCAAGGCGTCGATGGTGTGTCCATCCGCCGCTGCCCATCCACGAACACGTACGCCATCTCCAGGCTGCAAGTCTTGCGGCTGCAGAGTGGTCGCGTTCTTCAGATCCTTTTCTCCCGGCAGCACGCGCAGGATCTTGGTCGAGGGCAGCAGCCTTGCCGTTGCTTCGCCACCGGACTGAGCCACCGTAATGGAATCCGCCTGAATGCTCTTGATCGTTCCCACAGCCTTGGCGACTTGTGGGCTACCGGAAGCGGGCGTTGGTTTGTCCTGCGGTTTGTCCTGCGCCAAAAGGTAGCTCGGCTGCGCTTGAATCAGAGCTGCCAACGCCGTGAGCAGGACGGTTGCAAGAAGGCGCGTCTTTAGAGGGCGCACGTGCGCGGGTCTCTGCCGGAAACATCGCATGGTCTAACTTTAGCATCGCCAAATGCGCGATATGTGCCCTTTACGAAATTTTACCCGGCATTGACGTTGCTTTTACAGGATGTTTGGCAACTGCAACTCCGGCGCCGCGCATCCAGTCATAAGTATCCGGCTCATGTGCCTTTCCGAGTTGGGCGGGTGCGATCCTCGCGGTGTATTCTATTTTCTGATTCAGCGCTCTTAAGATTCGTCTGAAATAAACGATAACGGAGTATGACAAACGGAGGATGTACGGTGAATCAGCCCCGGCCTGATAATCTCCGGCCAAGTAGAGATAAAGCCAAGGAGACGATTGCGCAGCGTTCATCAAGGCGCGCATCCTCATCCTGGTGGAAGCCGGTTGCCTTTACGCTGGTCTTCTGTGCGCTGATCGTCTGTGCGCTGATGGTCGCGCTGGCCGCTCTTCCCGGCGTCGGCCCATCGATGCGGGCTCAGGAACCCGCTGCCACCATCGCCGTTGACGTCAAAGTGGTCACGCTGCCCGTTACCGTTCGCGACAAACATGGCAAGATCGTCCGCGACCTCACCAAAGACGATTTCACGCTGCAGGAAGACGGGCGCCCGCAGACCATCAAATATTTTTCGCAGGAAACGAATCTCCCGCTCACGCTCGGTCTGCTCGTCGACACCAGCCGCAGTCAAGACAACGTACTCGACGCGGAGCGCAGCGCGAGCCGCAGTTTTCTCGATCAGATGCTCGTGCAGCCCAAGGACAAAGCCTTCCTCATTCACTTCGATCGGGAAGTCGAACTGCTGCAGGATCTGACTCCGTCCCGTGAAAAGCTGCAAGCGGCGCTCGATTTGCTCAAGACGTCATCGGACCGCGAGCGCTCGAACGATCCCAACGATCCCTCTAACTCCCCCTCCGGCTCAGGCTCGGGCTCTCATCGTGGCGGCGGTACCGAGCTTTACGACGCCGTTTATCTGGCGTCGAACGAATTAATGAAGAAGCAGCAGGGCCGGAAGGCTTTCGTCATTCTCTCGGACGGCGTCGACCACGGCAGCAAGACCTATCTGGAGAGCGCGATCGAGTCCGCCCAGCGCTCCGACACGGTGGTCTATTCCATCTATTTCGCGGATTCTCACCGCAATGACCGCGAAAATCAGGGCGGCGGAATGGGACGTGGCGGCGGTTACCCGGGCGGCGGCGGTGGTGGCTGGCCCGGTGGCGGCGGCGGTTGGCCGGGCGGCGGCGGTGGTGGTCGAGGCGGTCGCGGAGGCCAACGTCCTTCCGAGAGCCCGCGCACCGATGGCAAGAAAATTCTAGAGCGGATTTCCAAAGAAACCGGTGGACGTTTCTTTGAAGTTACGAAGAAAGAAACCGTCGGCGATATCTACACCAGCATTGTCGAGGAACTGCGAACCCAGTACAGCATGGGTTATACACCCGACAAAGACAGCGCAGCCAACGGCTATCACCACGTCGTGTTGGCGGTGAAGAAGAAAGACCTGAGCGTCCAAACCCGAGACGGATATTACGCGGATCGTTAGTACTTCGACGTGTACGGAGGGGAGTCCCGCCCGCCTAGGCGGGCGGGGACTGGTCGTTGACATTGACAGGTGGTAGTATCTGGGCCAACATCGTTTCATTGCCGCCGTTATGGCGAAGCCTCCCACCGTCACAGTTCGCGGCCGTGAACTCCCAGTCTGTTCTCACGGCGAGTGCGAGGAAGCCAGGATCTGGGATTACGCGACGTGCTGGGAACACCTAAAGGATGCTGAGCGCGAGAACATTCGGGAGCGCCCGAGCGACGCGCTTCGCCAAAAGGAAAGCCTAAGCGGCATTATCCTCACGGGAGCCGATCTGAGCGGCTTTGACTTTACTGCCGCCGACCTCAGCGGAGCTCATCTGGATAAGTGCCGGCTTAGGACGTCGAAATTTGTCGAAGCGAATCTCCGACGCGCCTACCTTGGATGGTCAAATCTGGACAACACGGACTTGAGCCGAGCCGAGTTGGACCGCTGCGTGTTCACAAATTGCAGCCTAGAAAACGTCAGGCTTCTTGCGTACTCAATTTCATTCGGTCGCGAGCCGATAAACCTTGAAGCAACGCTGTTTGGTGCGGCCAAACTCTTCAGGCGACCTCACATTGACGAGTCCCACCCTTGGAGCGCCGAGGCAACTTACCGAGCCTTGAAGAGTTATTTCATAAGGGAGGCCGATTACGAGAGCGCGAGTTGGGCCTCCTATTGCGAGAAGACCATGCAGCGTAAGGTGCTGTGGCAGGGCGACAAGCGACACTGGCTGGTCTCGGCATTCCTCGCAATAAGCTGCGGCTACGGCGAGAAGCCGCTGCGCGTTATCGCGACTGCGGGATGGGTCGTGATTATATTCGGGGTACTTTTTGTACTCCTACATTGCGCCACGCTGGGCGGGTCGTTCCTGGGTTGGCAGCAGGGTCTCTATTTCAGCTTTGCGACACTGTCGGGCGTCTCTTTCCCTGACATTCTGCCTGCCGCGAGCCCATGGATCCGATTACTCATCGCGTCTGAAAGGGCGGTTGGAATCCTCTTGCTCGGCCTCTTCGTGTTCACACTCACAAAACGATTCGTCGCAAGGTGAGCCTGCTCGATCCATGTAGCCGAGGTGAGTAAAAGGAAGAATTATTTTGCCGCCAGTTCGTCTCTTAGCGCTTGACCCAGCGCGGCTTGCCGATCGGCGCTCAACTTGGCGCCGCCTGAGGTCAGATACAGAACATCAATCGCCATCTGCCCCTCGGTTTCGATCAGCGCAATTTCGATATTGCACTCATGCTTCGAGACCAGCGAGCACATACGGTAAAGCAGTCCCGGACGATCCTGGGTCAGAACCTGCACCATCGTGCTCTGCGCCGAACAGCTGTCGTCGAATTCAATCTGGGTCGCGATCTTGACCTTCGTGCTGTTCGCTTTCTCCGATTTCAAGCGGTCGCGCAGCATACGCGCCACATCGGCTTCTCCTTTGACCACGGCCGCGATGCTCTTCTTCAAACGCTCCCATTCCTGCAGATTCATCTCCAGCGTGCGAAAGCGATCCGTGAAATAAAAAGTGTCCACCACCATGCCCGCGGCATTGGAGAACGCGTTCGCCTTCACGATGTTCATTCCCCACGCGGCCAGCGCCCCGGAAACCGAGGCGAACAGGAAGGGCCGGTCGGTGGTAATCAACGTCAGCTCATACCAGTGACGAACCTGCTTCAAATTCAATTGGACGCTGTCCTGCCCCAGCCGGGCGGCCATTTCGGCATGCGCCAGAACGTCACTCGCGCCATAGATCCGCAGATACCGTTGCGGCAATCCTTCCAGAAAAATGTTGATCTTCTTCCCCGCTACCGACGCCAGCGACCGCAGATGAGCAAGATTGGCCAGATCGACGCTGGAGCCGTCGTCGCGGGTGTGCACGCGCTCATCGGCGCTTCGGCTCAAGTAATTCGCGCACGCAATATAAAGTTGCCATAAGTTGTCCGCTTTCCACGGCGTCATGGCCTCCGGGTTCACGGCTTTGATGTCGGCATAAGTCATCAGGCACAGCATCTTCAGCCGCTCGGGTACTCCCACTTTTTCGGCGAACGACTTCACATTCGCCGGATCGAATACGTCCCGCCGCATCGCCGCCGACATTTCCAGATGGCTGGCCACCAGATAGCGCACCGTCTCGCGATCCACCGGATCAAGATCCAGCCGCTCGGTGCAGCTGTCCGTCAGTTGCAGGCTGCCCTCAACGTGAGTCTCGCCCGGCACGGCTTTGCCGGAATCATGCAGCAGCAGCGCCAGGTAAAGCAGTTCCGGCTGTTCGAGTTCACCCAGCAACTCGGCAAAGCGCTGGTCCCATTCCGATTTCGATTCTTTCAGACGATGCAGATGTTCGATCGCCAAAAACGAGTGCTCATCCACCGTGTAGCGATGGTAAAAATCCCGGACCACCAGCGCCTCAATCCCCTTCAGTTCCGGCAGCAGGAGCGCCAGGAGGTGAAGCGCGTTCATGGCGCGCAGGGCGTCGGCCGCATGCGGCTGCACCAGCGTTTCCTGCAGGTAAAGCCACAACTCGGCGCCTCGCGGCGGCGTCGCCGCCAGCGCCGGCAGCGCCTGCTCGACTTTATATTCGGTGGTCGTACTCAGCTTCAGGCCATGTTCCGCCATGAAATGAAAGAGCCGCAAAAGCATTTCCGGATCCCGCAGGCCGTCCGGTTGCTGCGTTTGTCGTAAAAAGATCAGTCCATCCACCACCGAGAAGTCCGCGCTTGGGACCTTCGACCGCCAGCCCTGGAATTGGCGGTACAACGACGACCAGGCGGCCGGAATTTCCTCCAGCAATTGCATGCAGACCCGGTGCACGCTGCGCACGTGGCCAAAGTAGACGCGCATCCAGTCGGCGGCGTTCGCGATTTCCGCCTCGTTCATGCCAAAGCTGGCGCCAATCTTTCTCGCCGCCGCTGCGTCCTGCGCCTCCCAAGTGAGGGTGTTGTCGTGACGCCCGTGCCGGAAGTGCAGAAAGCAACGCACGGACATTTGGAAATCCAGCGCCGCGTCGAACGCCCTTCGCGAAGAAACCGGCAGCAGCGTTTTCGCGTCCGGCCACACCTTCAACTTTTCCATCGCGGAAATCAGCGCGAGCCAGTTGGCCACGTTGTAGTCGCGCAAACCGCCCGGCCCATCCTTCACGTTCGGTTCCAGGTGAAAGACGGTATTGCCAAATTTATGATGACGCGCGCGCGTAATCTCGGCCAGGTTCTGGATCAGGTTCTGGCAATCCCGCCCGACCAGACGAGGAACAGCTTTTTCGCGCAGCCGTGAAAAGAGCTCGCGATCGCCCGCCAGGTAGCGGCAGTCGAGTAGCGAGATGGCAAACTCAACATTGTTCGGATCCAGCCGTTCGCACTCCGCCAGATTTCGCGTGGCGGGACTGAGCTTCAGACGCAGGTCCCACAATTCCTGCGAAAAGCGCCGGATGGGATCTTTGAATTTACTCTCGGAGTCACTCCCGGCGTGCAGAAAGAGCAGATCAATATCGGAGTGGGGGAAAAGCCAGCCGCGGCCGAATCCGCCGGTGGCCACCAGCGCGAAATTCTTCGGGCTGTCAGGCTCGGCAGGGCTGGAACCAGAGGGAGTAGAAGCAGGATGAGAACTGACGATGATTTCGTTCCAAAGCCGCTGGACGATGGTATCGACCAGGGCGGTGCGCCGCGCGACCGCCGTGCGCCCTTCACCGGTAGCGGAGAATTCCTGCTCGATGGCGGCGGATTCCCGAACGTACAGGTCGGATAACTCACTGCGGACGGTGGCCACGGTGGTCATTTCGATGACACTCTCCCCGCGAAGTATTTAGCCCCTGCTTCAAGCCTTCATTCCGCTCTGCTTATAAATCAGCAGACTAGGGGGATGCGGATCTTTGCCGGTCGATCTTTGCCGGTCGATCTGCCGGTCGATCTGCCGCATCGAAATTCGTGCGCTTACAGCACGCTATCGCCACGTTCGTCGTTGCGAATCCGAATCGCTTCGTCTATGCGCGAAAGAAAAATCTTCCCGTCGCCGATCTTGCCCGTACGTGCCGCAGAGGTGATCGCGTGCACGACTTTCTCCACCATTTCATCGGCCAGCACGATCTCGAGTTTCACCTTCGGGATCAAGTCCACGGTGTACTCGCGTCCCCGATAAAACTCGGTGTGTCCTTTTTGCCGGCCATGTCCTCTGGCTTCAAAAACGGTCATGCCTTCGACGCCAACCTCGTGCAATGCGTCTTTCACTGCGTCCAGTTTTGACACCTGAATAATTGCTTCGACCTTGGTCATTGTTGTCCGTTCCCGGACACGATCGTCCGTTCTGACTCCATCAGCTGATGATACTCATTTTGTGCCCGATCAACCCTCCAGCCGGATCGAACAACCGCATCATAACAGTAGTCGCTGGGCCTCAGTTTGCGGAAATTTAAACTATTTATGTTCGTGATTGGAAATTGTTATATCCGCAACCCGGTCTTCGGCCCCGCGGCTCCAGCACCGGAGGAAGCCGCCGTCCAATTGACGCCGGAGGGCTTTCTGCGGTTGGATGGAAGCTGCGTGGCACCTGCACTTTCCATTCTCGATCCCGACTCCCGGCGGCTTAGCCGCCTCGACGCGGCCTGGCTTACGATCTGGCTCCTCTTCCTCATCGGACTGGCGGTGCTCCCTCCACTACTCGAATGGCACAAGCAGCTAATTCTCCTCGCTATCGGCATTGTGCAACTGGTGGAGACAAAGTTGATCTCCCGCTTCCCCAAACGAGGAGTCTTCTACGTCATACTGCTCAAGATTCTGCTGGCAACCCTGCTTATCGATCACACCGGCGAAGTCGGAATCAACAGCAGTTACTATCCCATCTATTATCTGCCGGTCGTCACCGCGGCACTTTACTGTGGCACTTGGCTGACGCTGCTCTGGACGCTTGTTGCTTCTGCCGCCTACTGCTCGTATCTCTATCCCGCGATGCAGGAATACGAATTGACTCCCGAGGCTTTCGGCTACCTCGCGCTGCGTATCTTGTTCTTCTTTCTTGCCGCCATGGTCGTCAACCGCTTCTCGCAGCAGAGCCAGCATCAAACCCAGTTGTATCGCGATCTCGCCGAACGCCTGGCCGAAACCAATCGCCGCCTCGAGCACGCTCAGGCTGAAGCGCGGCGCTCGGAACGACTGGCCGCTCTCGGCCAGCTATCGGCTGGATTGGCGCATGAGATTCGCAATCCTCTGGGAGTCATCAAGGGCTCGGCTGAAATGCTGACCCAGAAATTGCAGGCCTCCGACGAACTTGCCCGTGAGTTGGCCGGCTACATTTCGACCGAGGTCAACCGGCTCAGCGCCCTTGTTACCGAGTTTCTGGACTTCGCTCGTCCTCTTCATGCCGAACCGCGTCCCGCGGACCTGATCGCGCTTCTCGATCGCGTGCTGCAAATTGTCGCCGGGCGTTTTGCGGGTAAATCAGTTACGGGTAAACCGGTGCGCGTCGAGCGCCACTACGCGAGCGGACTGCCACTCGTTGCGCTGGACGAAAGCCTGTGCGAGCAAGCCTTCCTCAATCTGGTGCAGAATGCCTACGAAGCGATGCAGAATGACGATCACGGCGGCACGTTGCGGGTCAGTGTTCAACCCGCAACACAGAATGATCGGGAAGGAGTGGAACTCCGCCTGGCCGACACTGGCCCCGGCGTTCCTGAAGAATTGCGCGAAGAGATTTTCAACCCGTTTGTGACCACGAAGAAAACCGGTGTGGGACTGGGACTCTCCATCGTTTCGAAGATCGTCGACGGTCATCATGGGTCGATCCATGTCGAGAACGCGCCAGGGGGCGGCGCGGTATTCACGGTCTTTTTTCCGCTAGAGGAAACCGCCGAGCTGCGCTCGGCTGGGACGGGCGAGGGCGCCCGTCCCCACTCTAGCACTAGCTAAACCAATGCCTACCATCCTCATCATCGAAGACGAAGCCAAGATGCGGCGGCTGCTGGAGCTGAACCTTGGCGACGACGGATTCAAAACGCTCTCCGCCGGCGACGCTGAAACTGGATTGAAGCTGCTTGCCTTGGAATCCGTTCACCTCGTGCTCACAGACCTCAAACTCCCGGGCATGAGCGGGCTTGAATTTCTGCAAACGGCCAAGCAGCAAAATGCCGCGTTGCCCATAGTGGTCATGACCGCGTTCGGGTCGGTTGAAACCGCGGTTGAGGCGATGAAAGCTGGCGCCAGCGACTACGTGCTCAAGCCGTTCTCGCTTGCTGAAATGCGAATGGTGGTGCACAAGGAGCTCGATAACTCCCGCCTGCGCGAGGAGAATCGCTCGCTTCGCGAAGCCCTCGGACAGAAGTACAGCCATCCCAACATCGTTGCGATCAGTCCCAAAATGCAGGAAGTGCTGGCCACCGTCGAACGGGTTGCACCCACCAACTCCACCGTCTTGTTGGGCGGAGAAAGCGGTGTTGGCAAAGACCTGATCGCCCGCGCCATCCACGAAAAATCGCGCCGCGCTTCCGGTCCATTTATCAAGATAAACAGCACCGCCATTCCGGAAAATCTTTTGGAGAGCGAACTTTTCGGCTACGAAAAAGGAGCTTTCACCGGAGCCGCCACCAGCAAGCCCGGCAAATTCGAACTCGCCGACAAGGGCACGCTCTTCCTTGATGAAATCGGAGACGTGCCGCCCGCCATCCAGGTCAAACTGCTCCGCGTGCTGCAGGAGCGCGAATTCGAGCGGCTGGGCGGTACGCGCACCATCAAGGTCGACGTCCGGCTGATCGCCGCTACCAACCGCGACCTGCGCGCCGCGCTCGAAGACGGAACGTTTCGCGAGGACCTCTACTACCGGCTCAACGTGGTCCCGATCGATATCCCGCCGCTGCGCGAACACAAGGAAGATATCGCTGGACTCGCGAACCTGTTCCTCGCGCGCTTCGCCCAGGATTCCGGGAGATCGGAAACCATCACCGGCATTTCTCCCGCCGCCTTGCAGCTTCTTGCCGGGCATTATTGGCCGGGCAATGTGCGGGAACTGCAGAACGTCATCGAACGCGCCTGCGCGCTTGCCTCGGGCAGCCAGTTGGAAGCCGGCGACATACAACTCGACTCGCCGCGCAATCGCAGCGGCGCTGCGTCCGATCGCTTTCTCCCTGACGGCATGACGCTCGACCAGTGGGAAGACGAAATGATTCGGGAAGCTCTGAAGCGGGCAGGCGGCAACAAGTCGCAGGCTGCGCGCCTGCTTGGCCTCTCGCGGAATGCGCTGCGGTATCGCTTGTCGAAGATCGGAATTGACGACAACGAAGGGGAGTGAGGCCGATCATCGGGCCATCGGGTGATCGCTCGAAGCCATAACCACCCCTGGCCGAAAACCACCACCCTGGTGGAACCGGGCCATCGGAGACTCCCGAAGCAACGCCTGTCCTAGCTGTTATGTCTCTCTTAACTTGCTAAGAAATAATGCGGTTAAAGAAGTCCGCGCTGGTCGCTCGACATTGGCACTCGGCCTGCAATCCTTCAGGCATAGTTTGTCCCGAACGAGGGGAAGGTGCGTATGAAATTCAAGGTAATAGCGGCAATCCTAGGAATGCTGATCGCGATTCCAGGCGTCGTCATCGCGCAGAGCGCGGACGAACAGGTGCCGGATCAGGATTCGAAACCGTCGCCTAGCATCCGAATGCAAGGTCCCAATGGTCAGATTTCCGCGGATCAGGATTCGGCGGATCAAGGTTCGATGGATGAGGCCCCGGCGGGAGTTCCCGACGACACGGGTTCTAGTAACGCAGGTTCCGGCGGTCCGAGTTCCAGCGCGCCGGCTCCGCAGGAAAAGAACGGGGTGGCGCGCATCAGCCTGATCCATGGCGACGTCTCCACGCAGCGCGGCGACTCCAAGGATTGGTCGGCGGCTGCGCTCAATGCTCCCGTGCTTGCGGGTGACCGGGTTTCTACCGGCGACAAGGCGCGCACTGAAATTCAGCTTGACTATGCCAACATGCTGCGCCTGGCTGAGCATTCGCAGGCCAACATCACGCAGCTCACCCGCTCGCAAGTTCAGATTCAACTTGGACACGGCATGGCGAACTACTCCGTGTACAAGAACAGCGACGCGGACGCTGAGATCGATACGCCCAATGTTGCCATTCGCACCGAGCGGCGCGAATCCAGTTTTCGCATTCTGGTTACTGCCGACGATCACACTGAAGTACTCGTCCGCAGAGGCGAAATCGAAGTTACGACTCCGCAAGGCGGCACGCGCGTCGGTCAGGGCCAGTTCATCACCATTCAGGGCAGCGGCGCGGACGCGCAATACAAGATCGGCGAAGCTCCGGCCCGAGATGACTGGGACCAGTGGAACACCGATCGCGACAACATGATCCGCAACTCGGTATCGCGGCAGCGCACTAACGACTATTACGTCGGGACCGAAGACCTTGATGCCCACGGCGTGTGGACGGAAGTTCCGGATTACGGTCCAGTGTGGCAGCCGACTGTGGCGCCGGGCTGGGCTCCATATCGCGCCGGGCGCTGGGTGTATGAGCCTTATTGGGGGTGGACCTGGGTTTCGTATGATCCCTGGGGCTGGGCGCCGTATCACTACGGTCGCTGGATGATGTACAACGGAGCGTGGGGCTGGTGGCCCGGTCCGGCTTACGGATATCCGTATTACCGCCCGATTTGGGCGCCGGCTTATGTTTCGTTCTTCGGATTCGGCGGTGGTTTCGGATTCGGATTTGGATTCGGTTTCGGCGGCTGGGGCGGGATCGGCTGGCTGCCGCTTGGACCGTGTGATCGTTTCCATCCCTGGTATGGAGCTTACGGCGGGCGCTTCGGCGTTGCCGGTATCGGCGCATACAACCGCGGGGGCTTTGCTGCGCTGCACGGGGGCACGCGATTTTCGAACGTGAACCTGGCGATGCATGATGCGAACTTCCGCGGCGCGACCTCCGTCTCGGGCAAAGAGTTCGGCACCGGTCACATGAGCGCTCACGCCATGAGTCATGCGGAGCTGCAGAACGCGCATTTCGCAACCGGCAGATTGCCCGTGTCTCCGAGCCGCGAAAGCTTCTCGGCCAGCGGACGCCCGGCGGCTGCGTCAACGACTCGGAACGTGTCGCAGAATCAGCATTTCTTTTCGGCCCGAGGCAGCACGGCAGCCGCGTCGAATGGGCGGTCGACTGGGAACGAAACGGCGAGGCCGGGAAATGGCGGCTCAGCTAGTTCGAACAGCCCGTACCAGCGCTCCAGCCAAGGTTCGGAAACGCGTGGCAATTCGAACGCGGGTTCGGGGTCAAGAGCCGGCAACTCGGGTAACTCGACGACTGCTCGCGAAAGTGGAAGCAGCAACGGCGGCTGGCAGAAATTTTCGCCGATGGCCCCGCGCTCATCTTCTGAGTCAGGATCGGGCAGGGCGGGCGAATCGGCCGGCCGCAGCGAAGGCCGCAGTGCGTACGGCTCTTCGCGCGGTTCGGCTTCGGAAGGCCGCGGCTACGGCGGGTCATCTCGTCCGCCACTCAATATGAGGCAGCCCATCGTCACCCCGCGCTCTTACGGCGGCGGTGCGTATGGCGGCGGACGTTCTGCTCCCGGCTACGGCGGCGGACGTGCTGCTCCCAGCTATGGTGGCGGACGTTCTGCTCCGAGCTACGGCGGTGGACGTTCTGCTCCCGGCTACGGTGGCGGACGTTCTGCTCCCAGCTATGGCGGTGGACGTTCGGCGCCGAGCAGCCACGGCGGCGGATCGTCACACGGGGGCGGATCGTCACATGGGGGCGGATCGCACGGGGGCGGATCGCACGGGGGCGGCGGACATGGGAGGTAGCACTGCGCTGGGTTCTTTCCCGGCGTAACAACGCAGCATAGCAACACTCTACCCCAGCAGTGAGACGCGCCAACCGCGCGTCCCACTGCTTTTTTATTGCGGAACTCGTGAGGCAACGGGCTTGCCCGCCCGCGGCGAACAGGCGATGGGGGTACAATAGTTTTGGTTTTCAAGAACAAAAGGAAATCGGGCTGACATGGTCCGGCGGCTGAGTATCGCGTTGCTTGCAGCTTCAGTATTGGTGCCGCTCTCGAGCGCGCAGATGCGCGGGGCGATGGGCAGGCCGGTTTCGGCTGCGGATGCCGGTTTTGCACGCGGCGTCAGGGGCGGGATTGGCTGGCATCATGAGCGTCCATTCACACGAGGAATTATTCTGGGGTCTCCCTTTCTCTACTCGGACTACGATGCCGGTGAGCCGTACATAGTTGGGAGAGATGTTGGGAGAGATGTTGAGAGCGATGTTCAGGGCGCGCCGCTCCAGGTTGTGGTAGTGCAGCGGGTCTCAGCCGACGATTCTGCGCGAAAAACGAGGCTGAAACCCTTGCTAATCGAGTGGCAGGGCGATCGCTATGTGCGATTCGGCGGCGCCGAAGAAACAGAGGGAAGTGGAACCTCCACGCATCCCGATTATGCGGAGCCAACAATCACGAAGCCACCCGCGAAGCCGCCGATGTCCGCCACGCAGAAGGAGCGCCGCGAAGCGCAAGCCGAACTCCCGCCCGCAGTGCTGGTCTATCGCGACGGCCATCGCGAGGAGATCCCCGACTATGCCATCGCGGACGGCGTGATCTACGTCCGCGGCGATAACTGGCAAAACGGCTATTGGACAAAGCGCATACCACTCTCAGCGCTCGACCCGGCTGCCACCATGCAAGCCAACCAGCAGCGTGGCGCAAAATTCATGCTGCCGTCTGCGCCCAATGTGGTGATCGCCAGTTTCTAGCCGACCCGGCATCAGGGTCGTATCCCGCACCAGCTGAACCTAACAGGTTGCTGAAAAAACTGGCTTCCGAGCAGAGAGTGTAACCTGAGCGGCTAAAGCCGAAGTGAAAACAAAGCGGTTACCGCAGCGCTGAAGCGCTGCGCCACCCAAAATCAGGCGCGAGACCGAGTTTTTTCGCAGCCTGCCAAGGGTGCAACCTCTGGCATGGGAGTAGAGTCTAATCAGGTAGGAGCGCTCCGTCCTTGCACGTAGGTGCCTCGCTCGAAGCCGCGCTCCCACGTTCGAAGGGAGGTACGGATTATGAGCAGATTCGGTCTTCTGAGATCCCTCATCGCATTTGTGGCTTTCATCGGTCTTGCGCTCACGCCAGATCCAGCGTTCGCTCAACGCGGCGGCGGCGGTCACGGCGGCGGTGGTGGTGGTGGGTCCCATGGCGGAGGAGGAGGCAGCTTTTATGGTGGCGGCGGATCTTCTGGCGGTGGAGGATACCGTGGTGGCGGCGGATCTTATGGCGGTGGAGAATCTCGTGGCAGCGGCTACGGAGGCGGCGCGCGATCTATTGGTGGAGGAAGTTACTCCCACAGCGGCGGGTCTGAAGCTGGCCGCAATCTTAGCTCGTCCGGAAATCGGTCGTCGAACTTTCGTCCCGCAATCAACGATGGCCAGTGGCATTCGTTCGGCAACTCCGGTAGTTCCGCACGTTTGAATGAAGGACGCAATTCCGGAGGCTCGGCGAACTCAAGCCTCTCGGCTCGTAACGCCGGAAGTTCCGAGGGCGGTTGGCACTCTTTTGGCCTGTCGAGCGGCGCTTCGGCAAGAGGCGCGTCCGGTTTTGTCGGCGGAGCCTCCAGGGTTACAACGGGCTTTGGTGGGCGTGGCTACTATGGGGGTGGTTACGGTTGGGGCCGTGGTTACGGTTGGGGTTGGGGAGGATGGGGCTTCGGCTTCGGATGGCCGTACTGGGGATTTGGCTGGGGACTCGGCTGGGCTCCTTGGTGGTACAACCCTTATTGGTATGCCCCGTGGCCGGCTTACGGTTACCCGTACTATTCGGATTACTGGTACGACTGGTCCGACAATCCGCCGCCGTACCGTCCGGATTCGTCGCAGAATTCGTCGCCGAATTCGTCGTATGACAACGACTCTCAGGGAAGCTATCTGATCACGCCCAGCGCGAACAACGATGACGACCACTTCGATCTCAACCGTGGCGCGAGCCTAGGCAACAGCGGCTCAGTCCAGAACGGCCGGACGCCGCAGCCCGAAGCAGCGCCGAACAGCGCGGCTCCGGCGACCCGGTCGCAGCCGAGCTTGGTCTCCGAGCCGCAAACCTGAGTTGTGCGGATCTTCGCTCTCGCTCTTGCTCTTGCGGAGGTGCGTGACCCGTCCCTATTCCATTTCGCTGGTCAGGATGAAAAGTGGTTTCTTTTCGAAGCTCTTGTATTGGGGCCGGAGGCGTTCGACATTGTACTGCTCTTTTACGTTAACAAATTTTTTCGAGGCAGCAACGGTGTCGATGGCCACGTTGTCGTAACGGCCATTCCTGAGGACGACAAGTCGTCCGTGAACCTTGCCCAGGAGCAAGTCCAGGGCGATGTTGCCATAGGCCATGGGGACGATGGAGTCAATGGCATCGGGATCACCGCAGCGGACCAGGTAGCCGAGTTTCTGGTTAATGACGTCGATGGTTTTACCGTTGTTGTACCTGGGGGAAAGCTCCTTCACCTTCTCGGACACCAGGTCCCCGATACCGCCGAGTTTCTTGTGGCCGAAGGCGTCAGTGCTTTCGGCCTCGAAGACCATTTCTCCGCCCTGGAACGTCGCTCCCTCCGAAACCAGGACGACGGAATAGCGATTGGGATTCTTCTGGCGGTCGGAGACCAATAACTCGGTGAGTCGCTCGATGTCGAATTTGTGCTCCGGGATCACGCAGCGGTTCGCGGCTCCGGCCATGGTGGGCAGCATGGCAGTGAACCCGGCATAACGGCCGAAGACTTCGAGAACCATGAAGCGTTCGTGGGATCCAGCGCTGGTGCGCAGGCTGTTGGTCATGGAAATGGTGCGGGTCACACAGGTGCTGAAGCCGATACAGTAGTCGGTGCCGGGAACATCATTGTCCATGGTCTTCGGAATAGCGACTACCTTTACGCCTTCCTGATGAAGCCGTACGCCGTAGCTCAACGTGTCATCCCCGCCAATGGGGATGAGGTAGTCGATTCCGAGCCAATCCAGGTTCTTCAGAACTTCCGCGGTCAGGTCGTTTTTCTCCGCGCTATAAGCTGGCTGCAGATGAGCGGGAACGCTGGACTTCTTTACCTTGCTGGGTTGGGTGCGCGAGGTGTGCAGGAACGTACCGCCAGTGCGGCCGGTGTGGTTGACGAGATCCTCGGACAGCGTCTGGAAGTTCTCGCTATTGTCGTAGTCTTTTTCGCGGACGATGTCGATCAGCCCGGCCCACCCCCGACGGATGCCAATCACCTGGCAGCCCTCGCGCAGCGCGCGGATGGTTACGGCGCGGATGGCGGGGTTGAGGCCGGGTACGTCGCCGCCACCGGTGAGGATTCCGATTACACCCTTTTTTGTTTTCACGTTTACCGCCTTGGGTTCGCCGATGTCGGGTCGTCCCCGCTCCCATCCTATTCGCCGCTGTCGCTGGCAGCAATGAACAAGGCACGGAACAGGCCAGGTAATACCTCTCCTGCTTTCCCGAAATGGCATTCCGTGAAGGAGGATGCGTTCGCAGGCCGCTCCGGCCCGACGTAGATTGTCCGCGCACGACGAGCGACGTGAGCAACAAAGCTGGCCGCGGGCTCGACCACGCCTGACGTTCCTGTGGCTACAAACAGGGTGCAGGCGCCGAGTGCCGCATAGACTCGATCTAGCTCAAACGGCACTTCGCCGAACCAGCAGATGTGCGGACGAATCAAACCGCCGCATTCACAGCGGGGAACTTCGGCTGACGGCTCGTAGAGATTCGTGTCGTCAAATGGAGGGCGGCTGCAAGTGTCGCAGCGGCTCTTGAAAAGCTCTCCGTGCATGTGGACGACGTTCTTCGAACCCGCCTGCTCGTGGAGGTTGTCCACGTTCTGGGTGCAGACGAAAAGACGGTCGTGCAAGGTGTTTTCAAGTTTGGCGAGAGCGAAGTGCGCCGGATTCGGTTTGGCTGCCGAAGCCACGCGCCGACGCATGGAATAGAACTCCCACACCAGCCGGGGATCGCGGCGCCAAGCTTCGGGCGAGGCGACCTCCTCGATCCGGTAATTGCGCCAGAGGCCACCCACGCCACGGAAGGTTGGAATGCCGCTCTCCGCGCTTACTCCAGCCCCGGCAAGAATGAATACACGCTCAAAAGAAAAGGTGAGCATTTACGAAAAGTGTACGCTGGAATCAGCGCGCCTTGCCAAAACGCAAATCGCCTTGGTTTCCTTTTTCCTTGCGGCGGAGCTTTCCTTATAATTAGCGAAAGGTAAATTTCCCCGGGTCGAATTGTTTCAGCGGAGTTGACACCATGCCCTTCGAATTTGTGATTAACGGGCACTCCACTCGCGTGGATGTGCCCGCCAACATGCCTCTGTTGTGGGTGATCCGCGACGTTTTGAATCTGCGCGGGACGAAGTATGGCTGCGGTATGGCGTTGTGCGGCGCCTGCACGGTGCACATTGACGGCCAAGCCACGCGGTCATGCGTCACCGATGTTTCGAGTGTTGCGGGCAAGAAGATTACGACCATCGAGGGGCTCTCTGCCGATGGGTCGCACCCGGCGCAGGTGGCTTGGCAGGAGATTGACGTGTCGCAGTGCGGCTACTGCCAGGCGGGACAGATCATGTCGGCGGCGGCGCTGCTTGCGAAGATTCCGCGGCCGACCAATGCCCAGATTGATGACGCGATGGAAGGCAACCTGTGCCGCTGCGGAACTTATCTTCGCATTCGCGAGGCGATTCACCGGGCGGCGGCAATGTCTGCGGGGGCCAGGCGTGGAAGTCCGCATTCCTAGTGGTCCGGAGCGGCACGCTTGAAGAGACTGCGGCATTGCAAACGCAGCCCCTGAAGGGGCGGTTGAAAGCAGCGACTTGTGGCATCGCTAAAGCGATGCCCTGATACGAAGCCGGCCTTCTTCTGCAATCTGTGAAGCCGTGACTTCGCAAAACCGCTGATGAGATGAAAACGGTTGATGAGATGAAATAAGGAGGCGCCATGGAAGCTCTACTGATTGATCGTCGCTCATTTCTTCGCGTGACTGCCATGGCGGGAGGCGGCATGCTCCTCAGTCTGTACCTCGACCCGCTTCTGCCGGGACAAGGGCAGCCGCCGGCTCCGGCGCTCGCACCCAGTGCATTCGTTCGGATCGCAGCCGATGGAACCGTCACCATCATGGCCAAGAACCCCGAGGTGGGCCAGGGGGTGAAGACGATGTTGCCCATGCTGATCGCGGAAGAACTGGATGTGGACTGGAAGGATGTGAAGATCGAGCAGGCCGATGTGGATGAGTCGAAGTATGGCTTGCAGTTTGCCGGGGGCAGCCGCGCGACTCCGCTGCATTGGGATTCGTTGCGGCGCGTGGGAGCAGCGGCGCGGCAGATGCTGGTTGCGGCGGCAGCGCAGTCATGGAAAGTGGCCGAAGCAGAATGCACAACCTCCTCCGGGCGCGTCTACAACACTCCGAAGCGTTCGCTCGGCTACGGCGAACTGGCGGCCAAGGCTGCTGGCCTGACGCCGCCCGATCTGAAAGCGGTGCGGTTGAAGGATCCGAAGGATTACAAAATCATCGGGCAGCCTATCCCGGGGGTGGATAACCATGCGATCGTGACGGGCAAGCCGATTTACGGAATTGATTTCACGGTTCCCGACATGTTGTGGGCGGTGTTTGAGAAGTGTCCTGTGTTCGGCGGCAAGGTCGTAAGCGCAAATCTTGACATCATCAAGACCCTGCCGGGGGTGCGCCATGCCTTTGTGGTTGCGGGCGACGGCGACCCGATGAGCCTGAGCAGCGGCGTGGCAATTGTCGCCGACAACTGGTGGGCGGCGCGCACGGCGCGAGAGAAGCTCGAGGTTAAATGGAACGAAGGGGCGACGGCGACCCAGAGCAGCGGAGGGTTCGCGCGGCAGGCGGAGGAATTATCGAAGCAGTCTCCGGCGCGCACGCTGCGCGAGGATGGCGACGTGGATGCGGCCCTGAAGGAAGCGGTCAAAGTCGTGGAGGCGTCGTACTTCTATCCGTTCCTGGCGCACGCGCCATTGGAGCCGCAAAACTGCACGGCGCGCTTCCAAGATGGCAAGCTTGAGATGTGGGCTCCGTCGCAAACTCCGCAGCGAGGCCTGCCAATGGTTTCGAAGGCGCTAGGCATCCCGGCGAGTGACATTACTATTCACCTGCCACGCATCGGCGGCGGATTTGGGCGGCGCTTGAACGACGATTACATGGTTGAGGCGGCTTGGATTGCCAAGTACATCGGCGGTCCCGTGAAGCTGTTGTGGACGCGCGAAGATGACATGCACCATGATTTTTATCGTCCGGCAGGATTTCATTTCCTGAAGGGCGGCGTCGATGCAGCGGGCAAAGTGGTGGTGTGGCGCAATCACTTTGTGAGCTTTGGCGAAGGCGAGCGCTTTGCTCCATCTGCCGGAATCGGGGAAGATGAGTTTCCGGCTCGCTTCATTCCGAATTACGCTCTGCACACTTCGGTGATGCCGTCGGGTGTGCCGACCGGAGCGCTGCGTGCGCCGGGCAGCAACGGGATCGCGTTTGTCATGCAGTCGTTCCTTGACGAACTGGCCCACGCCGCGGGCAAAGACCCTTTGCAGTTCCGGTTGGCGCTTCTCGAAACGGCGCCGTTGTCTTTCTCGGCGAGAAACCAGGCAGCGCCGCCGGCAGGTCTATTCAATGCCCAGCGCATGCGCGGGGTGCTCGAACTGGTGCGCGACAAATCCGGCTGGGGCGCACGCAAGCTTGGGAAGGGTGCGGGGATGGGAGTGGCCTTCCACTTCAGCCATCTGGGATATTTTGCCGAAGTGGCGGAGGTGCAGGTTGACGAGAAAAATCGGATGAAGGTCGGCAAGGTTTGGGTTGCCGCCGACATTGGCAGCCAGGTGATCAACCCGAGCAACGCGCTGAATCAGGCACAAGGCTCGGTGATCGACGGACTGAGCCAGCTGATGGGATACGAAATCACCATCGACCGCGGTCGGGTCCAGCAGAGCAACTACGACGACTACCCGCCCGTGCGGATCTCGCAGGCTCCGCCGGAGATTGAAGTGCACTTCCGCAAGACGGAGTTCTCACCGACAGGACTGGGCGAACCCGCGCTTCCGCCGGTTTTGCCGGCCGTGTGCAATGCCATTTTTGGCGCGACCGGAAAGAGGATTCGCAGGTTGCCGCTGGCCAAGAACGGGCTAAGTTGGGCCTAGGCATTCGCCAACCAACATCAAAGGCGGTGCCACGCGCCGCCTTCAGAAATGAATCAGCGCAACGGCGATTGACGGCAAATTTTCTACCTTACTGATCGCGAGAAATATCCCTCCTTCCATGATTTCTGCTGGGTGTTGGCGGCCAGTTTTCGTGTTTCAAGATGCATGCGGTAGCGAACCACTACAAGGCGATTGAAATCGACAGCCAAAGTAGGAAACCCGTAGACGGCGAAGGGTACTTTTATAAGCGGAACCGTGGTTTCGTTCATGCTATCGTCTCGTCATTGCCGTTAGCTAAGGTGCAATGAGGTTCATGGATTCCACGGAGCAGAAGCCCGACCAGCCCCTAACTGAATCGTACCTTTTCCGATCCCCACAAAAGCGGAGATTGATCTTCTGCCTTCTTCTTGCCTTGGTAACAATCGCACTATACAACTCTGTCACCCGCGCTCCATTTCTCAATTTCGACGACGTCGAGTCTGTTACCGACAATCCCCAGGTTCGCGCCGGACTCACCTGGCATACCTTCGTTTGGGCTTTTCGCACTTCTGAAGCGTCGGACTGGAAACCGATCACCTGGCTCTCGCATGCTTTCGATTGCCAGATTTTCGGCCTGAACCCAGCGGGGCCGCATACCATCAACGTGCTTCTCCACGCCGCCAACGCAGTGCTGCTGTTCCTGATTCTGGAGAGTGCTACGGGTCTGGCCTGGCGCAGCCTGGGGGTCGCCGCGCTCTTCGCTCTGCATCCCATCAATGTGGAGTCGGTGGCTTGGATCTCGGAACGTAAGAACGTCCTCAGCATGCTTTTCTTTCTCCTCGCGCTGGCTGCCTATGGCTGGTATACGCGACGGCCCGGCGTCGGACGATACCTGGCGGTCACGCTTGCCTATGCTTTGGGCCTGATGAGCAAGGCGCAGGTGATTACGTTCCCGTTTGCTCTTCTGCTGCTGGATTACTGGCCCTTGTGTCGTCTTGCGCCGCCGGAAGAAGTTGGAGGCGAACGGGCAGGCGCAGCCGCCCACGGCCCCTCTTTCTGGAGTCTGATTTGGGAGAAGTTGCCTTGGCTTGCAATGTCGGCCGTGAGCGCGATCATCACGATGAAGGTGGAGAAGGACGCAACCCAGGTGAACCTCCCGCTCTGGATCCGCTTGGGGAATGCGGCTATCTCCTATGTCAAATATCTCGGGAAGGCCTTCTGGCCGGTCGATCTGGCACTTCCATATCCGCATCCAGGGCCTGCGCTCAGCATCCCCGCGGCCGCGCTTTCGGCACTCGGACTCATCGCCGTCACCGCTCTGGCTGTGATCTTTCGGCAGCGCCGCCCTCTTTTTGTGGGGTGGTTTTGGTTCCTGGGAACGCTGGTGCCGATGATCGGACTGGTGCAGATCAGCGTTCACGCTATGGCCGACCGCTATGCCTATATTCCGCTGCTGGGAATCTTCGTAATCGTCTGCTGGGGCGCGGCGGAACTAATAAAACGTTGGCATGTTCCCGCGGCGGTGGCGGCGGCCGGCACTGCCGCCATCCTGCTGATACTGGGAATTACGCTGCATCGGCAGGTGAGTTTTTGGAGCGACAATCTCACCCTGTGGAGCCACACCCTGCAAATCACCGAGGGAAACTACACCGCCGAAGACAACGTTGCGACTGCGTTGATTGCCCAAGGCAGGATGGAGGAAGCCCTGCCGCACCTTCTGCGGGCACGAGGGTTGCGGCCCAACGACCCAACGGCCACGCTCAATATCGCTGCTTACGAGCAGATGCACGGCAACTATCAGGCCGCTCTCGAGGGCTACGCGAGAGTGCCTCAATTCACCAAGGTTCCCTATTGGGTGGCGATGGCGCGAGTCAACAGCGGATATGCGCACTACTCGCTGAAGCAATATGACAACGCGAAACAAGACTTCGAAGCAACTCTGAACGAGCAGCCGGCGAATTCGCCGGCCTATCGCGGACTGGGCTTGCTGGCACAGAGGGCGGGCGACATCATCCAGGCCACGAAGGATTACGAACGGTCGGTCGAGCTGCAGCCAACGCCGCTGGGGTATCTGCTTCTGGCACAGGCCCTTGAGATCGGCGGACAGGCGGAAGCCGCCCGTGCGGCACAGTCCCGAGCCGCCCGCATAACGAGCGATCTCAACGACGATATCGCTACCATGAGGCAGTTATTGGTGAACTAGCGCCGTCGACTTCTTTACTTATGTAGTCCGTATCGCTAGGCCCGGCAATCGAAGTACAGTGCGACGATGTTCGCCTTGTAAGTTATTTATGGCCCTCCAATTCAAATCTGGACTCATAGCTTTTGCGTTTGTCACTCTGGGTTGGACGGCGTCCTGCTTAGGACAGACCCCTCAGCAAACGCCTGGTCCGGAACATGGTTCGGAACACGGGGGGATAGCCTCAGCCGGCGAGCAACTGCCCGGTCGGCCGTTGCTCGGAAGCATCAGCGGAACGGTCGTTGATCAAAGTGGAGCCGTCGTCGCCGCAGCCCGGGTGAGGCTTACTGGTGAAGATCAATCCCTAAACCAAGAGGTGCTGTCAGGCGACGACGGGCAATTTTCCTTTGCCAACATCGCTCCCGGACCTTTCCAGCTCACAATTACGTCGGGAGGCTTCGCGACGCAAACATCCTCTGGAGTCCTGCGTTCGGGGGAGATCTACATTGTCTCGCAGATCGCATTGACTGTTGCTACCGATATCGCTGAGGTACACGTCGGACTCTCTCAGACCGAAGTAGCAGAAGAGGAGATCAAGGTTGAAGAGAAGCAGCGTGTGCTTGGCGTCATTCCAAATTTCTATGTCAGCTACGTCCCCAATGCAGTTCCCCTCACCTCGAAGCAAAAGTTCAAGCTTACCTGGAAGACGATAGTGGATCCGGTAACGTTCGCATGGACTGGGGCCGTTGCAGGAGTTGAGCAGGCGCAAAATGATTTCAGTGGATATGGGCAAGGCGCACAAGGATATGGCAAGCGCTACGGCGCCGCCTATGCCGACGGCGTTACGGGCACGTTCATCGGAAGCGCCATACTGCCATCGCTCCTGAAACAAGATCCCCGCTATTTCTACAAGGGAACCGGTAGCAAGCGATC
>JBEKWL010000042.1:0-29835 GCA_049513095.1 Terriglobales bacterium
CAATTCGGATGTCGTCGAATGCTACTTGGGCTTTCCCGATATCGTGGACAAATTGACGAGGACGGATTGATGGACCTGGCCCTTCAACTGGAGAACCTCGAGTCTGGATACGGCGAAGTGCAAGTCCTGTGGGGCATTTCGCTCGAGGTGGCGCGTGGGAAGTTAACCACTATCATCGGAACGAATGGGGCCGGCAAGACCACCACTCTGCGCACCATCATGGGCAGCCTGCGTGCCTGGAAAGGCCGCGTCCTGCTGCACGGAGAAGACATCACACGGCTCCCACCTCATGCCAAAGCAAATCGCGGCCTAGTGCTGGTGCCGGAGGGCCGACAGCTTTTTCCGGACATGTCAGTAGAGGAGAACCTGGAGATGGGCGGGTACTCGAAGCGGGCCCGCAAGCGACAGAAACAGAACCTGGAACGCGTCTATGAACTATTCCCGCGCCTGAAAGAACGCCGCAATCAGAAGTCTTCCACCCTCTCCGGCGGCGAGCAGCAGATGCTGGCCATGGGCCGCGGCTTGATGCAGGAGCCGGAGGTGCTGATGATCGACGAGCTCTCGCTCGGTCTGGCGCCGGTGCTGGCGCAACAGCTCTTCCTGACCCTGGGTGCCCTGCGGAAACAAGGGCTCACCATCGTCCTGGTAGAACAGAATGTACACCTCGCACTGGCGATCAGCGACTACACCTATGTGTTTGCCGAAGGTCGAATTAGCATCCGTGGCAAGTCGGGCGACGTCGCCAGAATGGATGAAGTGCGGCGAGCGTACCTTGGACTCTAAGAGCAACTGGCAGGCACGCTCTCCGGCGGCGAACAGCAGATGGTCGCCCTCGCGCGCGGGCTCATGGCTGCTCCCAAGCTGCTTCTGTTGGATGAGCCTTCGCTCGGACTGTCGCCCAAGATCGTAGAGGAAGTTTTTGCCAAGGTGCATGAGATCGGCAAGTCGGGGGTCACGGTGCTGATCGTCGAGCAGAACGTCGTGGACGGACTCAGCATTTCGGATCGCGGTTATGTCGTGGAGAACGGCGAGATTACCTTGCAGGGATCTCCGAAAGAGTTGCTCGGCAACGAGCAGATTCGGGCGGCGTATTTAGGTCTGTAGTTTGGCGTCAGTTACAACACGGAGCTGCGCGACTGATCGCGTGCCGTCTTGATAGCTCGGAAGCCACCGCCGCCTCACCACACCCTGCAAGCCTTTGCCGGCGTCATCGGCTGCCCTACTTTGCAGCCAAATTCCTTCCCGAACTCCGGCATGTTCACTAAAACTCCATTCGCCCGGAAGCGGTCCGGTGCATGCGGATCGGTCGTCGCTATCAGCCGTTCAAACTCCGGACGCCACTCGGAACACCAATCCTGCGCGAATCCCAGGAAAAACTGCTGCACCGGCGTATAGCCATCGGCAGACTTGTTCTTCAGATCAATGCCGTCTTGCGCAGCCCGCGCCAGGAACGCCATGTATGCCAGCCGCAATCCGCCGTTGTCGGCCGTGTTTTCGCCGAGCGTGAGCTTGCCGTTCAGCTTGGTGTCTCCCACGCTGAATTGCGCGTACTCGTCGACAATGCACTGCGCCTTCTGGTTGAACTTATCGCCATCTTCTTTCGTCCACCAGTCTTCCAGATTGCCATGCCCGTCGAACTTCCGCCCTTCATCGTCGAAACCGTGCGTGATCTCGTGCCCCATGTTTAGCCCGATGTGTCCGTAGTTCAGCGCATCCGGCTGTTTCGCATCGAAGAATGCCGGCTGTAGCACGCCCGCCGGGAAGTTGATGTCATTCATGCTGGGGTCATAGAGGGCGTTCACCGTTGGTGTGGACATGATCCACTCGTCGCGGTCAACTGGCTTTCCGATTTTCGCCAGCTGCCGCCGCGACTCAAATTCCGCCGCCCGCAGATTGTTCCCGAAACTGTCGCCGCGTACAATTTCCAGCTTTGAGTAGTCGCGCCACTTGTCGGGATATCCCACCTTGTTGGCGATCAGATGCAGCTTCTCTTTCGCGCGTGTCTTGGTCGCCGCGCTCATCCAATCCAGTGAGTCGATGTCGCGATCCATCGCCGCTTCGATATCGTGAATCATTCGCAGCGCCTTGTCCTTGCTGGCCGCCGGGAATTGCTGTTCGACGTAAGCTTTGCCCAGCGCCTCGGGCAGCGCTCCATCGGTGCTGCGGACACACCGTTTCCAGCGTACCTCCTGCTCCGGAGTGCCCACCAGCTTGCGTGCGTAGAAATCGAATTTTTCTTCATCCAGCGCCTTGGGCAAAATTGTTCCCGCAATCGAGCTGATTAATTGCCAGCGCAGGTATGCCTTGATCGCCGGTAGATCCGTCTCGGCGATGACCTGGTTCATGCCTTGGAAGAACTCCGGCTCGGCGACATTGATCTCCGTGAACGCCGGGGACTCCGAGGCGGAATAAAGGCGATGCCAGTTGAGGGTTGGTGTAATCGTCTGCAAGTCCTTGACCGGCATCATGTGATAGATGTTGTGTGGATCGCGCTGCGCGGTGACGTCAAGCGAAACTTTCGCTAGCGACGTTTCCAGTTTCATGATCGCCGCAGCGTCGCTTGCCGCCTGCGTTTCGCTCGCCCCGAGCAGCTTCAGAATGTTGGTAATGTGCCGCACATATTGCTTCCGAATCTCTTCGTCTTTCTCGCCTGTGCGGAAGTAATAATCTTTTTCCGGAAGCCCCAATCCGCTCTGGAACGCAACCGCAATCGTTCTGGTCGCGTCCTTGAAGTCCTGTTGCGATCCGAATCCCAAGAACGCATTCACGTTGATCATTTGATAGTGTGCCAGCAACTCCGGCAGCTGCTCCTTGCTGGTGAGTCCATTGATGCGGTCCAGCTCCGGCTGCAGTGGCGCCAGCCCTTTTTGTTGCACCGCCCCTTCATCCATGCAGCTGGCGTAGTAATCCCCAATCTTTCGCGTACTCGCGTCGCGTGACGGATCATCCGCCGCCGCTTTCTCGAGAATTCCGTGCAGCACCTGCCGGTTGTACTGCCGAAGGTTGTAGAACTGGCCGGAGTACGGAGAGTCACTCGGAATGGGATGAAGCTTGCTCCAATTGCCGCAGGCGTACTGGTAAAAATCGACGCAAGGGTCAGCGGTCATATCCATGAGGTTCTTATCCAGCCCAGGAATCAGCGAGAAAGTATGCGCGTCGCCGCTGGTCCCAGGTGCGTTGCTGGATGTTTGCGCGAACAGCATACCAGCGCAAGCCAGGAATAGCAGAAGGGCAAGGGTTTTTGTCGTCGAGAGCATCCGTTTTCCCTTCGAAGAGCATGATAGCGGAACCACCGGAGAAATGTCCCCCATAGTGCCTATCTGGCGCGGGCAGTCTTACGCGCGTCCTCAGCCGAAGGGAGACCTGTCTCCGCCCGCTATTTCATGGGCGGCAGATACGGGATATAGCGGGCAAACAACCAGCACAGGAAGAACACGACCGGGATGTGAACGATCAACTGCAGCACTCCATATCCCACTATGTCCCTGGCCTTCAATTTCAATATGCCCAGCAGAGGCAGCATCCAGAAGGGATTGACGAGATTGGGCAGCGCTTCCGACGCGTTGTAGATCTGGACCACCCAGCCCAGATGTACCTGGTGCAGATTCGCGGCCTGCAGCACATAGGGCGCTTCAATGACCCACTTACTGCCGCCTGAGGGAATGAAAACGCCGAGCACCGCCGAATACATCGCCACCAGCAAGGGATATGTGTTGTGGGTGCTGATGGAAGCGAAAAGTTTCGCCAGTGCCTCCGCGATCCCCGTTCCCACGATCATTCCGAAGATCACGGCGTAAAACGGGAACTGGATCAGCACGCCGCCGGTGGCGGGAATGCACTCCGTTACGGCACGCATAAAGCGCTTCGGGCGCCAGTGCAACAAAAGGCCAACCGTGATGAACATGAGGTTGTAAGTATTCAGGTCCAGCGCTGCCAGCGCGCCTTGCGGCGAGGTGCGGAATACGTCCACCAGATACCAGCACAACAGCGCGGCAACTAAAATTGTGAGCAGTGGACTGTATTCCAGCCACTCGCCGGGCTTGCTCTTGGGCTCGAGGCTGGAACGAATCGGTTCATATTGGATGCCGTAGGATTCGGCGGTTCTGGCGTTCTCAGGAGACGGAGTGGACAGATAGGCGATCAACACCGATAGCACGATCAGGATCACGGTCGTCGCGATGCTTTGCCACAAGAATAGAGTTTGCGTGAGCGGGATCAGACCACTGATGTTGAACAATGACGGCGGCATGGCGGACTTGGTCGCCATCAGCATGGCAGCGGAAGATGACAGCCCCATCGCCCAGACGGCTCCCAGCCCGAGATACGCGGCGCCACCTGCAGCGCGATAGTCCAATCCCTTGACGCGATGAGCCAGTTCGCGAACAAAGAGTCCACTGAAAATCAGGCTCAAGCCCCAGGAGATCAGCGAGGTCAACATGGAGAACAAAGCCACCAGGGCGACAGCTCCCCGCGGCGTCTTTGGAATCCCGGCTAGAGCGCGGATTCCGCGATACACGAGCGGGGTCGAGGCAACGACATACCCACCGATGATGATCATCACCATTTGCATGGTGAATGGCACCAGGGTCCAGAAGTTCTTGCCACCCTGGATGGCGAGTTTAGTGGGAGCTTGATGAAGCAGAAGGCCGACACCAAAGACCACCACAATTCCCAGCAGCGCAAAAATCAGCGGCTCCGGAAACCAGCGCTCACTCCAGTTGGCGAGCCCCAGGCCAAAGCGGACAAGGGGTTGTTCCTGAGTTGGCGCTTGCTTTTCTCGTGGATTGTCCATATTCGATCCTTTCGGTTCGGCAGCGACCGCTGCCGAGTTGCGCTCGGCTGGACGGGCAAGGACGCCCGTCTCTCCACGATCTTCGCGTGGCTTGCCGGCGCTTTGCCGGAATACGCTCGCCATTGTAACGCATGTCGCACACGAGAATTCATTGTGCCGGTCTGCACGATGCGTGTAGGATGCTGTGGTTGGGACGAGCAGGATCGGCCACTTCTTTTGAACTGGAGCGAGTCATGAATACTTTCCCACTTTTGTTGGGCGCGCTATGCGTCTACGCCCTTGCCTACCGTTACTACAGTGCGTTTATTGCCGCGAAGGCCCTCGCGCTCGATGATCGCCGCACGACTCCGGGGCACACTTACGCGGACGGGCATAACTATGTTGCTTCGCCACGATGGGTGCTCTTCGGACATCACTTCGCGGCCATCGCGGGAGCAGGACCGCTGGTGGGGCCGACGCTGGCGGCGCAGTTCGGGTTTGCGCCGGGCTTCCTTTGGCTGCTGATCGGGGCCGTCCTGGCCGGGTGCGTACAGGACTTCACCGTGCTGGTGGCTTCGATACGTCACCGCGGCCGCTCGTTAGCAGATATTGCCCGCACCGAAATCAGTCACTTTGCCGGCTTCGTGGCGATGGTCGCCGTGCTCTTTATTCTTCTGGTCACGCTCGCCGGTCTCGGCATCGTAGTGGTCAATGCGCTTTCGAATAGCCCGTGGGGTGTGTTCACCATTGGCATGACCATCCCCATCGCCGTCATCATGGGGTTGTGGATGTTCAAGAGCCATGCCGGAAAGATTACGGTCACCGGCCCCAGTATCTTTGGTGTCGTTCTCTTGATCAGCAGCGTGATCGCCGGACACTGGGTGGCTCAGAGCGGAGCGGCAGCGGCGCTTACTTTCACGCCCCACGAGATCACGATCCTCATGGCCATCTATGGTCTTGTAGCTTCGATTCTTCCCGTCTGGCTGGTGCTGGAACCGCGCGACTATCTTTCGACCTACGTTAAGCTGGGTACGATTGCCGTCCTGGTCATCGGCGTTTTCGTGGTTCATCCCAACATAAAGTTTCCGAACTTCACGCAGTTCGTTCATGGTGGCGGACCGATCATCAAGGGAAGTCTGTTTCCATTTCTCTTCGTGACCATTGCTTGCGGCGCGATCTCGGGCTTCCACTCGCTGGTGTCCTCCGGCACAACACCGAAAATGCTGGATAAGGAAACTGACGCTCGCTTCATCGGATACGGCGCCATGATGGCGGAATCACTGGTAGGTATGCTGGCTTTAATTGCGGCCTGCTCCATGTATCCAGGCGACTACTTTGCCATCAACACTGCGCCCGCGGTCTTCAGCCACCTGGGCTTGACCACGGTCAATCTGGATATGTTCTCCCGCGAAGTCGGAGAGAAACTCGCGGGGCGCACGGGAGGCGCAGTCTCGCTCGCGGTCGGCATGGCACAAATCTTTCGCGGCCTGCCCGGGATGGATCGTTTGATGGGCTATTGGTATCACTACGCCATCATGTTTGAAGCCCTTTTCATCCTGACTACGGTGGATACGGGAACCCGCGTGGCCCGCTACGTTCTGCAGGAACTCATGGGCAAAGTGTACAAGCCCTTCGGCAACACCGCCTGGCTGCCGGGAAATCTGATCACCAGCTTCTTCGTAGTTCTGGGCTGGGGATACCTGATTTACACGGGAAATATTTCCACGATATGGCCGTTGTTCGGAACCGGGAACCAGTTGCTGGCGACCATCGCGCTGGCGGTGACGACTACCTTCCTGATTAACATGGGCAAGCAGAAATATGCCTGGATTACAGGAGTTCCGATGTGCTTCGTGGGTGTCACTACGCTCACGGCGGGAGTGCTGTCGATCAAGAACATTTTTTGGCCATTGACCTCCAAGCCCGGTCAGGTATTTACCGGCTACCTGGATTCAGTCCTTATGAGCATCTTTATCGGGCCTTCGGTCCTCCGCTCACCGCTGCCGGCGAAGTGAAGATGGGCTGCTGTTAGCTATCTCGATAAATCGCTTTAGGAGGGGGCTCATGGCGGACGCCGGATTGTGTATCTTGCGGACCCGTTTTTTAACTTGCCTGCTTGCAGCAGTTACAACCACTTAAATCTCTCCGTCGAGTCAACCTGTGCCGTCCTGTTACGTTCTGTTACTAGCTAATGGGCAGAGTTTGGGCACAGGCAGAAGTGTGCTACGTTGCAAGTGTGGGACCCGAGCAACCAAAAAAGAATCTCTTCACTGGCCTGCTGGCGCAGCGGAAACTTCAAAAGGCCCGCGATTCTTTTCTGCATTACTGCCAGTATGTCTATCCACCTTACCGAGCCAGTCGTCACCATCGTTTCCTGATTCAGAAGCTGGAAGCCATCGAACGCGGTGAAAAGCCTCGCACGATGGTTTCGATGCCGCCGCAACACGGCAAAACGGTCACCGTCAGCCAATTATTTGTGTGCTGGTACTTGGGACGCGACCCACGGCGCAGAGCGATCGTTGCGACGTATGGCGACGATCGGGCGCAGGACATTGGCCGCGCCGTGCTCCGTACACTGCGCGACGATCCACGGCACCGTGAAGTATTTCCTGACTGCCAAGTTGACGACAATGCGGCATCGAGCGCTCGTGTTGACTTGGTAGATGGCGGCGCCTTTCTTGCTGTCTCCCGCAATGGTGCGCTGACCGGTCGCTCTGCCGATCTTCTGGTGATCGACGATTTGTTGAAGGACGACAAGGAAAGCCGCTCCGCGGCTATCCTCCACGAGAATGTGAATTGGTACAGCAGGGTTGCACTGACGCGCCTTGCTCCCGATGGCTCGGTGATCTTAGTCGGCACTCGCTGGGGGCGCGGGGACCTCTTCGATGACCGGCTCACCGAACACCCGGAGGAAGTTTGGGACGTTACTAATCTTCCGGCGCTCGCTGAAGAGAACGATCCGCTGGGGCGCCGCGTGGGCGAGGCGCTGTGGCCTGAGCGTTACTCGCTGGAAGTTCTCGCGCAGAAGAGATTCGAGATCGGAAACGCGGCCTTCACGTGTTTGTATCAGGGCAATCCGACCGCAGCGGAAGGCGTGACGTTTCGGCGAGAGGATTGGCAGTTCTACACCGTCATGCCGGAGAAGTTTGTGCGCAAGGTGATCTCGCTCGACGCCGCCGTGAAGACGGGCGCAGCGAATGACTATTCCGTGCTCGAATGCTGGGGGAAGACCGAGACGGGATACTACCTGTTGGCACTTTGGCGGGACAAGGCCGAGTATCAGAATCTCCGGAACATGGAAATTGAGTTCTACAGGCAACGGAAACCGGATGCGGTGTTGATTGAGGACACGTCTGCAGGGTCATCGTTGGCGCAGGACTTGCGATCGACGACAAGTCAGCCGATAGAGAAGATCACTGTAACGCGCGACAAAGAGAGTCGAGCGGCGGCGATCACGCCACTGGTGAAATGCGGCAGTGTCTATCTACCGAACGACGCGCCGTGGCTGAACGATTTTCTGGACGAGATATCGCAGTTTCCCCGTGGGCGTCACGATGACATGGTGGACTGCGCAGTGCAGGCGTTGACGTATCTGCGGGACAGCGACTCGATTCTGACCGGCTGGATGTGTGAGGGGTCAAGCGCGTTCGCGGCGGGAGCTGCGGCCACGGACGCGCAGAAGGAAATGCTGGCCAGGTTCGCGAGTCGCGGGGTGCCAGCCACAGATTGTCCTTATTTTGGCCCGCTGGGTCCGGCGCCGACGCGTGCTGACGCGGAAAAGCAGTTTGAGACGCTGGCGAAAGCGCAGAAGGAAGGACTGGCGGGCGAAGTGCGTGCCCAGTTCAACGCGGCCCGCAACCTGGGGCCGAAGGTGCCAGCGAAGCCGCGGCCGTCCTGTCCTCGATGTGGGAACACGCAACTGGCGATGGCCGGTGAGTACCGGAGTTGCGTCTGTGGTTGGAATTCGAAATTGAAGGAGGGTGCGGCATGAGCGACACGAACGATTGGTGGATCAGCAACCTATCTGGTGGAATGAGCGCGGTGGCGAAGATATTCGTGAATCAGCAAGGAAGCGGTTATAAGGTGGAGAAGGAGGAAAACATGATAGCAGCCAGTCGCAGTCCATTGGTCTGTCCGAATTGTGGGCAGCCATGCGCAGGAACGGCAGAGCGGAAACACTGCGCCAGTTGCGGGTTTTCTAGCGTACCGCAGCAGACCACGAAGACGCCGACGCTTGGTGTAGTGGAGAATCCTTGTCCGACGTATAAGTCTCCATTGACGATCGTCGGCGACCGCAGGAGTTGTCACGCCTGCGGATATGCGGTCTGACAATATTTCAGTTGCGACCGCAAGTTCGTGACTTATAGTGGCGAAAGGAGCACACGAGATGACGGCTGATGAGATAGAAGGATTGATAACATCGCTCGCGATTCCGCGGCCGCCGTCGACGGCTGCGGACAACACCAAACTGCAATGGTTGCAAGTGCAGTTACTCGCAGAGATAGCCCGCCAAAAGGCGGCGCAGACAAGCAAGGTCTCAGAATTTGTGGACTTAGCCAGGAGAAAAACTAAATGGCAACCATGACGCACCAAGCACCGGCGACGCAGCCGGTTCACTTATCCTCAAGTCAGCAGCGAGAATTGAGCACGCGCATAGCCGAAGCGCAGCGCAAAGTCAACCAACTCGAAGGAAAAATCCGCGAGGAACAAGAAAAGCTCGCCAGCGCTCGCGACATCTACAACCGCGCTTGCGAGTTAGTCGCGCAAAACAAAAGCGACGACGCGCAAGCCGCAAGGGACGTGGTCCTGCGACACGAAGACAAAATTCTGGGCATGAAGAGTTTGCTGCACGAACCGGCGCAACTGCTTGATCAACTCCTGCGCGAACTCTCGGCAGAAGTGGCGAGGGACACGGAAGCGCGGCAGGCGGTGGAAATCCTCGACGAGCAGGACACCATCGGAAAGCAGGCAGAGCGGGCATTGCACGCGATCACAGAGCGTGACCGCTGCACCGAGAGCATTACGTCGATCGTCGCGAACTTACGAAGCAGGACTTACAAGACGGCTGCGAACAAACATGCGGCCTTCGAGGCAGCTTATAAGATTGAACGAAAGGCAGCGGGAATGAATTGACCCTTCGAACGAGAAGGGAATCTCAAGCGACAAAGGAGAAACGATATGTTGAGCAGAGAAGCAATCGAGAGTGAAATCGACAGAGTTTTGGCGAAGAGCGACGCCTTATACCGCGCGGCGCTGGCGAAGCACAAGCGAAGTGTTGAATCCGCCTTCAGCGGCGCGGGATTCCAGAGCGAGACGGCGACGAAGCGGGCGATGGCGGAGACGATCCTTCCGGCAAATCAGGGATTTCGAAAAGGCGGTCTGACTGACTATCTTGGAAACGCTCCTAGTCCAGACGATGCGGTCGCTCACTTCGAAGTGCCGGATGGAATGCAGGGCGGATATGCTGGCGCACCGGCGTCGGAAAGCGCATTCGCTGATGCCCTCAAAGGCCAGTATCCGACAATTGTCGAAATGTCGCAGATCGCGCGACCAAAAGCCGAGACGTTGGAGGAGCATTATTCACGGCCAACGACTCCGAAGTACGAAAGTACGACGCCCGGTGAGACGGTTTTTCAATCGCTGGGATTCCCCGCCGTGCCGACGAAGGCGGCTGGCATGAGTACGCTCGAAAAGCTGCTCGCAATTTTTGATGACTACGCACTGGGCCGTCCGGCGAGCTTCACAAAGCAACGTCTCGGACTCTGATAAAAGAGGATTCGCCGCTATGGCCTCCAATCAAGCGGCGAGTTGCGCTGGTTGGAACTCGACGAGCAGCCAGCGCAAGGCGGGGAGCGGGCGGCAACCGTTCCCGTCTGATGTTCGCCGGGCGCGCTCCCGTTTCTCGCCCCCGGCGCGGCCTGCCGGTGTTCTTCGGCACCGAGAGTGGGCCAACACGAGGTGGCGGGAGTTTCCGTCATTGCTTCTCCCGCCACCTTTGGAAACGTGCTCAAGGTGAAGCCGCCAGACAAACCGAAACGGACGCAAGAACAAAACGTAAATGAACAGATGGCTGTGGTACGGACCTCCAAATAGCATGGAAGCAGGCACATTACCTATCATGTGGGGGATCGAAGAGCTGGCTCTTGCTCCTTTAGGCGCTATGCTGCCTTCTGAGGGCGAACGGTTTCCGAGTCATTTAGGTTCTTTAATCCGTATACATCGTGGTGATGATCCCAAACGGTTGGCTGAAAAAAGACGCAGGCGCCAAGTTGGGAAATCAGTTTTTTCATGCGCTCAGGCGACACCAATGAGATCCCGTAACCGAGAGCACCTGCATAATCGACATATCCGTAGTCGGTTTGCTCGTATTGTCGTAGGAGGTGTTCTTGTTCCGGCAGGCCGAGATGATAGGTGTTTCTCTTCTGCCGAAGCTGGTCGGCTGCTGTTTGGCCGTGGGCGCTGAAGATGCAGATGCCATTATCGGTCAAGTGATCGCGGAAAAACCGGAGCAGGGCGATGGTGGAGTCTTCGTTGATATGCGTGACCAGCGATCCGCACCAGATCAGGTCGAACTTTCCCGGTGCCGAGAGTTGCGCAAAATCCTGCCCTGTGCTGACAGGCTCAATTGAAAACTCGCGGATGCAAAACTTCATGGCGGAGGAGTCGAGTTCCGCCCCGCTGATGCGGGCTTGAGGAAACCTCAGTTTGAGAAATCTGAGAACTCTCCCGTATCCAACCGGAAAATCGAGGATGCTCGCAATCCCGCTGGATTTGATGCCGGCGCTTTCTAGAGCTGCTTCAATCGAGCGGATCGCCGAAAGACCGACCAGCAGGTAATGATCTGCTTGCCCTAGAACGTACATTGAGTCGAGAGTGGAAACCTTGAGCGAGACGCCTTTAAGCAATTGTTTCTCGTCCGGGGTGAGACTTCTATCTTTCAAGAGTCGCGCTCTGGCTCGATGAAAGTCGGAGGGGATTAACATTCTGCGGATTAACAGCTTAGTAGTTCGTTTGGCAGTGGAACCCGCTCGTTTTACAGTCATCATCCTTCCACTCCGCACACACTAGATATTGGGCCTATTGCGGTAGCCATTTTGGGCACAATAGCCGAGCGCCACACACTTGTCTGTAGCAGAGATCACTCTGCCATGTGAGGCATTGCCCATGGGCGCCCAGCCACGCAAGGAAACTACCCGGCAAGGCCCCGCAAGATTGGACACGGCCAAGACACCCGCCATGCAATCCGGTATCGCAGATCACGTCTGGAAATTGGAAGAATTGCTACAATCGGCCTAGCAGAGTAATATTCCGCTGACAAGAAAAGCCCGCTAGAACGGGCCTCTTGTTTCCTGAATTGTCGCGTCGGGCAACGCTTCAAAGAGCCTAGCACTGGAGTTGTGTCCGATGCAAGCTGTTAAGGAAGAAATAAGTTTCCGAACCGCGAAAGTGATCGTTTTTCCTAGTCGTATGAGCACAACGACGACACCGCCGGCTGGACAACAACCACCATGGAATCCACATTGGTACGGAAATCTAGCGCAATGGGTGGCTCCGGCCGTTGCGCTCATACTTGGTATCATCAGCGTCTCGCTAGTCGTGCATTATCGCAATGTCGATAGTTCTGCAAAAAGCTCCGATGAGCATACGAATGCTCTTATCGATGCCAAACTTGATCCGGCGGTGGACAAGATAAATGACCATATCGATAAGAAACTCGAACCCATGCAGGGGCAATTGACTGATCTGGCAACCCGCATTGCTAAATTGGAGGGACGCTTCGATCAGTTGGACGCTGATCAGAAACGTTTGACGAAGCTGCAACTCAATAAGCTGTCGGACCAGATCGCAGCTGCGCAACGCACGAAAAGGCGATTAGAACTGACCCTAGTTGCACGCTTAGGAAACGATGTGCTTGCATTCACCAACTCTAACGATCCGGAGATTTCATCCCTTGCATGGCATACTGCGATCCAGGTCGCGGATTATCGAACAATATTGAATCAAGAGGCAGCCAGACCACTGCTTGCATCGGTCAACGCATCAGCCAAGGTGAGCGGAGATTTTGCCATTGAAGCTAGAGTCTTGGATCCAAGAATTGTAAATTTCGGGATTGGCTATGACAACAGCAAGGTAGTTCCTTTTGACCAGGCCGCGCGTTACGAAAAGCTCGATAATCCCATTCCCCATGAACAATTCGGCAGAGCATTCTATATTGCATCGGGGACAGGAGTAGAACTTCTGCTTGACGGCTACCACTTAAAAAATGTCGTCTTTCATGATGTACAGATTAATTACAGTGGAGGCCCATTGGTGATGCAAAATGTATATTTTGTGAACTGCACATTCCATATTCAGCCAAGCCACAACGCGCAGCAACTCACAACTGCCGTCCTGAATTCCACATCAATCAATTTCCAAACACCGCAGGTTTAGATCATCAACGCACTCTTAGGACACTACCCAGTTAAGCGGTGGTTGCGCAACAGATTCCGCTAATAACTCCCCCGGTTGCGCAAACGTTGTGCAAAAGCTATTCTCACACCACGCACCCTATGTTTTCTCGAAACTCAGAGGAATCAACACATGCCCCAGACTTGCTCCGTTTGCAAACACCCGGAAAAGCTGGCCATCGAAGACGCGCTCTTGCGCAAAGTCCCGATGAGCCGGATCGCTCGGCAGACTAAGACGGGATTGTGGTCAATCAATCGCCACAAGAAGCACATGGCCGCTGGTGTAGTGAGGGCAGCTCCGTACGAAGTAAGTCAGACGCTTAGTGCGGTGAGTTTACTAAACAGAGTGGAATCGCTTTTGGCTGAGTGTCGCGGGATTGCCGATGCTGCGAAGAGAAACAAGAGTTGGGCCGCTGCTGTCAGTGCGCTGAGAGAAGTTCGAGGCTGCATTGAGCTGTTAGGAAAGCTCGATGGTCAACTCAAGGCCGCAGGAGAACTGCATCTGCACCAACACCAGCACTTGCACGTCGAAGCGCCGCGCACTGTCGAAGAGCTTGATCTGGAGATCGCTAGGAACGTAGGCGAAGCGACGTCCGGGTTTGAGCTTGAGGAGTTTCTCCGGCTCAAGCAGCTTGTGCAAGGCGACGTGCCAGCGTTGCAGGCGTGAGCGCGCTCTGGAGTGTCAATCCAAGTCGCTCGATAAACGCCAGTGTTCATGCGGCTGTCGCAGCGTGTCTGCCTAAACTCTGCCCGATTTATCTGCTTGCAACCGCATTCAATTCGGCTAAGATGAAAGAAACCCGAAGCCGCTGCTTAACCAAGCAGCACGGCTCGGTGCCCTATCACCGGGCCGGATAACTTCGGGGTCACTCATAGGGGGGTGACCCGATGGAAGCCGCACCGACAATCAGCAAGCCTCACAACTCCACACCGGAAGAACAGATTGCTTATCTCAAAGAACGGCTCGCTTTTCTTGAAGCGAAATGCCGAGCGCTCGAAGCGCGGAGCGCCGATCGCAGAGCGGCGAGGCATCCCATCCACGAAGCACTCCTAGAAAAGCAGCGGCATGCTTTTGCTTTGCACCAGGCGAAGGTGGACCTGGAGACGAGCAAGAAGCTCGGCCTGCCAGCGCCGACGATCACCATTCACGTGCCGCCGATGCCAGCTTCGACTCCGCCCACGCGGACAACTGCGAAGCAATCCACGCGACGCAGTAAACCATCCGAAGAGAAGCGGCGGAAGATAATCCGCGAAATCGACAAACTCCGGGTGAAGGGCGCGAAGTATTGCACCGAGTGTGATAACCGCCGCTTGCCTCCCCGTCCCGAATGGCTCAATGACGGTTGGCCGGGGAGATATTCGAAGGCATACAAAGACCCTAAATGGCGGAAGCGCATCCAATCCGACAAATGGCGCATGACTAGAACGTAACCACGTAACAACTCCCTTCAACTCGGCACTCTCCGCACTCTCCGCCGGAGAGTGAAAATTGCTTCGCGCAAGTTATGTGAAATAAGACACATAACTCCCAAATTACTCTCCGCTACATTCCAGAGTCTTTTGTGCTGCCCGTAGTTTCTTCTAGATTGGCAGCATGAGTACAGCAAATGAGTTGATCCTCGAAGCTACAGCAACGCTGAAGCACGGCGCTGCGATCCTTCGGCTCGCGAGCATGGAAACCGGTAAGCAGGAGACTGCGACTGACTTGTGGCGAAGGGCGAAGGCCGTAGAGAAGCTGGTTGAACCAATCGAACCGTTGGTGCAGAGAACCATTTAGGGATTGCAGCGTCCGCAGTAACCAAGGCAGGTAAGCGGACGCCGCAAAGGATGGAACGATGGAAGCGACTACAGTTATTTCTAGCACTGATCGGCGTGACGCGCAAGTTTCCAGCGCCGTCCGCGGCCTTAAGCTCACCATTCAGCACCTGCGCGGTGTTGCTGAGCATACCTGTTCCGGCAGCGTTGCCAGACGTTGCCTGCGCCTGGCTCAGTTGGTCGACGAGGTTCTTATTCCTGCGGTCACCGCCTTGGTGGAGAAGCCAGCGACCAAACCAAGACCAGCACCAGTCCCACCTTATTCCGAAGCGTGCCCATTACAAACCGAATTGTTCGAGTTGGAGGAAGCGCAGCACTGCCTCCAAGAAAGCGCGCGGTGAATATGAGCGCACGACCGCATCTCGTCGAACAAAGCCATCCGGCTTCACGCCGAGAGCGAGACTTCGCACCTGAGTACGTCGAGACACCACGCATGCGGCTCACGCCGGGTCTGTACACGATGCGCTGCATCGCCGTCCGCCCGCGCCACATGTTCGGCGCGCACAAGCTGGAACTGAAATTCCAAATGCCGGGCACGAACGATTTCGTTTTCGGTTACCTGCACCTTGGCCGGGGGCCGGAGCCGGAAGTCAGACCCGGCAGCAATTACGCGAAGCTTTGGCTCGGAGCGAACGACGGCAAGAAGGCGCGGCGAATGTCAGCAAGCCTTTTCAGGTGGGCGTGGTTCGAGTGCAAGGTTGGCGATTGCACGAAGACGCACGAAGGCAAGATGCACACGCAGCCGTACAGCGTCGTGACCGAAATTCTGAGGTTCGTTCAGAGATGAAAACGGGATTGACAGCCCGCGTCTCTAACTCTTTCTCGGCAAGCAGTTTAAGGGATGCCGTGGTTGGGGGTGGGATTGGGATTGGGTTTGGGATTGGTAGAGAGAGTCTGAGAGAGAAAAAATACGCGCGCCGCTGGCGGAAAGAATTCTGCCCCGTGCCGGGGTGGAGGGTGGCAAAAAAACCAATCAATCAACCCAACCGGGGAGACAGGTTCGCAAAGCCTGTCTCTCAAAGGCATCTGCACAGCGGCGAGCAAATCGCTTCCCGCTGTGCAGTACCAAAAAAAAGAAACGGAGGACAGTCGTGACGAAGCACAAGACTTCTGAGTTCGTGTGCATGAGGCCTGATCCGAGCGACCGGAAAGTTACCTGCGGTCGTCCTCGTGCTCACATCGGCCCGTGCAGTTGGGCGCGGAAAAACGCGAGGACCGAATGAACACCATCACCATCAAGCGCAGTTGGCAAGGCGGCCCGCTGCGCCAGTTCTCTGAATCGCCGTTCAAAGGAAGCATTCCGGTCGTCGGCGGTCACGCTGGCGCCTACATCTGCGACCTGTACGATCACGAGACTCCGTTCGATGGAGAAGATGGTGGAGTCAAGTTCCACGACGGCCGGTGGCTCTGCGCTCCATGTGGCGAGCGCCACGAGGCCGACAAGCTCTCGGCTCGACGTAGGAAGGCTCGTTTGTTTTACCAAACCGCGAAAAATCAGCCAAAACCGCTGGTCCTGGGGAGACTTTTCTACGGAAACGCTCTGGGACTAGATAACCATGCAGAAAGCGATCTTGGACGTGAAGCAGGCTGCAAATTTGCAGTCAGAAATGGAGAACAGAAATGAGCAAAGCCAGCGACTATCAAACGTGGTTCGCCCAAGCGATGGCGGCTGTCGAATTCGATTCGGATGACGCCAACGCCCAGGAAAACCTCCATCAACTTCAAGACCAACTCCACGGAGATGAACCGGCGGTCGTGTTGGGTGGCGGGTCAACTGCATGTTTGCATGTTTTTTCAGATTCCAGCTGCTTCTGCTGTTGTTGTCTTCGGCAGTTGCATGACCTGTCCGAGGTGATCACCAGACATGCATGAAGGGCCACGGGACTGGAGTGGTGATTCGAGAGTGTGCGCCTAAAGTATGACCGCAAAATCCAACCCGACGCGGCGACTGTTCAGGCTGAAGCTGGCAGCGGAATATTTGTCGGTTTCGCCGGGGTTGTTGCGGTCGATCATTCAACGTGGCGACCTGCCTATAATTCGATTGGGCGAAAATGGTCATGTGCCGTGGCTCATTGACGTTAGAGACCTCGATGCGTGGGTGGAAAAAAGCAAAGTTGTATTGGAATTATAGGGGCGCTATGAACAACGTGAATGGATGGATGTGCAAAGTGTGTGGTGCAATTTCGCAGGGGCAAATTCAGCGACCCGAAGACGATATCTGCGCCAACTGCCGACGTTCACTCGACGAGACTGAGTACATACTGCCGCACGAGTTTGAGACTGAGATTCAGTGCCTTGTCACCGAGAACCATCGAATAACTCTGCGTGGGATTCAGCAGTCGGAGAATGAATACGTCGCTCACATTGAGGGAGAGCTGGCAGGAGAAGACCCCGAGATTATCCGTTCCGAAGTTCGGCACGCGGAGACATTTTTTGAAGACTTGCGCGCTACCGCCAACCGCAACGCTCTCGTCTCGCTCGTCACTCGGTTGGAGCACCGGACACGTAAGCTCGTTAGGCAGCTGCAGCTTAGCACCGACAAGAAGAGTCCGCCCGTGGCACGGGATATGGAGGAACTTAATGTTCGACTGGGCGCTGCTGCCCCTATTTCCGTCCAGTTTTTTGTCGATCTGGTGACAGCGCGAGATTCTGTCATTCACGGCGATTCTCAGGCGCAGTGGGAATATCAGGGAAAAATCCGTCGCGTTGCGGACAAGTACACCAACGTCTATGGGGAACTCGGTTTCACCGAGGAGCACCTCAGCGAAGCGATTGAAAAGGTGACGACGCAGGTGAAATGGTACGACGAACGGATTGCAGCCTCAAGAACAAATGGGGGCGCGGGATGAGTTGTCCACGGCTCCGCTCAAAAGCCGCGCCAGTAGCGGCGTTCACAGCCACTCGTACGAACTATGACCGTCCACAAAGAATTGCGATGAAAAAACCAGTGGCGAAGACTAAAATAGAAGCGTGGCAGGAAGGTGTTCTAAGCACCTCACCTGCCACTGACCACAGCTTCCTGAACAGGAGGAAAACCGTGGCTCCCACCATTATCGCCGTCCAGGTGATAGCCGCAAAATCCCTTCTTGGCTCAGGCTCCTGTGTTCAATCTCTGAATGGGAGAGAACACCATGAATGAAACGAAGCGAGCCCGCGGCAGCGGCTCGATCTACAAGAACGGCAGTGACACGTTGTGGCTCAAGTATTACCACAACGGAATCGCTCGCCGCGAATCCACACACTCAACCGACATGAAAGTTGCCGAGAAGTTGCTCAAGCGGCGATTGGCAGAAGTTGAAACGAAAACCTACGTCATCCGCACCAACGTACGGGTCGACGAGCTGATCACCGATCTGCTCGCTGAGTACAGGCGGGAAGGGCGGAAGACGATCAAGGACGTCACCGGGCGCTGGGAGAATCACCTTGCACCATTCTTCACCCGCTTGCCTGTCGATGATCTCGACACCAACACGGTGCAGCGGTATTGCAGCAAGAGAGAAGCGGAGGGCGCGAGCGGGCCAACCGTCAACCGGGAGTTGGCGATTCTGAAGCGTGCATACCACTTGGCGCTGAGGTCGACTCCACCAAAAGTGAGAGTGTGCCCGGTCATGCCCCTCTACAAGGAAAGCACACCACGCACTGGATTCCTCGAAGACGCGCAGTATGCGCCGCTGGCGAGGGAGTGCGGGAAGGAAGGTTTGTGGCTCCGTGCGATGTTCACAGTCGCCTACAGCTTCGGCTTCCGCAAGGGCGAGTTGCTCTCGATGCGCGTCAAGCAGATCGACTTGAGCAACGGAACGATCGCGCTGTTCGCCGGAACGACGAAGAACGGCGAAGCCCGCACGGTGAAGATGACGCAGGAAGTTTCAACTTTGTTGACGGCCTGCATCATCGGAAAGAAGCCGGATGACCACGTGTTCACGCGAGCGGATGGCAAGCCCGTGCGGTCCATCCAGAAAATCTGGAGGACGATTTGCGAACGTGCTGGCGTTCCCGATCTCCTGTTCCACGATCTTCGCAGGTCCGGTGTACGGAACCTCCGCAGGCTCGGAGTTCAGGAAAGCGTTGCCATGAAAATCTCCGGGCACCGGTCACGGACTGTCTTCGAACGCTACAACATCGTCGACGAAGCCGACCTTACCGAAGCGGCTCGGAAGCTCGATGAGAAGCAAAAATCCAGTGCGCTTCTGCTGGCGCAAGGGTTGGGCGAGTTTGGGCATAGTTCGGGCATAGTTGCACCAAAACCGGGCCAATCGCAAACGGCGTCCCTGCCCGCGCCGTTGCCTAACTAGTTGTCCTGTGTATGGGTTAGAATGGGTTGGGTCCGCAAGGGACCAAACCGGGAACACTGGATTGTGTATCCTGAACGTGTACACTTTGCGGCCGGAAGCAAACCATGCCCGAACCATCCGAATTACGCGCAGAGGAGGTCGTAGCACGCCACGAAATCGACCTCGATCGACTGAAGGACGCCTTGGGTTTGCTGGGCGTCGTTCCCTGCTCCTGGTGCAAGAAGTTTTTTCGCCGTTCCGATCCCGGCGCCCTCTTCGATGCCGGCGAACTGGTTTGCTACGGTTGCATTCCTGAATGGTGGCCGCAGCGCTGCGCGCAGCTCAGCATCAAAGACCGCGAAACCCTCGAGAGTAAGCTGGTCTTCTGGCTGCGTAGCCAACATCATGCCGAAATATTCAAAGACCCGGCCAAGCTCCCGGAGAGTTCACTGCAAGAACTACACCTTATCGCCAACTGCCTGAATGCCGCGGAACGGGAAAGTTGATGGGGAACGAGCGCTGCCGCTACTGCGAGGGCCGGGGCACGGTGTGGGTTATCGTTTCCCGAAGGCAGGCCTAGAAAAGAAAAAATGGTGGGCAGTGCAGGGCTCGAACCTGCGACCTCCTGCTTGTAAGGCAGGCGCTCTAACCAGCTGAGCTAACCGCCCACTCGGCGCGGCTGCGATCACGGCGTGTTCGCGCCGTCCGCGAAAAAACCTCTGCAAAACTAATGCTGAGGATACTGGACGCTTCCCCGCCGGTCAAACCAGCCGGTTGCCGAATCGCGAGTTCTTCCGCAGCCTGCCAGGTCCAAACAGTGCAGAATTCACCGGCGCGGCTGCTACACTTTGTGCGTGCGAAGATTAATCGTCAACGCCGATGATTTCGGTCTGACCGCAGGAGTGAATCGGGCCATTGTGGAAACCCACATCGGAGGGGTCGTGTCGTCGGCGACATTGATGGCCAACGGCGCTCGGTTCGAGGACGCGGTGACGGCGGCGCGGTCGGCGCCGAATCTCTCCGTGGGATGCCACGTCGTGTTGGTGGACGGAACCCCGGTATCACCGCCGGGGGCGCTGGATACGTTGCTGGCGATTCGCTCGGCAGAGCCGGATAAGTTCTACTCGAGCCTTTCGGCCTTCGCCGCGCGCGCCATGTTGGGAGGCTTCGATCGCGATCAACTGGTCGCAGAAGTCACGGCGCAAATCAGGAAGATTCAGGCCACCGGTCTCCCGGTGACTCACCTCGATACCCACAAACACGCCCACATCTTTCCCGAGATTCTGGCAGCGCTGCTGCGCGCCGCGCGGATTTGCGGGGTGCGTGCGATCCGCAATCCGATCGTTCCGGTCAAAGCGCTACACGCGCGCCAGTTCAAAGGCAAGGCGCGCCTCTGGAAACGCTATGGCCAGGTACGCATTTTGCATACTTTTTCCGGGCAATTCCACCAGCGGACCAAGCGCGCTGGACTGGTTACGCCCGACGGTGTGCTGGGAGTGATCGAGACCGGCTCGGTCGGCATTTCCCTGCTACGTCAAACGCTCGCGAGCCTGCCGGAGGGAACGTGGGAGTTAGTCTGCCATCCCGGGTACAACGATGCCGACTTACGCGCCGCCCGCACGCGATTGCTCGATGCTCGCGAGGAGGAGCGGCGTCTGCTGACTTCGGCGGAACTGCGCCAGTTTCTGGACGAGCAAAAGATCCGGGTCATCAGTTATCGTGAGTTAACAGAAGACCGTCCCTGAATGATGATTGGAAGGTGCCGAAAGTCGTGCTTTGCTGGTTACTGCAACGGCAAACTTTGCAATACCGCGGGGCGTCAGAGGACGGTATCATCGCATGAGCAGACACAAGGATAAGGCATGCCCGACCAACAAGCCGAACCTCGCCTGAGTGTGGACCTACCCGTGCGGATTTGGGGAATGAACGCGGAGGGACGCCCCTTTTCGCAATCCGCTCACGCTTACAACATCAGTTCGGAGGGGGCGTTGATCTCGGGCGTCGAGAGCGAACTGAAAGTGGGCGACGTGATCGGAGTACAGTGCGGCGAAAAAAAGACACGCTGCACGGTGATCTGGGTGATGAATACGGGCGCGGTCAAGAAAAATCAAGTGGGCGTGAAGTTGGTCGCCGAGCAGGAGTGCCCGTGGAAGAGCTACCTGCCACTCGACGGGGCGACGGTGACAATTGCGGCCTCCAACCGCCGGCACTGGCACCGGCATAAGATTTCGCTTCCTCTGGAACTTCGCGACGAGCGCATCAACGCGCCACTCCGCATCAATGCCACCGATGTGAGCGGCAATGGATGCTATGTCGAGACCATGCTGCCTTTGCCGCTCGGAACCGCGTTGCGGGTGGATTTTTGGCTGGACTCGGAGCACATCAATATCACGGCGCTGGTTCGGACCTGCGATCCGGGCGTGGGCAACGGAATCGAGTTTACTGGTATGCCCGCCGACACCAAGAAACGCATGCAGGACTACCTGGACGCGATTGACCCGCAGATGGGAGTCTCGAATCCGAAGCCGCGGTAGAATTCGCGGCCTGCGCAGCCCCTGAAGCGGGGCCATTTTCCCGTAGAGACGCGACTTGCCGCGGCTCCGCTCATACGCCAGTTCTCTGCCTGGAAGCGGGAGACGGGGCAAGCCCCGTCTCTACACAAACTACGCGGACGGTTTTGCGTAGCGGGCGAGGACGATCGCTCGAATCAGTCCACCCATGGTGAATTCGCGGGCCTCGATTGCGACCGGCATCTGCAATTCGCGCAGCGTCGCTGAAGTCACCGGACCAATCGACGCAAACTGAACCTGACTGATCGAACCTGCCTTGGTTGAACCTGCGCTGGGTGAACCTGCCTTGAAGTTGGTGAGCAGTTCGGCAAAGTTCCTCGCCGTGGAGGAACTGGTGAAGGTCACGATGTGCGGGCGGCGACCCGCACTTTTCATCAGCGCGCGCAGGCGAGTGCGCGATTTCTCGGGCGCTACGGTTTCGTAAGCTTCGACCACATCCACTTGCGCTCCGGCCGCACGCAGCTCTTCTGGGATCACGTCGCGCGCGACTTTGGCTCGTATGAGTACGACGCGTTTGCCGTTGACCTTATCGCGCAGCCCCTTCACGACAGACTCGGCAACGTACTCCTCCGGAACCATCTTGACCTTCAGGCCATGCTTCACGATCGCCTTCTTGGTAGCAGGCCCGATGGCAGCGATCTGGAGATGCTTGAGAGCCTGGCGCGCGATGCGAAGTTTCCCGACGCGCTCCCACATCGCTTCGACGCCATTGGCGCTGGTGAGAATGAGCCAGTCATAGTTCCGGATATTTTTCAGGGCGTCGTCGAGGGGCCGGTACGATTGCGGCTTGCGGATCTCAATGAAAGGGATTTCGATTACAGTTGCGCCCAGGCTGCGCAGGCTGGCGGACAGGCTGCCAGCCTGGTGCCGGGCACGTCCGACAAGAATCCGGGTTCCGGCGAGGGGACGGTTTTCGTTGGGCTTACGCATGGATCAGGTCTTAGGTATCAGGAGTCAGGTCTTAGGTTCAACTCAAGGGCGCCAAGATTTGACGCCTGAGACCTAACACCGGAGACCTTATTCTACGGTTGCTGTGGTAACGCAAAGCCTCCGCCGTAAACTTCTTCGAGAATAACATCGCCGCCTCGACGGAGGAGGGTTTCGCCGACTTCTTCGCCCAATCGCATGGGATCGTCACCCTCGCGGGTTTCGCGCAGAACTTTGGTTCCATCGGGATGGGCTACGAGCCCGTTCAGGCGGATTCGCCCTCCCTTTACTTCGGCGAAGGCTCCGATGGGAACCTGGCAGCCTCCACCGAGTTTGTTGAGCAGGGCACGCTCGCAGGTGGTGGTGACGCGGGCGGCAGCGTCATCAAGAAAGGCGAGGAGCGCCCGCGTTGCGGTGTCGCCGTTGCGAATTTCAATTCCCAAGGCGCCTTGTCCGGCGGCGGGGGTCATCACTTCCGCGGGGATCACCTGACGGACCAGTTGCGTTTTTCCGAGACGGTTCAGGCCAGCGGCGGCGAGAATGATGGCATCGTACTCGCCGGATTCGAGCTTGCGCAGGCGCGTATCCACATTACCCCGGAGCGGGTGAATCTGAAGATCGGGACGAACCGCTTTCAACTGGGCCTGACGGCGCAGACTGCTGGTGCCAATGTTCGCCAGCTGCGGCAGAGCTTCGATGCCGGCGAATTTCACGGAACAAAAAACGTCGCGTGCATTCTCGCGGGTGGTGATGGCGGCAATTTCGAAATCGACGGCCAGTTCCGTCGGCAAATCTTTCAAGCTGTGCACGGCCAGGTCGACGCGGTTTTCGACCAGCGCTTCCTCGATTTCCTTGGTGAACATGCCCTTGGTGCCGACTTTGGCGAGCGCAACGTCGGTGATTTTATCGCCGGTGGTCTTGATGATCTCAAGTTCCACGGTATGGCCCTGAGCGCGCAGCAGATCGGAAATGTGATGGGCTTGCCAGAGAGCGAGTTGCGAGCCGCGGGAGCCGATGCGCAGGCGGGCCATCAGTCTTCTGCTTCCGGGCGACGGGCGGACTTCAAAGCGGCCGCTTCTTTTTCTTCATCTTCGTTACGCAGGTTGAAGAGGCGACGCACGAGGTCGATGACGGTGGTGGACTCGGGATCGCGCGCCGCCGTTTTCAGGGTGCTTATGGGAGTGTGCATGATTTTGTTGACGATGCCTCGAGTCAGCGCTTCGACGGCAAGTTCCTGGTCGGTGGTCATGGAACCGAGGCGGCCACGAACACGGTCAATCTCGGCTTGGCGAATAGTTTCGAGGTGGTCCTGCAGGCTGACGATGGTGGGAACGACGTCGAGAGTCTGGAGGCGAGCGTGGAATTTCGCGACTTCGCCATTGACGATCGCCTCCGCCTTTTCGGCTTCCTTCTTGCGATCGGCGACGTGCGAACTGACCGCTTGCTGCAGATCGTCGATGTCATAGACGAAAATGCCATCGATCTTGTTCATTCCGGGATCGACGTCGCGCGGAACGGCGATGTCGATGAAGAACATGGGCTTGTTTTTGCGCAGCGCCATGAGCCTTTCGCCGTGTTCGGGCCGGAAGATGAAGTGGGGCGAGCCGGTCGAGGTAATGACGATGTCGGCGCGATCGCAGGTGTCATAAAGGCGGCTAAACTCGATCGCCTGTCCCTCAAATTTTTGCGCCAGCCGGATGGCGCGGTCGTAGGTGCGATTGGCGACAAAGAGAGACGCGGCGCCGTGCGCGAGCAGATGCCGGGCCGCTAACTCGCTCATCTTCCCCGCACCCACCAGGTAGACGCTCTTGCCGTTCAGGCTCCCGAAGATTTTCTCAGCCAGTTCGACCGCCACCGAAGCAATCGAAACCGAAGAGGATCCGACGGCGGTTTCGGTACGGACGCGCTTGGCCACGGCAAACGCTCGGGTGAGCAACTGATCCAACTGCGCGCGCACGGCTCCAACGGCGCGGGCGGTGGCGTAGGCTTCCTTGACCTGTCCCAGGATCTGGGGTTCGCCGACGACCATGGAGTCAAGGCTGGCGGCGACGCGAAAGATGTGACGGACGGCTTCATCTTCTCGGAATTCGTAGAGATGACTTTCAAACTGGCTGAGATCGATTTCAAAATACTCGCGCAGGAATTCGCGCAGGTCGCCGGTGCCGTTCTTCATGTTGGCGATGAATTCGACGCGGTTGCAGGTGGAGACAATCATGCCCTCGGTAACGGCTGGATGTTCGGCCAGTCTCTTGCAGGCTTCCGGCAAGCGCGATTCGGGAATGGCCAGGCGCTCGCGCACCTCGACCGGCGCGGTCTTGTGATTGACGCCGATGAGCTGGAATTTCATGAGGCGATAAACCTGTGCATTCCGCTGAAGTAGTTGGAAATCCAAGCGACGATGGCCGCGACGAAGGCAACACTGGCGAGCAAGGCGGCGCGGCGTCCGCGCCAGCCGGCATTCAGGCGCGTGAAGACCATCAGCAGGTACACGGCCCACATCAGGACGGAAAGCAGAATCTTGGGATCGAAGAAATTAATGCGGCCGTAGGTGGATTCGGCAACCACGGAGCCCGCTATCAGGCCCAGAGTCATGAAGGGAAATCCGATCATAAGGGAACGGTATCCGATGTCGTCAATCACCTGGAGAGCGGGCAGTCGCGAGAACATCCCACTTGGAGTCTTGGATTTCAGAGCGCGTTCTTGCATGAGGTAGAGGATGCTGGCGCCAAAGCTAAGAAACAGCGCCGCGTATCCGGTAAAGATCATCAGGATATGCACGGCGAGCCAACCGTGCTTCACGGCAATCGAGGTGAAGACGAGCGGTTGCTGACCGGTGGCGGCCACGAAGGTCAGCAGAAAAACCAGGGGAAAAATCACGATGCCCGGGGTGGTCGTCTTATACACCATGTAGGCAAGCATGAAGACGACCATGATCAGGAAAGCCAGCAGCGATTCCGAGTTGTGAACCGAGGCCGAAGCGAACTGGCCGGTCTGCACAACGGCTTCGGTCAGCGAAACGAGATGAAACACCATGCCGAGGTAGGAGGCATGGAGCGCAATCTTACCGAGGATTTCCGAAGTGCGGGTCAGCGCCACCAGCGCATAGAGCAATCCCGCAGCGTAACAAACGAGCGCAACGCGCAGCCAGATCAGGGTCATCATTCCTGGGTGCTTCCGCAGGCCGGTGCAAACTCCCCCCCGCCTGGGTGATTATAGTTTGCCGGGCGGCTGGGTGCGGGGGAAACGTGCGCTGTCACAGGGGTCTGTGACGTGGGTCACAGGGGGCGAAGTGGAGCTGCGGGCGACGTTCCGATCCTGAAGAAGCCAAAGACAGATTTCGATGCCCCCGGGGGAAACTTCGACTTTGCCTCGTTCAGCTTCCAAGTGCCCATATTTGGGCTGGCGAAGCTTACTCCCACTGCCACACGGCACACGGCCAGAGTCATCACAGTCTTTTTTTGTTTTCATGTCTCTCCTGATTGAGAAGCAGATTGAACAAATTTAGAGTGGCCATTCTATTTGGTGCGTGCGGCATGGAGCAACCCGCAATTCTCTTCCAATGTCGATTCTTTTTCCATTTCATCTGCGAGCGAGGAAGGCCGATGGCACCTGCAAACCTACTCCACACCCAACGACGCCAGCGATTCTTCGAGTGACTGCAAGTCGATTTGCAGTTGTCGGCCGTGCGCCTGCATATTTTCCAGTTCGTCGAAGGCGCGGAACAAACGCATCTTGACAGCGGCGTACTGCTCGGAATCGGCGAGGGGGCGTCCGTTGGACTCGGCCCAGGCGGCCACGACCTGGTGCGGGAGGAAAATACTCACCGCGTAGGTCAGCTTGCGGTCGGAGGTGACGTCGAAGATGTACTCATTGGCATCAGACTCATGGGCGTTGGATGTCGCGGCGAGACGCTTTCCGACGAAGTAGTACTGGTAAACGTAGCCTTGGGATCCGGTGTAGGTTTTCAGGCGACGGATGGTCATGGGGGTAGCTAGTAGCTAGTCGTTGGTCGTCAGTCGTTGGTCGTTCGCGATTCCCCTGTTCGTAAATGTCCTCGAGCCAATTGCGGCCATGTTGGCCTCTAACTCTGCGGGATTTTCCAGAGTTTGCCCTCGCCCAGGCTTCGCGAACGACCAACGGACGACCAACGACTTCCGCTTTCCGTTAGATCTTCGCCTCTCGCAGACGTTTGACTGCCGTCTCGGAGGTGACAGGAGAATAATAAATCTCTTTGAAAGTGTATGACCTTGCCTTGGCCTCAAGAACGGGCAAAATTTCGATGTGCCAGTGATAGTCGTCATCGAGGGTTTTCCAATATCCGAGGGTTGCCGAAGGATGTTGGCTGTTGGGCGAGGTGTGGAGCACGAGGTGGAAGCTTTCCGTGACGGTGCGGATACGTTGCAGGGTGCGCTGCAGGAGCGCGGCGAGATCGGTCGCGCTGCCCACGCGCGATGAACTGGTGCGCTCAAAGGAAGATTCATGGCTGCGGGGCATAATCCAGGTTTCGTACGGGACGCGCGGAGCATAGGGGCAGAAGGCCACGTAGTCTCCGCGAACTTCGACGATGCGCAGACCCTGCCGTTCCTCCTGCGCCAGAATGTCGCAGAAGACGCACCGCTCTTTGGTCTCGAAATAGTCGCGTCCGGCGCGGAGCTCGTAGAGGACACGGCGGGGCACGAACGTGGTTGCGGTGAGCTGGGATGTGGGGTGCTCGAATTCCTGTCCGGCTCCGGGGCCGTGATTCTTGAAGATGCTGATGTACTTGAGCCGGCTGTCGCGCTTCAAATCCTGAATTCGCAGTGCGGCCAGGCGCAGAAACTGTTCGACTTCGACGTCGCGGGCATTCCAGAGATTGCCGTCGTGGCGGGGATTCTCGATCAGAACTTCGTGAGCCCCAACCGATCCCATGCGGTCGTAAAGACCATCGCCGCGGCGGGTCGGCTCGCCTTCAATGTGGTAGAGCGCGTGCGGATGGACGACGGAGCGCGCCGACCAGGCGCTGCCATCCACTCCGGGCAGATTGGCGATGACTTGAACGGGTTCGGCGGACGGACCGCAAAATCGGCAGGCTTCGGAACGCGGAGTGGGTTCGATGACATCGTCACCAGTGATCACCCAGGAACGGGTGATGGGATCTTTGCGGAGTTCCATGGGGTAAGAAGAACAAAACGGCAGGAGGGAGTCAAATGGAGAAATTTGTAATTTGGCAATTTTGTAATCTGAAAACCTCCCGGCAGGCTAGAGTAGTGGGATCGGCAAACCCGTGTGATGCGAACTGCAACGCGGGACTGAAGAGAAATTGCAAATTACAAATTTAGAGATTACAAGATTACCAATTGCCCTATGTCTGAACCCTCAACGCCGCTGATGCGGCAATATGCCGCCATCAAGAAAGAGCATCCCAACGCTCTGCTGTTCTTCCGACTGGGGGACTTCTACGAGCTTTTTTTCGACGACGCGGTGCTGGCCGCGCGCGAGTTGCAGATCACGCTGACTTCGCGCAATAAAGAAAAGGGAGTGGCCATCCCCATGTGTGGCGTGCCTTACCACGCCGCCGAGGGCTACATCTCAAAACTGATCCGGCGCGGGTTCAAGGTCGCGGTCTGCGAGCAGGTGGAGGTGAAAGACCCGCGCCTGGCGAAAACGCTGGTGCGGCGCGAGGTGACGCGCGTTGTCACGCCGGGCACGGCGGCGGATTCGTCGCTGAACGCGGAGGAGAACAACTTCCTGGCGGCGGTGGCAACGGTTGGAGATCGCGTAGGTTTTGCGGCGCTGGATCTTTCGACGGGCGAGTTCCGAGCGACTGAGTTTGGGGGCGAGCTGGCCGGGCGCCGCATTCAAGAAGAACTTGAACAATTGCGGCCAAAAGAAATGCTGTATGGGTCTTCGGCACCTCTGCTGGAGCGGGTTGTCGGGGTCCAGTTGCGGAGCTTCGCTCCGCCGGACGGGCGAGTCACCGGTCCCCACGCAGACGCCCGTCCCTCCACCGGCACAGCGCCTGTCGCTCGGGTTTCCGGCTCTGGCTGGGCAGAAACTCCTTTGGACGACTGGATCTTTGCTCCCGACCACGCGATTCCGCTCCTGGAGAATCACTTTGGCGTACTTTCGCTCGAAGGCTTCGGGTTGGCCGGCAAACGGGCGGCGGCTTCGGCGGCGGGAGCGATTCTGTATTACATCCGGTCAACGCAGCGTGGCACGCTCGACCACGTGGACCGTATCGGCTTCTACGAGCGTCAGAATTGCCTGGTGCTCGATGCGGTGACAGTGCGCAACCTGGAGCTGATCGAACCGTTATTTGCAGGAACCGATGCTGGCGTGACTCTGTTCCGCTGCCTGGATGCGACCGTAACGCCGATGGGCAAGCGGCTGCTGCGCACGTGGCTGCTGCGTCCGTCTTTGGATCGGGCCGAGATCGAAGGCAGGCTGGATTCCGTTGAAGTGCAGGTAAAAGATACGGTGCGGCGCGAAGAATTGCGGCGGTCGCTGGACGGAATTCTTGACCTTGAACGTCTGCTGAGCCGGGTCACGCTGGAAACGGTGCGAGCGGTGTTGGCTGGCCTGTCTGCGTCGCGGCTGAGCACGCTGCACGGCGTGATCGACGAACTGAGCGATCTGCGCCAGAAGATCGATCGCACGCTCGTTCCGGAGCCGCCGCTCACGGTGAGCGATGGCGGAGTGATCGCCGCTGGCGTCGACAAAGATCTGGACGAACTGCGCGACCTGAGCCGCAACTCGAAGCAGTACCTGGCGCAAGTGGAGCAGCGCGAACGCGAGCGGACGGGGATTGGCTCGCTCAAGGTAAAGTTCAATTCCATTTTTGGCTACTACATCGAGATTTCGAAAGCGAATCTGCACCTCTCGCCCACCGACTACGAGCGCAAGCAGACGCTGGTAAATGCCGAGCGCTTTACGACTCCGGAGCTGAAAGAGTATGAGTCCAAGATTCTCGACGCCCAGGAGAAGATCGTCGAAATCGAGCGGCGGCTGTTTGCCGACTTGCGTTCCGCCATTGCAGCTGAGGCCAAGCGCAT